>JBCDAQ010000240.1:0-4948 GCA_039185285.1 Pseudomonadota bacterium
GGGCGGCGGCGATACGATCAGTGGTGATCTTGGTGGCTGCCGCTTCAAAGTCGATCACCGTGCTGTCGGCGTTTTCGAGAGGCCGGGTCGCAGTTATCTGGATCATGGTTCCTCACAAGGATAGCGCTCATGCAGCAAGGAAGGGGCGTTCCCAGAGTTGACGATTGAGCGTGACCTTGAACTGATCACGTTGAATTTGGAGATATCTCTAAGGGATAAAGTCGATCTCTAGAGCACGGCTTGCTGATTGAAGATGCCAGCTCTTTCGTTTGGCTCCAGGGGACCGCCTCAGCCTTACTGGCTCGGCAAGAATGCAGGCGCTCACGGCATCCAGACCATCGTCACGGCCATTTCTCTCCGGACGCCAGTCTCGCATTTCATCGATGAAGGGTGTCTGCCAAACCCGCGCATGTGCTCTCAACGCGCCTGCAGCAAGCACAGGGTCGAAAGCATCCAGTATCCGCTGATCTTTGTTGCGATGGGAAACATGTTCGAGAACGCTGCAGCCACAGCTGCGACCATTCATTTCGCGGCGAAGCACTGCAGGTAGAAACCGACCTAGGCCATTAGTCTCGATGGTGATCGAAGGGAGATAGAGGTCCTGCGAAAAGTGGACAACCTGTCGGCAAAGCTGGGTCGCTTCATCGACGTCATCGCAGCGTGCAGGATCGTGCGTGATGTAACGGAGATCATGAAGCCAATAGTTGCCGTCGTCATCCACGAATACGGCCGCTATAACACTAGAGTCACCTTTTTCCGGTGAGCCAAAGGAAGGGTCCCACCATGCTGTAACCGAGACCATGCGGCGACCACCGATGGTCAGAATCCTATGCCCATTGCTCTCCCTGCAGATGATCTCCTCTTCATATCGGATCAGGCTCTTTGGATCGAGTCTGACGTCTTCGTCCTCCGATGGGCGAAGCATCATCTGGCTTTGAAATTTGGCGGGGCCCGTCTGCCGCCTGAGCAATTCGATACTGGTCTTTGGAAATCTCTCAGGCCATCGGCTTACGCCATGTTCATCAGGCAAGGGAATAACCAGCCGATCAAACCCCTCGAGAAAGATCTGCGGATCGCGTTCGGATGCCGATTCTGCGTAGATCGAATGAAGGCTGTGTGGTGTTCCGGCGTAGAGTTGCAATCCGCCTGGCACCAGCACGTAGCTGATCTCATGCAGCCTGTCCTTCAGTTCTTCGCGTTTTGCAGGTGTCCGACAGGTGTTCGGGACTTCGACATCGTCACAGATAACGACGTCAGCTCGCGAACCGGTGATGTTGGAGGTTACGCCGCGCGCGAGAAGAGATGGGTCACGGAGGATCAGCTCGCGCTGCACCGTGAACTGATCCGACGCCCATTGAAGACTGCGCTCCGGAATCAAGTCGGTTGTGAGCGGATGACGTTCGACGATGTTCTTGACGTTGCGTACCATCTTTTTTGCGAGATCGTATTCCGCTGACAGGATCAGAATACGAAGGTTTGGCTGATTGAACAGCAACCAGGCGCAGAACATGCCGATCAGCGTCGATTTACCTGCGCTGCGAAAACAAAGAAGCAGGAGACGACGATCGCCACCCACCCATCGCTTTCCCAACCATGCCGCGATGTCGAGGTGCAGTCGGGGTGTCGACTGTCCCTGGCTGCGATTCCAAAGCCAGATAAATTGCTGAAAACTCAGGTTTGCAGGCTGAAGCGGCCTATTCTTGTTCGATATCGCCATTCGGCTAGGCCTCCCCGGTGAACGCGAGCGTGCGATCATGCAGGTCTCGCCATTCGATGGGATTGATCAAGCACACCAGAAAGTTATCTGGCGCAGGGATCGTATGGGTCTTCGGATCGAAAACTTTTACGACCGAAATACCTGTCGCCAACACGGTCTCTTCCAGGCCGAGGCGACGGCTATGTCGATTGGCTTGCTCTTGTCTCGCCCATATCATTTGAAAGAGCTCGAACAAGGGTTCGCAGAGAGCCACATCGACATTGCCGTCTTACCACTGCGCTTCGCTAAAGGTCGAACAAGGATGAACCTGAACCGCGGCTTAGGAGTGATATGCCGCGCCGAGCTGAGCTATCCGCGAGTTCTAGGAGGTTATTGCGCCGAGCATTGCGGGCATTGCGATTGATTGTGGCGATCGATTGCGATGCTTCTTGTTGGTTTGCCTGATCCGCGATGGACGCTTCCTCGATCAACCCCTGGATAATGGCATTTGACGAGGCGCTGCCCCCGATCCCAGCGGCGCCGGCGCGGGCGCGCTGACTGGCGAGCTGCCGTCGAAGACGATCTTCGATCCTTCGCCGCTCTTCTGCGTTACGTCGCTCGATCGTGTCGACTCTCTGATCGCGCTCAGCGTTGATCGTTCGGGACTGCCGCCTTTGCGCCTGATCGGCAAGGGCGAGATTAAGGCCAACGGTAGCGAGACTGCTAAGAGCACCCATCAGCTGTTCACCTTTACTTCTGTGGTTGCGGACAAGAGCGTGAAGGGGAGTGGCGTCGACTGCTCGATTCTCCAGGGGCGATCGTTCGTCCCCCGACGCCAACCGAGTGCCCGTAGAACCTGATCGCCTGTAAAGGGCGTCGGATCAGGTGACGTTGGAAACAGAAGGTCACGTAGGCCGCTGCCTGTATCAACGTTAAGGCTGCTGGTTTCTAGAACCCTGAGTGCAAGCCTGATGGGGCGATACAAGGGCTCCTGCGTGCGGCCAGAGGTCGAACTTGTCGCTGGCGGTAGAGGCTCGACGACATGGGTATAGGGAAGGCCGACCGCTATCTCGGTGACCGGGGTGGAAAGAATAATCTCACCCGCATTCACGGTGGCCGTCTCGACACCACCGGTCTCGGATACGACCGTGACAGCCTGACCTTCGAGATGATCAAGGCCTGACCAGACCGTGATGGGAGAAGGGTTGCTCAGAGATAGTCCTGCATCGACGAACAGGCCATCAATCAGCTCTTCGATGAAGACGCCATTCGCCCGCTCGACGAGCAGGAATGTACGGGTATCTGTGGTCGCAACGGAGAGGATTGCACCTTCTGTGATCTGTCCACTCCAAGCCACGATATCCGCGTTCCGGTAAATTCCAATGGAGGCCATCGACCCATCAGCCATGACGATGAGGAAGAGGCGTCGACGTCGATCGAAGACCTGATCGACGGGATCCGAAATCAGATGCCTTGCCAGCAGGGCGAGGTCTGGAGCCTGATAGGCTTGCTCGGTGTCTGCAAACAGGAAATCCCGGATCTCCTGCCCGCTGCGTGCAGCAAACAAAGTCGCGCCATCGACGTCCCTTGGCGGCACCTGCCGGTCGACCGGCGAACCTATGCGGCTCTGCTGACCGACTTGGAGGTTTAGCGGTGTTAGCGGGTCTCCTGTAACGATCCACTCGCCAGTCGACGTAAAGACTTGTAGATGGCGCCCGGATTGCAGCGCTCTAACTGCCGGCGCGTCATTCGCGGACAGACGGAAAGCGATAGCCTCGTCATCCAGGCCGATGCCGAGATCAAAGTCGAGAAAGCGTTCAGATCGTGAAAGCCAAAGCGCGTTCGGCAGATCTCTCGAGCCACCGATGACCATTCTGTTTTGATGGAAAGAAATAGTAATCGGCCAGCCCCTGGCGTCGCTAAACGCCTGTTCATCCCAATCGGCTGTCGGGATGCTCGGATCGACGAGGTCGTCCGAACCCAGAACGTCGCCTTGGGCTGATGTCGGGCTCACAATGTTCGTAATCTGGACCTGACCGCCCCTGATTCGGAATATGGTTCCAAGATGCTCGGTGACGAAGACATCATCCGATGCGATAAGTGTAACGTTTCCGTTCAGGCCGCTTGCTGCCAAGGTTACATCGTCAGGGACATGCTTGGCGAAAGGCTGACAGCTTAAACCTGACTCCTTCGTGCTGAACTCGAGATCATCGATCGTCCAGTTGATGTCACTGACCTTCACGATTTGCTGCGGTGAATGATCAGGGTGCGTAACAAGGACGCTGTCGTCGAACTGGGCCCAGCTGATCTGCTTGACGTCGTCTTCAGACCATGGCGTGATCAATGTGGACAGCAGCGTTTCGTCTTCGAAGATATCAAGTTGAAGATCAGAAAACACAAAAAGATAGGTTCCCCCTGAACTGGGTTCAAAGGTGGCGAGACGGCCACGGCCCGTAGCTGTGGCGAGATAAGCCATGCCGGACCGGCGGCGAACACCACCTGTTGTTTCGACAAAGACGTTTTGTAATCGTGACGCACCATTCTCTTGGGATCGCAGATCGCTTCTTCCAAGCAACCGCGGATCCAGCTCACCGGACGTGAAGTTGGTCTGGAGTAGGTTGATCCGAGTCATTACAGCCGAGCCTCGATCAGTGTGAAATCCTCAACGCGAGGAGGCGTGTCCTGTTGGCTGTCGATAAGCTTGGCGAGCTTCAGCTCTGTTTCGGCTGTTCTGAACAGCAATTCTGAGCGCGAAGCGTTCTCAGTGAGCGGCAGGCAAAACTCGGCGGCCAGCCTGTTGATCAACGCGGAAACGAAATAGGTGGGAAAGTCGGCTTCGTCTGCACGCCTTATGTAAGCAAAGGTCAGCTCTTCATAGTTTGTATGAACTTCTCGACCAACGACCTGGTACACAGCTCCGCGGCTTCGGCAGTCGTCACCTGCTGAGAGGGCTTTGATGAAATCGCTTGGCAGTTCGAACGCGTATTCAAAATCGGTAAGCGGTGCGGTTGGCAATTGCACGAGTTCGGCGTGAGCCGTGGCGAATGACCAGGGGTGAACCCCAAGCAGGCTGTCTCGGATGACGTCATAGAGAGTTCCGGCGACATCCGCTTCAGCGGTACCATCGCTGAACGATGAAATGCCTTCTGCCCCAAGCTTCACAAGGGCGACGGAGCAGAGCTCGACATTGCTTAAGGTCATGATCAGGCGTCCTTGGCTTGGGTTAGGGACAGCGGAAGGTTAAGCGTTCCA
>JBCDAQ010000241.1:0-4947 GCA_039185285.1 Pseudomonadota bacterium
CCATCCGCGCAATAAATATCGATCGGATAGAAGACGGCGTCCCCTAGATCGAAGCCGCGCAGGACATCTGCGAAGGCTTCCGTCATGCATGGGCCAGAGAGACTGAAAAAATTGGGCAGCGGCGCGTTGTCAAAAATTGCATGCTTGGTGCTAAAGTATTTTGCGAGATCCTTGCGTTCGACAGGGAAACCGCGCTGGAGAGCATTGCTTGTATCCACCCGATCGCTGGCCGTGTTCTCGTTAATCCGCTCAAGAAACTCCGGCGGGTTATGGTTTCCTATATTCAGACAATCGCTGTGCCAGATGGTGGGTTCGGTGGGGGTATCGTCGATCATGCCCAGACTCAAAATCGCTTGAAACGGCTCGCTCAGCTTACGCGCAGGTCTGCCCGTATCTCAACGCGCCAATGTCTTCAGTCTCTCCAACCATTATAGATCTTCGTTCATCGCCCGGCGGGTGATGTCTGGCCGGCCCTTCGAAAAGCCTGATCACCCGCTATCTTCAAATTCTGTGATGTTATAACATTTATATTGAGCGCACCGCGCCCGGCGACTAATTCTGTCCCGGAAATGCATCCGCCAAGGAGACTCAGCCCGTGCAACATGAACGCCTTCCCGTCACTGTCCTCTCTGGCTTCCTAGGCGCCGGGAAGACCACCCTCTTGAACCGTGTATTGAACAACCGTGAGGGGCGGCGCGTTGCAGTCATCGTCAACGACATGTCCGAAGTTAACATCGATGCAGATCTTGTGCGTGCCGATACCGAACTCAGCCGAACCGATGAGACCCTGGTCGAGATGTCGAATGGCTGTATCTGCTGCACCCTGCGCGATGACTTGCTGGAGGAGGTACGCCGCCTCGCCGATGACGGGCGTTTCGATTACCTCCTGATCGAATCCACCGGGATTTCCGAGCCACTGCCCGTCGCCGCCACCTTCGATTTTCGCGATGAATATGGTGAGAGCCTCGCCGACGTCGCGCGCCTCGACACGATGGTGACAGTGGTCGACGCGGTAAATCTGCTCAAGGATTTCACCAGCCACGATTTCCTCAGTGACCGTGGCGAAAGCCTGGGCGAGGAGGATGACCGCACGCTGGTTCATCTGTTGACCGACCAGATGGAATTCGCCGATGTCGTGATCCTGAACAAGGTCGACGATGCAGACCCGGGACAGGTCGATGCCGCTCGTAAGATCATCCGCAGCCTGAATGCGGATTGCGAGATTATCGAGACCAATCATTCGAACGTCGCCGCCGATAAGATCCTCGACACCGGCCTCTTTGACTTCGAGAAAGCCCACGATCACCCGATGTGGGCCAAAGAGCTCTACGGTTTCGCCGACCACGTGCCAGAAACTGAGGAATATGGCGTGACCAGCCACGTCTACCGCGCGCGGCGTCCTTTCATCCCGGAAAAAATCCTGGAGGTCCTGAACGGCGGCCTGCCCGGCGTGATCCGGGCAAAGGGCCACTTCTGGATCGTAACCCGGCCCGAGTGGGTGGCAGAGTTCTCATTGGCAGGAGTTCTGTCCTCGGTCAAACCACTCGGCACATGGTGGGCCTCGGTGCCCGAGGATCGCTGGCCCGATCACGAAGGCGCACGCGCCTATATGAAACAGCATTGGGAAGAGCCCTGGGGCGACCGCCGCCAGGAGATTGTCTTCATCGGCTCAGGCATCGACTGGCCTGAACTCCAAGCCCGCCTCGATGCATGTCTTTTGCCGGATTACGTTGCCTCGGATCCCAAGTCGCTCCCCGATATGCCGGATCCCTTCCCCGTATGGCGCAAGCCGGAGGCAGCGGCATGAACCTGATTACAGAGATCCCGAGCCACAGTTGTGATGGGCTCAGTCTGACCAGCATCCCGGAAGGCCTCTCTGCGATCCGCGAGCCAGATTGCTCGGCCATGATTTGGCAGCGATCCCCCCTCGCCAGCTTCCAATCCTGGATCGACGAGCTGGCGCCAGAGCAACTGCCCAAGGCGCGGACCATCGTCAGCCCCGAGAAGATGCGCGAAGCTGTCATGCATGTCTGCGATATCTGCGAGACACCAGCGGGCCCTGAAAGGGATATGCTGATCGATGATGTTGCTGCCCTGGCGAACATCTTCGCTGAACTGATGCAGGCCCCATACCTGTTGCTTCGCCTCGATGTGATCAGCTCGAACGCCTGCCGGAAGTTTCACACAGATACAGTGACAGCACGCCTGATCTGCACGTATCGCGGCACAGGCACGCAGTACGGGATCGCGGGCGACGGCGCTGAGCCGGAGCGGGTCTTCACGGCCCCGACAGCCGCTCCAATCGTGCTCCGAGGCAAGAACTGGCCAACCATTCCTCAGACCGGCTTTGTGCATCGCTCCCCGCCAATCGAAGGCACAGGCGAGACCCGTCTCGTCCTCGTTCTCGACCCGGTCCTCGATCTTGAGGACGCGTCGGATGGGCATTTCGTTCACTAAACTTCAAACAAAGGGAAGATCCGCCATGAAAACGCGCGCCGCCATTGCCTGGGAGCCGAACCGGCCCCTCGAGATCGAGGAAATTGACCTCGAAGGTCCGAAGGAGGGCGAGGTTCTCGTCCGGATCGTGACCACCAGCCTCTGCCACACGGATGTCTTCACCCTCTCAGGCGAAGACCCAGAAGGGCTCTTCCCTTGCATTCTCGGCCACGAGGGGTGCGGCATTGTCGAGGACGTCGGCAAGGGCGTCACCTCGGTCAAACCAGGCGATCATGTGATCCCGCTTTATGTGCCGGAGGATCCGAACTGCCCCTACATCAAGTCGGGCAAAACCAATCTCTGCCAGACGATCCGCAAGACCCAAGGCGCTGGCCTGATGCCGGACGGCACCTCGCGCTTCTCCTACAAGGGCAAGCAGATCCTGCACTACATGGGCACCAGCACGTTTAGCGAATACACCGTGCTGCCCGAGATCTCGGTGGCCAAGATCACCAAGGAGGCTCCTCTCTCGAAGGCCTCCGTCATGGGCTGCGCGGTGCCCACAGGCATCGGCGCGGTGCGCAACACCGCCAATGTCGAGGCAGGCGCGACAGTCGCAGTCTTTGGCCTCGGCGCGGTTGGTATGGCGGTCATCCAAGGGGCCGTGCTCCGCGGTGCCTCGCGGATCATCGGCATCGATGTCAACGAAGCGAAATTCCCGCTCGCCAAAGCGCTCGGCGCCACCGAATGCCTCAATCCGAAGGACTACAAGCAGCCAATCCAAGAGGTTCTCGTTGAGATGACCGATGGCGGACTCGACTACACCTTCGAGGCGGTCGGCAATGTGGAGCTGATGCGCTCGGCGCTCGAAGCTTGCCACAAGGGCTGGGGCGAGTGCACCGTGATCGGCGTCGCCGGTGCGGGCCAAGAGATCTCAACCCGCCCCTTCCAACTGGTCACTGGCCGGGTCTGGCGCGGCACAGCCTTCGGTGGCGTCCTGGGCCGGAGCCAACTGCCCGGCATGGTCGACGAGTGGATGAGCGGTGAGTTCAGCGTCGACCCCTACATCACCCACCACATGACCCATGGGCAGATCAACACAGCCTTCGACCTCCTGAAGGCCGGCAAGTCGATCCGCTCGGTCATCCACTTCCAGCCGGGCGATACGATGACGATCAACACGCTTCCCGGCGAACTGGTTCCTGAGTGATCTGACAACCTCACCGCGCGCAAGGAACTTCTTGCGCGCGGTTCCTACCGGCAAACGCTGCCAACCAGTCCTAATCTAGCACCAGCTAAAGTTCACGGACTTTGCGTTGGCAATCAACGAGTTGGCTGATCTGTAAAAAGCGGATGAACACCGTCTCACACAGATTGCCTAGCTATAAAACTTAGTCTTCCGTCTTTCGCCGATAGCCCCATACTTAGCGAAAGTTTTCTATCTTTAGCGCTTGCATTGAGGGGGATTTGGTTTGATCTCATCGGGCTCATGGTTGTCTCCGGGGTCGGTCGAGCCGCCCCATAGTGGCGTCGGGGACTGAACACCTCCGTTGGTCGGCTGCGAAGTCGCCATAGCGGCGCATCGACATTCGACAGCGCAGTTGTTCGGCCTCCGTCCCGATCGGACCTGGGTCCGCCAGTGGCGGATCTCGTGGAAAGTCAGATCATGCGGGCCTCTCCTCTCTGGCCCATGCGAAGGTTATCCCGTCGCGCTGGATCAGAACATTGGCGGCCTCATAGAGCAGCTTTCGCATCGTGCTGTCGCCGCGCTTCGAGACACGGCCCGTCCAGTCGGTCTCGCCGGACTGATATCGACGTAGTGTCAGGCCCAAATATGCGCCTACATCGACCGCTTTTCGGAACCGATCAGCATCGTCGATGGTGGCGACGAAGCTGAGTGCCACGATTGGGCCGACGCCAGGCACAGTTGATCCCGGAAGTTCCTGCGGCTCCATCCAGCGCGCACCGGGCCGAGCCGAATGCCAAACGTCTTCAGGATCCCGCGCGCCTGAGCTTCGATGTCCATGCGGATCCGGATCAGGCGTTCGCGGGCCGACAGAAGCAGACGCAGCCGGTCCGACGCCTCGCTCTTTACATGGACTTCGCGATACCAGCCCGTCCGGGCGAGTTGCGCTAACGCTTCCGCGTCTGGCCGATCCGTTCGCCGGGCAATTGATTCACTGGATCAATTGCTTGTCCCGGCTCCCTGTTCATCCGCGCCGACAACGCCTTATGCGCCGCCCGCGCATCGATACAAACGATCGGTGCGCCGCGGTCTTTCAGCTCTCGTGTCAGCCAGATCGACAGCGGTCCGGGTTCATGGACGATCTTCTCGACCGCTCTGCCGCGCGCGACCATCTTCAAGATTTCTTCGGGCTCTGTCGCGCACGACCCTTCGACCAGGATCCTGCCCTCTCCATCCAGGATGCAGAGCGCTGTCTGATCCTGCGATACATCTAAGCCGACGCAGCGTTTCATCATCGTATCTCCTCAAACTCATAGATCGCGAGA
>JBCDAQ010000242.1:0-4914 GCA_039185285.1 Pseudomonadota bacterium
CTTCTGGCTGACACAGATGATCGCGAGACCTGTTGGCAGCATGAAGCCCTTCTGGCTGCCCGAGACACAGACATCCACACCCCAATTGTCGAACTGCATGTCGATCGAGGCGACCGAGGAGACGCCGTCAACGAACAAGAGCGCCGGGTGGTTGGCGGCATCCAGAACCTTGCGAACACCCGCAATGTCCGAGGTAACACCGGTCGCGGTCTCATTCTGGCAGGCGAGCACGGCCTTGATTTTATGCTCTTTGTCAGCCTCGAGATGCTTGGCGTACTCCTCAAGCGGCACGCCTTTGCCCCACTCGACTTCGACGGCGATGACGTTGAGGCCGAAACGTTGACACATGTCGCGCCACAAATGGCTGAACTGGCCAAAGACCGAGCAGAGGACGGTATCGCCGGGGCTCAGCGTGTTGGCAACAGCGCTCTCCCATCCGCCAGTGCCGGAGCCTGGGAAGAAGAAAACCTGTCCCTCGGTCGACTTGAAGATCCGCTTCACACTCTCAAACAGAGGCAGTGTCAGCTCAGGAAACCCAGGGGCGCGCTGGTCCTCGAGCGGAACCTCCATGGCCTGGCGCAGCTCGAAAGGCATATTGGTCGGGCCCGGGATGGCGAGTGTGTGAAATCCGGTCTTCATAGTCGTTCCTCCTAAGCGAAATTTATTTGCTGACGCAGCAGATGGCGGAGGATTGCTGTCACGGGAATGTAAAAATAATTTAATGCTCAAAGCATTTCCTTAAGAAAAGCCTGTGACGACGGTATGTCTTTAGGACCCTTAAGGGCACCTAAAGGGCAAGCCGGATAAGCACTTGATTTAGTTCATGTTTCCTAACGGAAACACGTGACATCCAGTCTTCCAACAGGTGGAAATTCGAAAGGATCACCACGGATCACCAGCTTGGAGGTGCCATCCGGCGCGTCTCGGCAGGCCCACCCGCGAGAAGCGCTGGGCTACCAGTTCGCCACTCATTCCTGCGCCGAAGCGTATTTGCGCAGAAACGCATCGAAGGCGCCAAGGAGATCAGGAGCGGAGCAAAGCGTCGAGCTATCGAAGCTTATTCTGTATTTGACGTAGTCGTTGAGACTCCGGCCCGCCCTACAGAACCCAGTTCCGATTCCTAGAGGCAGATGATCTTTACATAGAACAATTTGAGTATACGCCTCGCTTCCTGACGGATAGGCAAATGCGCGCCCTAAGCTGAGAGGCTCATCGACATGTTCCCTGGGGTCTTGGCCTTGTTCTAGGTAGCCACTTATTGTCCACTGCAGCGTGTTGTCAAACGCGTCGAAACCGCAATAAGGCCCCTCCATCGGGTAGTACTGCTTGGATGGCTTGACGGAGGTGTGAGAGCCAAAGAAACCAGGGAACGGGTTTCTGTTCAACGCTCCTCCCCTGAACTGGCGATCCCCTGCAATCGGCCCACCGACACCGGCGCTCGTGACGTGCGATCGAAAGATGTTCGTGTTGACGTTGGAGCGAGGGGCGAAGCCCTGCTCATCGCGGACGGAAACGAACTCGATCTCTCCGTTCTCATTTCTCTCCCAGGTCATCCAGGTTGAGAAGCTGAGAGGCACCTGCTCATGATAAGCGCTGGCATTGGCCAGGTACTTCATCGGGATCCCAAACTCCGTGAAGCGGCCCGTCACCTTATGCTTCGCGTGGTTTCTGCCGCGTTTGTACTCATACAGCGTCATTCGGATGATCTTATCGGGATCATAGGGGATGTGTTTCTGTGGCATCCGTACCGGCGGTTGGACATTCGGCCCCGCATGCGGAGAGAGCACGGCGAAGCCGATGAGTGTCGCGATTAGGAGATATGCGGCTCGGGGCGAAATCTGATGGCCCTCGGTTTGACCTAACCGGGGAAGTATACCTCAGAAGGCAGGAACTTGGCCAGCCGCGCCGCCTCGGCCCAGTCGCGTTCGCGGGGGTCTGTGCCGACCATGACCACTGTGTCGCTGGGCAGTTTCATCGGATCGAGAACGGCGCGGATCGCCTGCCTGCCCTCGCCAAAGGTTGCCAACGGTTTGGGCTCGGCTCCTGCCCGGGCGATCGCGATCCCATAGCGGGTTGCCAGTCCTGCCCGCACCGCGCCGATATCGACGCCTCGCGGCACGAGAAGCAGCCGGTCAGCGCCAATCGCACCCAGTTTCTCCGCCGCCACGCCGGAGAGGCGCATCTCCCGCTCCACACGCAGGCCGATTGCGTCCGAGGTGAAGAGAAACGCCACCACGTCCCGGCCCGTGCCGAGCAGGATCGAGGCGTATTGCGGATAGGCGAGCCCCAGCTCTTTGGCCCGCGCGACCCGGCGTTTGAGGACCTCCAGGGGTAGTTTCGGCATCAGCTCCGCCCGCGCTTTGCCCCATGCAAATTTGCGAAAGCCAAAGCCTGCCTCCATCGGTGGGCCCTGGTTGTGGCCAAGGCCGGGGAGTTTTTCGTAACCGAACTGCGTGAGCGGAGAGCGCATCAGGGCCTCATCAGGATCTTGCCGCGGTGTTTGGCGGCTTCCATCATGCTATGCGCTTCGCCCGCTTCGTCAAAGCCCAAGACCGCATGGGTGACGGGTTTCAGATTGCCCGAGGCAAACAGCGGCCAGACTTCGGCCTCCAGCGCACGGGCGACCGCCGTCTTGAACGCATCGGGCCGGGTGCGCAGGGTCGAGCCGGTATAGACCAGCCGCTTCAGCATGACCGACATCAGGTTGATCTCGACCTTCGAGCCTGCATTGAACGCAAGCTGGATGAGCCGGGCATCGTGATTGGCGGCTTTGATGTTCTTGGCGATGTAATCGCCCCCGATGATGTCGAGGATCACGTCTGCACCGCCCGCCTCGCGCACGATCGCGACGAAATCCTCTTCGCGATAGTTGATTGCCCGCTCCGCGCCCATCTCACGGCAGAACGCCAGCCCTTCCGGCCCCTCGGTCGTGAAGACGCGCAGGCCCCGGGCCGCACCGAGCTGAATGCAGGTCGAGCCGATCCCGCCACCCCCGCCGTGGACCAGGAACAACCCGCCCTCTGGCAGCTTCTGCTCATGGAAAACATTCGACCAGACGGTGAAGAATGTCTCGCAGAGACCGGCCGCATCCACCTCGCTCACGCCTTCGGGGATCGGGAGACAGTGATCGGCATCGACGGCCACCATCTCCGCATAAGCGCCACCATTGGTAAGCCCGCAGAGCCGATCGCCCACTGCCCAGCGGGTGACGCCATCGCCCACGGCGACCACTTCGCCGGACATCTCAAGACCCAGGATCGGCGAGGCGCCCTTGGGTGCGGGGTAATGCCCACGCCGCTGGACCAAATCAGGCCCGTTCACACCGCAAACCGTCACGCGAACCAAGACTTCGCCTGGCCGAACTTCGGGTTCTGCCACCTCGCCAGTGACCAAAACCTCCGGCCCGCCGGGGGTGTCGTTCCCAGCTCCCATCAGGATTGCGCGCATTGTCAGAGCCCCTTTTCACTTGCCTTGGCCTCGCGGGCTGGTCTATCGCCCGAAAAAACGACACGCAATTCCAAAGGGGGGCAGATGCGGATCGTTCTTATCGCGACGCTTGCGCTGATCACTGGCTTTGCCTTGGCCGAGGAGAGCGCGCTGACAGGGGATCAGATCAAGGATCTGCTCACTGATCAGAAGGTCCTCGGCGAGGGCACGACCCAGATCTTCTACGCCTCGGGCCGCACGCTCTATAATGACGGCCATGACAGCTGGGGTTACTGGGAGGTCCGCGGCGACCAATACTGCTCCACCTGGCCCCCGCAAAACGGCTGGGCCTGTTACGACATGGTCACCCGCCAGACGGATACGCGGCAGGAGATCGTTTTCATTGGCGAGAGTGGGAAGGAATATCCGACCTGGCTCGCCCCGGAAGAGAGCCAATGACGAAAGATCTAGAGATCTCACCTCAGATTTCACCCATGCCGAAATACCTGGTGCGGGAGTATCAGAGCTGGAAGCAAGGCCCTTATGCGGAGCGCCAGGCCTGGTACGCCCGGCTTGCCGACAAGGGGCAGAACCCGCGGGCGATGCTGGTTTCCTGCTGCGACAGCCGGGTCGATGCGGTGGGGATGTTCGGGGCAGAACCCGGCGATCTCTTCGTTGTGCGCAATGTCGCCAACTTGGTCCCGCCCTATCACCCCGATCACCAGCATCACGGAACCTCGGCAGCTGTTGAGTATGCGGTCAACGCGCTCCAAGTTGCCCATATCGTGGTGGTTGGGCACTCAAACTGCGGCGGCGTGAAAGCCTGCCACGCCATGTGCACGGGCCAGGCGCCGGAACTGGAGGAGACAACCAGCTTCATCGGCCGCTGGATGGATATCCTGCGCGAGACGACCGAGGCGGTGATCAAGGAAGGCCTGGAGGGGCCCGAACTGTCCCGCAGGCTGGAGCAAGAAGCGGTCCTGACCTCAATCCGCAACCTCAACACCTTCCCCTTCGTCCGCGAGGCGGTGGCCAAAGGCCGCCTCAGCCTCCACGCTGGCTGGATCGACATCGCCACGGGCACTTTGCACACAGCGGATGATAAAGGTGAATTCCGGCCCATTGCCTAGAGCGGGTATGACGCGCTCGGGCTGCATCCGTGCAAATGCGTAGGCCTGATCTAAAGCCGGGCCTCTCCTGACGACACGCGTTTCAGGCAGACTTCTCTCCACCAGGGCAATAAGATAGCCTCCAGGCTGACCGAACAGGAGAGAACTCTATGCGTATCGCTGCATTTATTGCTGCCATGGCTCTGGCTGCCGCACCGGCAGTCGCTCAGGACACGCTCAGGATCGTCCATGTCAACGATCTCGACCGGATGGAAGGCGATGGCACAGCCGGGGGGGTCGCGAAACTGGCGACGGTGATTGCGGATATCCGTGCTCAGGGCGGAACGGTCCTGGCCACGAGTGCAGGCGACAGTATCTC
>JBCDAQ010000243.1:0-4776 GCA_039185285.1 Pseudomonadota bacterium
GCACCTTGCCCCACGTCGTGAAGCCGGGTTCCCGGCGCGAAGAGGCGCAGCGCGCGCTGTGCTTCCTCCAGATGCTGCGGCCAGTGCTCATGGCCCGCCATCTCGAGAATGGCTTTGGCCTGGGACTGGAGAATGCCATCGCCTTCTTCAGCCTCGATCTGGGCGAAGCTGCGCAGCATCTCGGGATCCGAAAGGATGACCGAGACCGCCCCGGGCGTCGCCGCGTTTGGATCCCGCTTCAAGTTGAGCCAGAGCGCAAATTCGATCAGCGTGCGTGGCCAGGCTCGGAAGTACTTGTTCTTCGCATCCTCTTTCGGCTCTTCGATATAAGTATGAGCGATCCGATCTGTTGCGAAGGATACGTCGCGTGGATCGCGCCGCTGGGCCGAGATGGCCGGCGCGTATGGGTTCAACGGGATCCGGAACCGCGCCAGCTCGGGCCGGGCTCCGAGATCATCTATCACATAGACGATGCGGCCCATCGCATGGAGCATGGCAGCGGCTTGGGCTGCGATCTCGCCATTCTTGCTATCAAGAATCAGGATGGCCGCATCTAAGTCAGCGGCGAATGAGAAGAGCGCTGGAAGACTGACCTTGGTCGTCTTGCCACCGCCGCTTTCGGCCAAAACCAGACTATGCCCCGGTGCCGCGACGATCACGTCCCGTCCGTTCGCAGACGGGCCCAAGATCCGGGCTCCTCCTGTATTGACCTCGCGCAGACGTGCGAAAGGATTGCCAAAGAGAAAGCTCATCGGATCAGCCCCCGCGCCCGCAGATCGGCCTGAGAGGCAATTCGGTCAGCTTTGGGAGCCGAGCCTTGGCGGCGATACTTGGTCCATCTCCGAATCCGCCAGATCCATTTGATGAGCTCGATCAGCGCGATTGCTGCGTGTTTGACGCCAACAATCGCGAAGACGGCTGCCAAGTAGAGAACAAGCTCGAAGCCGGGAAGCTGTGCTGCCTGCCAGAAGAGCCAGGCCAGGCCGAAGCCAGCTGCCGCGCGCAGAAGGGCGCCGTTGATCTTCCAGATCGAGGCCCAGCCAGACAGCTCGGGTGCTTGGGTTCCTCCGCATGTGTGATCTTTCATACTGCGCCTCACTCAGACCATGAATGCGCCGCGCTCCAGCACGGCGCCCTCGCATCTTGGCAATCTGTGCATGGCGGGTCGGGCTGAAGCCGGGCGGTATTTGGAGTGAGGTCGCACCAACCGGCCCAGCCCGATATTCTTCTGTTCAAACCGGCAAGAACCCCAACCAGTGAAGTCCCAAGGCGCCGATACCGAGGAGCAGCATCACCATGGCGAAGCGGAAGAGACCGCTCTGGGCCCAGGAATATGTGAAGGCCGCAACGCTCCCACGAACCGGTGCGATCGCCGCGCTGAGGCCCAGGGACCAAAGCGCTGTGGACAGGACCTGATCCGTGATCACCTGTCCGAGAACCGAGAGCGCCCCTTCAACAAGTTCCAGACCAAAACCGCGACCGAAGGCACCTGAGGCCGACTTGGCGCGTCCGGCTACAACAGAGAGAAGCCCGGATAACGGCGAGATCCCATAGCCGATCAGAGTTCCGGCAAAGGCCGCATAGGGGCTCGCCTCGCCCAATCGCGCGATAGTGCGCACCGTCTCCGCGCGACAGGTGGCCAGGTTTGCGCCGAACGCTTCCTGGCGGAGATAGCAATAAAGATCGTCTCCGAACTCAAAGGTGAGCCCACCTCCGAGATGGACAAGAAAGGCTTCGATAGATCCCAACATGGATGTGCTCCGATTGATGTGGCGTAAGGGGCCCCCAGGGGCCCAAACCCAGTCAGAGCAAATCCCACCGATCAGGTCGGGCGGGACCTGGGCGGAATTCTCACAACATTCTTGGGGATCGTGCGGCTCTTAGCGCCAGCCGCACCAGCGCATGGGATCGGGACCGGACCGCTGGAAGAATGCCTCGGCCTTATCAATCGCCAGCCGCATCTGATGCGGAAAGACCGGTTGGGCGAGATGGGTCCCGTCGGCATGGGATCGATAGTGGAGTTGATGAAGTCGATCGGTCGCCACTGAGACAAAGTCGGCGAAGCCCACTTCCGGCCTCTGCATGGCCCGTCGTCGTCGATCACAGGCCCTGGTAAAGCGGTTAAGATCGAAGTCTTGGGACATCAACCAGCGAAGATAGTCCCATTGTCCCTTGGGCAGACAGAGACGCACCGAAGCATATGTGCAGTCGATCGCAGCGTAATCTTCAAATTCTCTAAAACGGCTTCTAAACATGAGCTTAGGATAGCATGGGTGGCGTGCCACCTGCAAATTTAGCGCATGCCGCGCGCCAAGCGCGACATGCGAGATCAATGCCGGTCAGTTCCCCCGACCGATGTGGTTGAACTGATCCGTCAAGCTGCCCGAGGCCGGAGATCGGTGCCCGCCCGATTGAAAGTGCCAGTCAGCGGCTCCTTCGGCGGGATGGCCCCAGTGACGCGGCCAGTGCTCCACGTCTCGCTGCCGAGCGGCGTATACTCGGGCGGTCGGTACTCCAGCGCGGGCGCTGGCATGCGTGGCGGCACAGTCGGATTGACAGCCTTGGTGAAGCGATCACTCAGATCACCAGCCACTTTGCCAATGACGGAGCCGCCACCAGCCAAAGCTGGGCCAGCCCCCATCACGAGCGAGCCCGCGAGCGCACCAGCAATCAGCACGCCACGACCCATAAAGTTTGCAAACATTGATGTCTCCTCTTCGTTCGATCGGGCCTGACCGGCACGGCCCAGCGATCGCAATGACATGACCGAGAGAGATCGCGGCCACCGGTGAGGTCGATCCTCAGGGAAAATGCCCGATCCGGCGGGCTGGACCTGGGCGGTATCCGCCCAGGCGGTTCGCAAACCGCAGCTTAGGAGATCCCCTCCGGCCATGTGCAGCGGGCGCGCGCGTCCTTGACTGCGTCTTCTGAGACGCCGGCTTTTTGACGATCCCGCGAACCCACCGTCTTTTGATGGAGTTTCAGATCCGCATCAAAGCGCGCGATATGCAGCGACCCAGACAGCGCGGACCCCCGACCGACGTCGATGTAGCACCAACCAGAGGTCAACGTACCCGGATCCAGCAACGAGGCGTATTGGTGCCCTGTCACCACATCGAGGGGGCCTGTCTTGTCTCGGTAGAAGATCACATAAGATGAGCTGGCGCGATCGAGCTCTCTCAAGCGGCCCAGAACCGCGTCCATCTCAACAATGCGCTCGCGCAGGCGCTTGCTCTCACGACGCTGTCGTTCCAAGTGCCGTTGACTGTCTTCCAACCGCTCGTGCACGCATGTCTCTGAAAGCCCGAGCTGGCAGGTGAGGCGATCGATGAAGGCCTCTTCCCCGATCAGCTGGCTTGCGATCAGCGCCAATGCCAGGCCCGTCGTGAGGGCCGCGGCCGTCACGAGCAATGTCAGCCCAACGGCCCGGTTGATCCACTTCAAGACAAAGGTCATGTCACTCCTCCTCATCCAGGGGTTTCTCGCCGCGCCCGGCGAGCAAGAACGCCAAAGCCCAAATCATGAAGCAGTCGATCGCCACAGCCGCTGCCAGGAGCGGGACGTACCGCGTGACATGCGCCATGATCGCGCCAATGAAGTCCGGTGACTGGATTGGCATGATCTCCGGCAGTGGATCCGCACGCAGGCGGTCGGAGACCGTCTTGGTCCCCGAGACCAAGCCCTGAAGGCCCGCTTTAATCGACGAGACCATCTCGACCTGCTGAGGCGAGAATGCCGAGTTGCTGCCGAGCTCGGCAACGCTCGCCCCCACTTGAGCAGCCCCCGCATCGAGCGCGTCCGAGAGATCGGCGGCTCGAACCTTCTGCAGCGCCGTGATCAGCCTGTCGCCGGCGAGCAGGAACTGATCCTCTCGCTCGACGATCCCGCCATCGCGATCGCGGATGATGTCTCGCATCCAGCCGAGCGCCGCCCGTGCCTTGGCGATCTCCGCCTCCGTGGTCTGCAGCGCCTGATCCATGGAGCCGACGAAGCTCTTGGTCTGGGTGCAGACTCCGCTTAGCGCCACAGCAACCGGTCCGGTGCCGGAACCGACGGTCGAGACAACGCCGCCCGTCAGCTCCGCTTGCTCCAACTGGCAAGCCCGTTCCATCTCGGCCAGCCAGCCGGCGCGGATCTTCAAAACCCCAAGTGCACGGGCTTCGATCGCATTGACGAGGACAGTGAAGGTCACCTGGGTCAGGCGCCAATCATGCTGTTTCGCTGCGGGACCTGCGATGAAGACTAGGTTCGGCAGCGAACTCACGCAGAGGGTGATCGCCAGCAGAACCGCGCCCAGCTTGAGCATGACGAGTTTGCGCCACGACGCGCGCACGTCCGGCCCATAGCGAACCAACAGCGTCCATCCACAAATAACAATGGATGTGACGGCCACCGTGATCATGATGGCCGATCCTTTAACCGTTGATCCGACACCGCCGGTTTCTTGGAAGATCAGAAAGATACCCGCAATCGTGGCATAGCCCGATGTGACGCCGGTGATGACAAAGACCCAGGCAAACAAGACCATGATCCAAGGTACGGCCTGGTCGAAGGCGCTGCGGCGGTCAGGATCTCGCCGCCAGTTCCAGAAAGACATCGCGTTCTCCTCATGCAAACCCGCCGGGATGGCGGGCTCAGGACAGCGATGACCGAAAACCTCAGAAACCGCGGGCGGGTCCCCGGCGGGAATTACGCCCCCGCCCAGCCGCAGAACAGTGGGAACAAGGGCGGGCGGGCACGGGTGTTGGTTTGGGAGAACCAACAGAAGAACAAAGC
>JBCDAQ010000244.1:0-4759 GCA_039185285.1 Pseudomonadota bacterium
ATGAGAGGCCCGACATTGCGGACCAGCATGAGCGAACGGCCGGGTAGCAGGAGATCGCCGCCATCGGGGGCGGTGTAGAGCCGGTCCGGGTTCATTTTTCGGGTGAAGGTGGTGCCGCCTTTGCTCACATCCTCGGTCAGATCGCCCTTCATGAGGCCCAACCAGTTCGAGTAGCTGAGTTTCTTGTCCTCGGCATCGACGGCGGCGACGGAGTCTTCGCAATCCATGATGGTGGTGATGGCGCTCTCGAGGATCACATCCGCCAGACCCAGTGTGTCGTGGCGACCGATCGGACCTTCGAGATCTAGCACGAGTTCAATATGCAGGTTGTTGCGCCTGAGCAGAACCGCCGAGGGCGCGGCGGGAAAGCCGCGATAGCCAACGAATTGCGCAGGATCCATCAGGCCAGACTTGCGGGCGCGGGTAGCAACACCATCGCGGGCCGTGAGTTCAGGGATCAGCGTAACTTCCAGCTTGCCATCGACCACAGCGACCGCTTCGACATGGGCCCAGGAGGCACCGGGTTCTGCTAGTGGAACACAGCCTGAGAGGTGGGCTTTGGCCCAGGTGACTACCCTGCCCCCACGGCGGCGCACATATGGCCCTTTGGGTGCAGGCGAGCCCAGCGCATCGGTTCCGTAGAGCGCGTCATAAAGCGAGCCCCAGCGGGCATTGGCGGCGTTGATCGCGTAGCGGGCATTCATGATCGGCACGACGAGTTGAGGCCCCGCGATGTCCGAAAACTCGCGGTCGACATTCGGCGTGTCGACGGTGAAATCCGGTCCTTCGGGGACGATATAGCCGCTCTCCTCCAGCATGATCCGGTAGGCCGTGGGGGAGTGCTGCTTGCCCTTGCGCGACAGGTGCCACTCATCGATTTCCTTTTGTATCTCCTCACGCCGGGCGACCTGTGCGCGGTTCTTCGGCGCATATTCCTTGGCGATCGCGCCAAAGCCGTTCCAGAAATCGCTGGAAGCAACACCAGTGCCTGGCAGCGCCTCAGCTTCAAGGAAATCGTAGAGCTCGCGGGCGACCTTCAGCCCGGCAATCTCAACCCGTTCGGTCATGTCCACCTCGTTAGAAAGCAGTGAAAGATTCTTTCGCCCATCCCCGTATGCCCATGAAAGGAAACTTTCAAACCCTTTCAGGAAATCTTCCGCGCAATGGAAACATGGAATATTTGGGAAGTGCAGGTCATTCCCAAGAGCCAGCCGATCAGCAGATACAATTGAGACAGTCAGCGACATCAGATCGATACTCGGTCGCTGCATCTTCTCCGCACAAAGCAAATGTGAACGAAGGAGAATAAGGCAGTGACCAATCAACAGACCTACGAACCCGAGGAACTCTCGGAAGCCGTGCTTGAATTTGTAAAAGGTGGCGTAAGTGATTTCACCGTTTGGCGGGACCCTTTAGCAATCGTCGAACTCGCTAGTGCAGACTCCAAGCTTGCTCACAAGATGCTAGACGAAGCCCAGCCACGGCACAGCCGCTAAGCCCTGAGACCACATACAGCCTCAGGCAACTCTTGTTCTTGAACTGATGGTTCAAAACGCTCAAAGCGAAAATTCAACATGGAGAAAAACCGTGCAAAGTACTGAGAAACCGATGGAAATCGCAGACGAATCCCTGGACAACGCCACGGGCGGTCAAACCCGCGAGCATGTCTTGCTCTCACGCCAGGTGGGCGTGCCTTACGCTGCTAGCAACAGTGGCGCGAAGGTTAAGGCAGGCGCCGATCCGATGGATCTGAAACGCGGAATCGATTGAGGGGGAAAGCAATGACTATTGAGACGCAAAAATCACCGACCGAATTGCAGGATGAAGCTCTGGACGATGCGACGGGTGCCGGACGAATGAGCTGCACGAACAACATTAAGCAACTCGGTTTGGCGGGCACAAAACGAACGGTTGGTCCTGGCAATGGCGGCGGGCTGCACGTCACCGGCAGCGGAGTTTGATTGGATGGGCCGGGCAGGCAGATCGACCTGCCCGGACATTGCGATCAGTTTTCGCGTTCAGCCAAGCGGCGCTCGACTTCCATTTCAATCATCCGCTGCACATTGGCGGAGATGTTTTGGCCGATATCGCCCATCAGTTCCTCGTGAATCACGCGCTTGATCATGGTTTCAAGCGCCGCCTCGTCGAGAGCTAAGGCATTTGAAGGTTCCGCCGCAGCGACCGGAACGGCCGTTTCCACGGGTGCGACCTCAGTTCCCGCTGAAACAGGCGCTTCTTCCGAAGCGGCTATTTCTTCTGGTTCAACGGGGAGCTCTTCGGCATCCTCGACGTCATCCGCCATCAGCGGGGTCTCGTCCAGGATCGGCTCTGGCGTGATTTCAGCCTCTGGGGCTTCTTCGACCACTGGCTCGGGCTCTTCGTGCAAGGTGGAGTTGTCCAGTGGTGGTGTAGCGAGCACTGGCTCCTCGACCGCCTCCGATTCTGCCGGGCCGTCATCGCCAAGAACAAGCGCCTCTTCGGCCAGCGGTTCGTCCGCAGCCGCGGGCTCTTCAGGCTCGCCGAGCACCATCGGCTCTTCAGCTTCCGGTTCACCGAGAACCATAGGTTCTTCGGGTTCAGGTTCGCCGAGGACCATCGGTTCGTCGGGTTCCGGCTCGCCTAGAACCATCGGTTCTTCTACCTCAGGCTCACCCAGCACCATTGGCTCTTCGTCTTCTGGCTCTCCCAGAACCAAAGGATCTTTGTCTTCGACTGCATCTTCTGCTCCACCTAGAACCAGCGGCTCATCCGGCTCAGCTTCGCCGAGGATCATCGGCTCTTCAGTCTCTACAGCCGTCTCTCCGGCACCCAGGACCATCGGCTCCTCTACTTCTGGGGCTTCACCTAGAACTAAGGGCGCCTCGTCCGGCGGCGTATCGTCGGCTGGTTTGTTTGGCGTAAGCGACAGAGGTTCTGGGTCGGGCTCTGCTGGTTTGTCTGGCCCTTTCTCCATCATCTCTTGGGTCAGAGAGAAGATGTCTGAGGCCTTTTCCTCCTCAGGTTCCGCGGCAGGTGGCGGAGCAACAGGTACCGGTTCTTCAGTTGGCTCTTCTGCTTTCTCCGAGCGGATGATGCGCCGGATCGACGCCATCACATCATCCATCGAGCGCCGTTCATTGTCAGACATGCTCTTCGACCCCTGCCTTGTTGTTATCGTCTGGTCACGTCATTTCCTGGCGACGACCAGCCTTAGGGCCGCCAGTCCAGTGTCCATACAGTATCATCAGTCTCGTCATAGCCAAAGGTCCGGTCCCGCACATTGTCGTAGTAGGCATTGCCGTCATAGGTTCCACCGACATCCAGACCGAGATGCTCAACAGTCATGAGACCCATCGAAAGCAGCAAAGCATAGGCGCTTACCTGCTCGTCGACCTGGGCGTTGATGAGGTTATCTCGGGCATCAAGCACCTCTTGTTCCGCATCCAAAACGTCCAGCGTTGTTCGGGCGCCGACTTTGGCCTCTTCCTGAACGCCCTCGAATGCGAGTTGGGCTGCGCTCACCTCGAGACGACCTGCTCGGATCTGTGCTTTGGCCACCTCAAGGTCAGACCAGGCCTCACCCACATTCTCGCGAATGTTGCGCAGCTCAGTCGTCACGTTGGCTTCATCTGCTTCGACATCGGCCTGGGCCTGGCGCACGGCGCTGTAGTTGGAGCCACCACTGTAGAAGGGGATGGTTAGAAAGAGGCCCACAGACCCTTGCCGGGTTTCGCCAAAGCCATCATCGAAGGTGGTCGCCTGAGAAACCGTACCTTGCAAGCTGAGCTGCGGGAGGAGAGCACCGATCGCGGAGCGTACATCAAAGCCAGAGGCTTCTCTCTCCAACCGCGCGGCGAGCAATTCGGGATCGTTCTGGAAACCGATAACCACAGCCTCATCTTCGGATTTCGGAACATCAGGAAGCGGTGGTGCAGGATCCAACGTGGTCGGTGCGCGACCAACCGCACGGCGAAAATCATCGCGCGCATTCGCCAGTGCCCCAATCGTCGCAGCAAGGTTCGAGCGCGACGCGGCGAGGCGCGAGCGGGCCTGCTCGACATCTGTTCGGGTCACCTCGCCGACTTCGAAACGTTCAGATGCTGCTTCGAGCTGCTCGTCGAGGACACGTACGTTGTTGCGTGCAGTGCCGAGCAACGCTTCTTGACGTTTCACGTTGAGATAGGAGACGGCTGCGTTGAAGAGGATGTCTTGCTCCAAATCCTCGAGCAGCGCTTCCTGGGAGGTAATCCTGCGTTCCGCAGCACTCGTTGAATTTGCGACCTGCCCACCGGTGTAGATCGGCTGAATGATGTTTAAGTTCAGGGCCGACGGCATCTGAAACTCGTCGATTGTCGACGTCGTCGCCTGCAGACTGGCCGTACCCTCGACAGTGACACGTCCACCCGCCCTGGCCTGAACCGCGCTTTCGCTGGCAATTTTGACATTCGCGCGTTGGTTGGCCAGTTCTGGGCTGTTGAGATATGCCTCGACCAAAGCGTCGGCAAAGCTCTCAGCCTGGGCGGATGGCGGCACCAATCCTAAAACCGCCGTCACCCCCAAAAGTGCCGTCACCCTCCGATGTCGCATATGAACTCTCCCGTTTGTTCGGTTGCCGCACAGTCCCATAAGCGCGGCGATAGGCATCTTCGTATTAGAATGAGAACTCTTCAGTCTTTTCGAATCCGGTCAACCGAGGGCCATAGCCATCGAAATGATAACGCTCTGACAAGACCCCTCCGGCGCGGGTGAAGGAGTAGCAGGCGCAAGTTGAGCCATCGCG
>JBCDAQ010000245.1:0-4722 GCA_039185285.1 Pseudomonadota bacterium
GGATCAGGAAGGGTGGAGGTCGGTGACTTTATATACTCGCCCGCTGCAGTGGGTGACGTTGAGGCCAACCAGCTTCAGAATACCGCCATCGGCAGCATTATGATCGGAACGAGCGTTTCGGACTTTGTGAGGCGCGCAACCGCGCTTGAGCTTGAGCGGTCCGGCTTGGAGATCGTCAGCGACGCACCGTTGATGGTGACCGGAGATGTTAAGGAATTCCTTCTGGACGATCTCGGTTACAGTGTGGATTGGAGTTATTCTATAAATTACAGACTGCAGAACGCCCAATCTGGGGAGCCGATCATAGACAAACTCTATAAAACACCAACGGTCACAACGGGAAAATTTGGCCTTCCGTCAGATCTCACGCCTTCGATAAATCAGATGATACTAAACTCCCTCGAGCAGTTCATCCGGGACGTGAGGGAGTCGGGAGTGTTCACGGAAGAGACCAGCTCATCAGGCGAAAGCAGCTAGAGACCTCTACGCATCCGGGAGCATCTGAGAGGCCAAGCTCTGCAAGTTCATTCGCGTTGCGTGCGGGAGGCGTGAGAACACTTTGTAGAACGCGACGAAGTCGTCGTCTTCATCGTCGTCTTCGATAATAAGCTCTTTCACTGGAACGCCGAAGACTTTGGCCACAGCTTCCAAGTGGTCCAGACGCACTCCACGGGTCATATTTTCGATCCGAGACACCGCCGATTGGCCAAGCCCGGAGGCAAGCGCCAAATCCAGTTGGCTCATCCCGCTAGCTTTTCGATATTCCGTTACTCGCAACCTCATGCAGCGAGTATCAATGATCGTCATTCCGCTCTCAAATCGCATTTGGCATACTTATGCTTGACGTGGTTATGCCATATATGAATAAAAAGAGGCATGGCAAAACTTTCCGACTGGCTGAAAGCCAACAACATCACCCAAAAGCGGTTCGCGGAGATCATCGGCGCCAATCAAGCAGCGGTGTCTCGGTACTGCCAGGATCGCGTGCCGGACCGCGATCGGATGGCAAAGATACACAGCGCGACCAATGGCGAGGTGACCGCAAACGACTTCTTTGACCTCGACGATCCGGACCGGGCCGCGCCAGAGGTCGCCGCCGAATGAGGGACTCGCTGCTCCTCATACCGCGTCCCGCAGGACTGATGCCCGAAGGCCCGCCAGAGGCAATCGTTCCGCTGCGGCGGGATGATCAGGGGCGACTTGGTGTGGAGCCCTCCGATCCGGATCACCGCGATCTGGATACACAGGAATGATCGATGCGAGGCGCCGCCCCCGCATCCACTGAGGTTCCGGCGGTGGAAGTTCGCCGGGACGACGCCCAGACGGGTGTTTCCTCCCTGAGCGGGGTTTCCCCGCTTCATCACTCGCCCGGGCTTCGGCTCGGGCTCTTTTTTTGAAAGGACAACGAATGGACGGAACCCAACAGATCGAAATCACTCACAACGGTCCGCCCGACGACGAGTTGCTGACCCTCATGGCCCGGGAGGGCGACCTGCAGAAGCGCGAAGCCGAGTTGAGCGCGGACCGCAAGCATCTTCATGGCGAGATCAAAAAGCACATGAAGATCAAGGTGTGGCAGCGCCACCTCGCAGAGCAGGACATGAGTCCCGAAGAACTGCTCGAGGATCATCAGATGCTTGGTCGCCTTCTCAAGCTTCGTCGCCATCCGCTCGCTGATCTTCCGCTGTTTCATGACATCGTGATCCAGCCGGTCGATGTCGACGACGACGAGGCGGTGACTGCGGAGTTTATGGAGAAGGCGGAGCGGCTTGGTTTTAACGCAGGTCTGACGGGCGTGAACCCCAAGGACGATTGCCCATATCAAGCCGACACTCCGGCCTTCCAAAGCTGGATGAAGGGGTTTCACACTGGCCACGAAAGCCGAAAGGGCGTCAACAAGCTCGCGAAGAATGCGGAAGCCGCGCGAGAGGAAGAGGCGGCCAGGAAACGTCAAAAGGTAGAAGACGGCGAGTGAAGATCCTCTCGCTGGACATAAGCAAGACCGGCTGCGGTATGGGCCAGGGCGACGGCAGTTGCCCGCCCCATACTTCGGTCACCAGCTTCGATCAGGAGGATGTCTTTGACGCGGGCGCGGCCTTCGATCGCTGGCTGACTGGCGAGATCCTGAACTATGGCCCCGACGCAATATGGGCCGAGGCGCCTCTTCCGGCTGCTGCCCAAAGACACACTCACAACTCTGAGCGGTCGATCCGCATCCAGAACGGTCTTTACTTCATCGCCGGAACTGTCGCGCGCAAACGAAAGATTCTCTTCAGGTCTGTCGCCGTCTCGACTTGGCGCAGTTCGTTCGTCGGGAAGAGCAACCCCGTCGATCCAAAACTTGCGACGATGCGGATGTGTGACCTGTTGGGCTGGCCTCACGGCGGCGACGACAACCGCGCCGACTCGGCGGGCATCTGGGCTCATGCTCACATCAAAGAAGGCAACGCGCCCGGCGTCCGTCAAATGCTTTCCCGCGGCTCAGTACGGAGGATGGCCGGATGAGCGCGCAAGAGATGATCATCGCTGATCTCCGCGACGGCTACGGGTGGGAAGACATCTGTGTGCGGAGGGGGCTCAGCGCCACCGTTGTCCGTAAGGCGATCCAGTCTCTCCGCGCGCGGGGCTTCCTCGCTCGACTTGTCCGCTGGCCTATTGAGGGGAGGCCGACATGAGAGGGCGCCCGTATTCAGACGCCGAGCTTCTCGAGATTCTGGACGAGCGCGCCGACGGCATCAGCCCCACGGTCACGGCGAAGCGCCTTGGCATGAGCCGCAGCGCAATGGCGGGTCTCCATAACCGCATGAGGGGCAACACCGACGATCCCAACTGGAGCAACGGCGATGGCACAATGTCGCCGGAGTGGGTCCAGGCGGGTCTGCAACGGCAGATGGCGAGGGTGCTGGCGGAATGAGCGACCTCCCAACAGGCCCCTATGACCTCATCCTCGCGGATCCGCCGTGGAAGTTTTCGAGCAATTCCCGGGCGAAGCCAGGTCGGAACGCCATGCGCCATTACGATTGCATGGCACTCGCAGACATCTGCGCCCTTCCAGTCGAAGACATCGCTGAGACGTCCGCCGTTCTCTATCTCTGGGCGACTGTGCCCATGCTGGATCAGGCGTTTGATGTGATGCGCGCATGGGGATTTCGGTACGTCTCAAACCTCACTTGGAGGAAGTCACGGATCGGCACCGGCTTCTGGGTCCGCAACCGCCACGAACACGTCCTGATCGGTCGTCGCGGAAAGCCGAGGTGCCCGCGGCCAGCGCACCGAGATTCGATCATCGAGTCCGACCAACGCGAGCACAGCCGCAAGCCAGATGAGTTGTTCCATCAGATCGAAGAGGCATACCCAACGGAGCGCAAGGTCGAACTCTTTGCTCGCGAGCGACGTGACGGCTGGGACTGCTGGGGTGATCAGGTCGGAAAGTTCGAGGGCGCGCTATGACCGCTCCCGTCCAGATCGGCGATTGCACGCTCTATTGCGGGGACTGCCTGGAGGTCATGCCGACGCTTGGGCCGGTTGATGCGGTCGTGGCCGATCCGCCATACGGCATAGGTTATCAAAGGGGACCGGGCGGGAAAGGGGTTCAAGGTAGGCGTAACCATTCAAAACCGATCATCGGAGATGATCAACCGTTTGATCCAAAACCTTTCCTGAGCTTCGACTGTATCCTCTGGGGTGCAAATCATTTCTCTTCCAGACTGCCGCATGGGCGGTGGCTCGCCTGGAACAAGCTCGGCCACATGGAGCCCTGGGACAGTTTCTCAGATGTAGAGTTTGCATGGCAGAACACCCGTGCAGCTGACAGGATCTTCTCCCTTTTGTGGAAGGGCATCAGCCAAGGGATCAAAGAAGACGGCGGCAGGCGGTATCATCCGACACAGAAGCCCGTCGCGCTCATGCAATGGTGCATCGGCTTCCTACCCGATTCAGAGACGATCCTAGACCCCTTCATGGGCTCCGGCACCACCGGAGTCGCCTGTGTGAAGTTGGGCCGCAAGTTTATCGGGATCGAGAAGGATCCTGAGTATTTCGAGATCGCCTGCGAGCGTATCCGGCGGGCTTACCGCCAGCCGGATATGTTCGTCGCCCCGCCTGAAAAGCCTGTTCAAACAAGCATGATTCAAGGTTTGACGGATGATTGATCTCAGGCGCCAAGACCGGCAAGAGGCCGCGGTCAATGTCCTGCTTGGGTGTTTGATCAATTGGTCCGTTCTCTGGGGCGTCTATGGGCAGCCGGTCACTGCGACTTGGGTAATGGCCGCGATGATCGTTCTGACCTGGGTCAGATCCTATTCGATCAGGCGCTTCTTTCGTTGGAGGGAGGCGCTAGATGAGTGACGCCCCCGCCCCTCACAACATCGAGGCAGAGCAGGCCGTCCTGGGCGCGATCCTGCTGAACAACGAGGCTTTTTATCAGGTCAGGCTGGAGGGGTGTGATTTCTTCGACCCGGTTCACGGACGGATCTTCGCGGCGTGCAAGCAAGAAGTCGAATCCGGGAGGCTGGTGTCGCCCGTCACGCTGAAAGTTCAGATGGCCGACGACGAGGGCCTGCGGGCGCTTGGGGGATCGAAATATCTTCTCAACCTCGCGGAGGCCGTCATCTCGCTCTCGTCGATGCGCGATTACTGTCGAGTGCTGCGCGGCCTGACGGCGAGGCGTGAGATCATTCGGCTGGCCGAGGATGCCCGGGCGGCGGCGATGAACCCCGGAGA
>JBCDAQ010000246.1:0-4716 GCA_039185285.1 Pseudomonadota bacterium
AACATGATTTACACGTCGCCTTGCTGCAGCGTCAGATCGAGATTCACTATCAGCCGAAGGTTGACCTCGGAACTGGCCAACCACTCGGTGCAGAAGCGCTGGTGCGCTGGCGTCATCCGACCGATGGCTTGCTGTCGCCGGATCAGTTTTTACCTGTCGCGACCGAGCGGGGCATGATGCTTGATGTCAGCTCTCATATCTTCGAGGTTATTAGTTCTGACATCATCTCTTGGCGGCGCAGTGGACGCGCATTTGGCAAGATCGCGATCAATATTCATCCGTTGGATCTGAAAGCGCCGAAGAGCTTGCTGGAAAATCTAAGGCGCATGCTCCAAAGCGGAGTTGCCCAAGACGATGTGGTGATGGAGATCACGGAAGGGTGCTTCGTTGGACGTGACACGGATGAAGCAGCGCTGGCTCTCGATGCGATCCACGATATGGGCTTTGAACTATCGCTTGATGATTTTGGGACGGGTCATGCATCCCTTTCGCATCTCCGAAATCTGCCAATCCACGAACTTAAAATAGATCGCGCTTTCGTGAGTGGGATTTGCGACAATCAACATGACTTGGCAATCGTCTCCGCGACGATCGAGATTGCGCGTTGTCTGAATTTGCGCACCGTCGCTGAAGGGGTTGAAACGGTTGAGCAGATCAAGGCTTTGCATGAATTGGGCGCAGAGATCGGGCAGGGCTATCACTGGTGCAAACCTGTGCCAGGTGATGAATACATGTCGTTCTTCGAAGCGCAGCGAGGCCGATCAGTCAGCGCCTCCGCCCAACTTGTCGAGGCTGCATCACGTCACAAATCCGCCTGACAAGGGCATCTGGTAAGCGAAGATCGCCGGGCTTCCGCCGGTGTGCAGAAACAGCACATTCTGGTCAGGGCGTAGGTTGCCCGCGATATTGAGCGCCCCTGCCATGCATTTTCCCGAGTAGACGGGATCAAGGATCAGCGCTTCGCTGCGCGCTGAAAGGCTGATCGCGCGTTCGGTTGGCAGGTTTAATTGCCCATAGCCCGGCAAAAGGAACCGATCGTTGATCACAACATCATCATCAGCGACTGGATTGGCGATCTCCAAAAGCTCTGCGATTTCAGCGCATCGCGCGATCAAGCGCGGTTTCTGCAGCTCTTCTGCCCGCCGAACGCAGTAGCCAGTAACTGGAATTTTGCACCCTAAAGCTCTTAGGCCAAAAAGAAATCCCGCATGGGTGGCGCCGCTCCCGGATGGGACGGCGATGTGATCGAAGGAAAGGTTGAGCGCGTTGATCTGACCGAGAAGTTCTTTGGCGCAGGCAACATAGCCAAGAGCACCGATCGGAGGGTGCCCGGGACCTAGATGGACGACATATGGTCTGCGCCCCAGCTTACGATATGTCTCGGCCAACCGTTCAAGCTCGGCATCTGCCCCGGCTTCGTCCTCGCCATGAGGGTAGGAGGAGAGCGCCGCCCCCAAGAGTTGAGACACCAGGACGTTTCCGGATGTTTTGTAACCCGGATGCTCACTTGCGACGCGGGCTTCCTGCTGGATGTGGCACTTCATCCCCAGTTTCGCCGCAAAGGCCGCGGCGGTCCGGCAGTAGTTCGACTGAACAGCCCCTGTGATCAGAACAGTGTCAGCACACTGCGCCTGAGCAGCGCCCATATAATAGCCAACCTGCCGGACTTTATTGCCACCGAAAGCAAGCGCTTGGGCATCGTCACGCTTGGCCCATATTTGCGCTCCCCGGTTCGCTTTACTGAGCTGGGGAAGAGGCTCCAATGGCGTATCCCCATACCCGAGATCAACCACTGGGAGAGACTCGAAACGGCCCAGCGACATTATACTTCCTCTCAGTTGATCGCTGCTGCCAAGGCCCAGCTGCATGGGCCCGACATACGCGTTTAGAGATCAGCCAAAGAGACCGAGTGCCTCAAGCTTCAAGATGACCTGATGTGCGCAGTGATCCGGATCCACTGACTCGGTATCGAGGCGAAGCTCCGGAGTATCAGGTGCCTCATACGGATCAGAGATACCGGTGAACTCTTTGATCTTACCCTCGCGAGCAAGCTTGTAGAGACCTTTACGATCGCGCCGCTCACATTCCTCAAGGCTTGTTGCGACATGGACTTCGACGAAGGCGCCATAGCTTTCGATCATCTCGCGAACTTTTCGGCGGGTTGCCGTGTAGGGGGCGATCGGCGCGCAGATCGCGATCCCACCGTTCTTCGTGATCTCAGAGGCGACATATCCGATGCGCTCGATATTGATGTTTCGATGTTCTTTTGAGAAGCCGAGTTCGGACGAGAGATGTTTGCGAACGATATCGCCGTCCAGCAGTGTTACGGGGCGCCCGCCGGCCTCCATCAGCTTCACCATCAAAGCATTTGCGATCGTCGACTTTCCGGATCCTGAGAGCCCGGTGAAGAAGACGGTGAAGCCCTGCTGCGAGCGGGGAGGTTTGGTTTTGCGTAGTTCGTCGACAACTTCGGGGAACGAGAACCACTCAGGGATCTCCAGCCCTTCGGCCAGACGGCGGCGCAGTTCTGTACCTGATAGGTTGAGAACGGTCGCCCCCTCCTCGACCTCGTCGGCAGGTTGGTACTCTGCGCGTTCCTGCACATAAACCATCATTTTGAAGGGCACCATCTCGATACCCATCTCGGCCTCATGCTCCTTGAACATGTCTTGCGCATCGTAGGGACCGTAGAAGTCTTCGCCTTGTGAGTTCTTGCCGGGGCCTGCGTGATCTCGGCCCACGATGAAGTGGGTGCACCCGTGGTTCTTGCGGATCAATCCGTGCCAGACCGCCTCACGTGGACCGGCCATCCGCATCGCCAGGTTCAACAGGCTCATATGGGTGGTGGCCGCCGGATACTTGTCCAGAACAGCCTCGTAGCAGCGGACGCGGGTGAAGTGGTCGATATCACCCGGTTTGGTCATGCCAACGATAGGATGGATCACCAGGTTTGCTTGCGCTTCCTTAGCCGCACGGAACGTCAGCTCCTGATGCGCCCGGTGGAGGGGATTGCGCGTCTGGAACGCCACCACCCGGCGCCAACCCATCTTGCGGAAAAACGCGCGCAGTTCATTTGGCGTGTCCCGGCGGGACTTGTAGTCATAATGGACCGGTTGTTGGATCCCGGTAATCGGGCCACCGAGATAGACCGGACCAGCAGAATTGTGCAGGTAATTGACTGCCGGATGCGCCACATCGTCTGCGCCAAAGACTTTTTCTGCCTCCCGCGCCTTGTCCGGAGACCATTTGTCGGTCACCGACATAATGGCAAGGATGACCCCTTCTTGGTCTCGCAGCGCGATATCCTGGCCCGCCTCAATCTTACCTGCAAATTCTTCGCTGACGTCCAGATTGATCGGCATTGGCCAGAGCGCCCCGTTGGCCAGGCGCATGTTATCGACGACTGAGTCATAGTCCGCTTCGCTCAGAAAGCCCGTCAGTGGTTGGAAACCACCATTCATCAAAAGTTCCAGATCGCAGATCTGACGCGGGCTCAGATCCCAAGATGCAAGGTTTCCTGCTTCTTGCTTCAACTTCTGTGCGCTTTCATAAGACACATAGAGTTCTGGGATCGGGGTATGGTTTGATGACATGGCTGGCTCTTTCAGGTGAAGTCAGGTCAAGGTGACGGGCCGCTTCTACTCCCGCCGCACTGGAGATCAATCCATTTTCGGAAAAAGAAGGTGAATCTCTGATGGCAAAGTGTCCGATTTCGGTCTTTATCATCACACGGAACGAGGAAAAGCGCCTACCGAGAACGCTTGCCGCCCTTGACTGGGTAGATGAAGTTGTCGTGGTGGACTCGGGGTCGACGGATAAAACCGTCGAGATCGCCGCGGCCTCGGGTGCTCAAGTGATGCACAGAGATTGGGAAGGGTTCGGTCCGCAGAAGGTTTTCGCGGAGCAGCAGTGTCGGAATGACTGGGTTCTGAACGTAGATGCAGACGAGGTTGTTACATCAGAGCTTGCGGACGAGATTTGCGCTCTCTTTTCCCAGGGGACACCTGAGCCGAGTGCTGGCAAACTTCGGATTTTGACAGTCTATCCCGGGTCGGATCGCCCGAGGCCATTCGCCGACGACTTTAACGAGGTGCGAATTTACCATCGACGTGTCGCAGGCTATCGCGATCACCCTGTTTATGACCGAGTGGAAGTTAAGGCGGGCACAGCGATCAAACAGTTTGCAGCGCCCGTTTGGCATTTCACTGTCCTTGGATGGGCAGAGTTTGTCGACAAAGAGAACAAGCATTCGAGTTTCCTTGCCGAGCAGCAAGCAGGGCGACGTAGATCTTCTTTGGGGGTCAGAATTTATCTCGAAATGCCGTGGACATTCCTCAAGTTCTATCTCTTGCGTAGGCACGTAACAGGTGGGTGGCGTGGCTTCTTCTTTTCTCTCTCCGCCGCCTACGCTCGAACGCTCAGGATTGCAAAAATGCTGGACGCCGATGGATCAGATGCGCGTTTAACATCATCCAAAAAAGAAGACGGGTAGATGACAAATTCCGTTGACTTCGATGAGGGCTTTCCCATATATACAGCTCTCCGGCGAGAAATCGTTGGATCATCAGGCCTCACGCAAAATGAGTGGGCCGGGAAACCGGTGCAAGCAGTTTTTTGGTCTGACGCTCTTTGAGATTGTGATGATGTATAGAAGGGATATGCGGGCGGTTTTGTGTCGTTACGGCGACTGGACTGTTCGGATATCGGCATCTTAGG
>JBCDAQ010000247.1:0-4623 GCA_039185285.1 Pseudomonadota bacterium
CTGCGCGAGCCAGGAATACTTCGGCGCTGTGGATCAGAAAGCCTTGCAAGTCCCTGTTATCACGCCTGTTTTCCTGGAGGACCGGGTGGGCGGTCCGAAAACGATCTCGTTCTTTGCCAAACAGGCCCGCGGTGCTCTGGCCCGATTTGTTGTGGAGCAGCAGATCAAGGATCCAGAGGGTCTCAAGGACTGGCGGGCGGGCGGATACCGCTATGAGCCCGATCGCTCGAGCCCGGACGCCCCGGTTTTCCTGAGACCCGAGCAGGCCCAATCCGCCGCTTGAAGGCGCTGGACAAAATAAAGCCGGCCGGGGTCTACTCGACCTGCGATAGGAGAGGACGCCCATGATCACCCACGCGATGCTGGAAGAGGCCGCCTACAACATCATGGCCAAGGCGGCGATTGATATCCCGGAGGATTACTTCAGCGGAATCAAGGGGATGATCGATCTCGAGACTGGAGATCTGTCGGCCTTTGTCCTTCAGGCAATGGTGGATAACTACGAGGCCGCGACGGAAGACCGCCGACCGATGTGCGCCGATACGGGCCTGCCGCGCTACTACGTGAAGGTCGGCGACAAGGCGAAGGTCGAGGGGTTCACGGGTCTCGAACGGGCGCTGCGTTCGGCCACCGCGCGGGCGACCTTTGATGTGCCGCTCAGGCCCAATCGGGTGCACCCTTTGTGGCGGACCGATAACAACAACAATGTGGGGCTAAACGCGCCTGAGGTGGAGTGGTCCTTTGAGCCCGAGGTTGACTGGATCGACATCACCACGGTGCATAAAGGCGGGCTTTTTGGGTCGGATTACCGGATGCTCTTTCCCGGCGATGGTATTGATGGGATTAAGAGATTTCTGCTCGACACCCTGATCGCCTTCGGCAAGCGTGGCCTCGCCTGTCAGCCCGCGATCGTGGGGGTTGGGATTGGCGGGAGCAAGGATACTTGCATGCAACTCGGCAAACAGGCGGCTTGTTTGCGGGTGGTCGGCGACCGGAACCCGGACCCAAAAATTGCTGAGCTGGAACAAGAGCTTAAGGTTGTTGCCAACAATATCGGCATGGGCGCGATGGGCTTTATCGGCTCCTCCATGTGCGTCGATCTCCATATCGAATGCGGGCATACCCATACCGGCGGGATGCCGGTCTCGGTCCACACCTTCTGTCTTTCCTCCCGCCGTGCGACGGCGCGAATTTATGCAGATGGGACGATCGAATATCGAACGGACCCGAAGTGGTTCACGCCCTATATGCGCCGCGAGACGGTCGATTGGGACCCTGAGACAAGCGCCGATGAGGCAACCGGATAATGTGGGATCTGGAGAGACTTTTGTCCGAGATTTACATGGTTAACAGCGGCGAGAAAAAGTCGGATCTTTTTTCCACGTTTCCGGATTTTTCGGGAAAACCGCAGAAGTCGGGGGATTTTGAACCAATGGAGGCGTCGGCATGACCCGTTCGATCAAGCAACATCGGATCGCCCTTCCAGCGCGGGAGGAGGATATCGCCAAGCTTAATCCCGGTGAGATCGTCTTCTTCGACGGCATCGTCTACACGGCGCGGGAGGGGGTTTATCAGCGGGTGCTCGGCGATGGCGGTGAACTGCCGGTGGAGAATCTCCGCGAGATCTCGAACGTTAATTTCCACTGCTCGCCCGCGGCGGCGCCGGATGGGGATACTTATCGGATTGGTGGGGTGACGGCGACGGCATCGTTTCGCTTCTCAAAATGGATGGCGGAGTGGCTGGATCTGACCGGGACCAAGATCGTCATTGGCAAAGGCGGCATGCCGCGGGAGGATTATGAGAAGATCCTCGCGCCGCGGGGGGCCGTCTATCTCACGACCGTTGGCTATGGCACCGGCGCGCTACTGGGCCGTGGGGTCAAGGGGGTCGAGGCGGTTCACTGGCTCGATGACCTTGGCATTGCCCAGGCCATGTGGATGTTCCGGGTGGAGAATTTCGGCCCCTTCATCGTCGATAGCGATCTGACGGGCGCGAGTCTCTTTGCCCAGCATGGCGATGCGGTCAATCAGCGGATCGCCAGCCTCTATGATGGGTTGCAACCACCCGCCCTTCACCGCTATGGCGAAACAGATGATCGAAAGCGCGAGGTCATGTAAGATCTCGCGTCGCCCGGGCGTCCGGGCTGTATCACCTGTTAACCCTGGGCCGGAGACTTTTCGCCGATGAGCGCGGATGCGCAATTAGTGTTTGATCTTCCGCTGCGCACGGCGCGGGGGCGCGACGACTTTATGGTCTCGTCCTCCAATGCGATGGCTGTTGAGATGATCGACCAGTGGGGCGAATGGCCCCGTGCGCGTGTGCTACTGGTTGGCCCGGCGCGAACGGGCAAGACCCACCTCGCCTCGGTCTGGGCAGCGCAGAGCGGGGCTGAACTGGTTCCGGCGGCCGGACTTGCCGATCGGGTGGGCGAGGGCACGCTGCCCCTGGTGGTTGAGGATGTCGATCGCGCGGCGAGGGATACGGCCTTGGAAGAGGCGCTTTTTCATCTTATCAATCGATATGATGCGGCGGGCGCGCCCCTGCTTCTGACCGGTACGGGAGAGCCGGGGAGTTGGGGGATTGCCCTGCCGGATCTGCGCTCACGGTTGGAGGCGATGGCCTTGGCGGAAATCGGGCCGCCGGATGACGTTCTTCTGTCATCGGTTCTTGTTAAGCTCTTTGCGGATCGCCAATTGCGAGTAGAGCCCAAGGTGATCGGCTACATACTGAACCGGATGGAGCGATCCTGCGCGGCGGCTGAGGCGTTGGTCGAGCGTTTGGACACAGCCTCGCTCAGGGCAAAGAAACGGGTGACTGTGCCGCTGGTGCGCGATCACGCCGGCTGGGAGACGTGAAGATGCCGATAAGTGGGGATTTCCTCAACAATCCGATCGAGGCGCTGCCGCCTGAGAGTGTGCCAGCGATCGACATCACCTCGCCAGAGCGGTTCGAGAATCGCGAGCTGAGCTGGCTTGCCTTCAACTGGCGGGTGCTGGAGGAAGCCGACAATCCCAAACAACCCTTGTTGGAGCGGCTGCGGTTCCTGTCGATCTCGGGCTCCAATCTGGACGAGTTCTACACTGTCCGGGTGGCCGGTTTGCGCGCCCAGGTGCGAGCCGGGATCGAGACGCGCTCGGTCGACGGGCGCACGCCTGCGCAGCAGCTACAGATCATCGATGAGAATGCGATGGCCCTGCAAGCCGTCCAGCAACGGACCTGGGCGGCGCTGAGGGATGAGTTGGCGCGTGAAGGCATCCATATGCTGGTGCATACGGATCTGACAGATGAGGACAAGCACCGGCTGGAGCAGTATTTTCTGGATCAGGTCTTCCCGGTTCTGACGCCCCTGGCGATCGACCCGGCGCATCCGTTTCCGTTTATTCCCAATGAGGGTCTGGCGCTGGCGCTCGCCTTGTCGCGGCTCTCGGATGGGGAGCCGCTGAATGCGCTGATCCTGGTGCCAAACCAGCTGGATCGATATCTGCGGCTGGCCGATGGGCCCGATGGGGCGATCCGTTTCCTGCCGCTGGAGGAGTTGCTGGAGCTGTTCCTGACCCAGCTCTTCCCCGGCTATACGACCACGGACCATTGCCTGTTTCGTGTGCTGCGCGACAGCGACCTGGAGGTCGAGGAAGAGGCTGAGGACCTGATGCGGGAGTTTGAAACCGCCTTGAAACGGCGTCGTCGCGGCGAAGCGGTCCGGTTGAAGCTGACCAAGTCCTCTCCCCCCGCGCTGAAGAAACTGATCCAAGAGGAGATGGGCGTCGGCGAGGGCGAGTTGATCGAGGTCGAAGGTGTCGTCGGGATCTGCGATCTCGCGGAGCTGGTGGTCGATGATCGCCCAGAGCTGCGCTGGAAGTCCTACACCCCCCGGATGCCCGAGCGGGTGCGCGACCATGATGGCGATATCTTTGCCGCCGTGCGCCAGAAGGACATGCTCCTCCATCATCCTTATGAGAGCTTTGACATCGTCATCAACTTTCTCGAGCAGGCGGCGCGTGACCCCAATGTGGTGGCGATCAAGCAGACGCTCTACCGGACCTCAAAGCAGAGCCCGATTGTCCGCGCGCTCTGCGAGGCGGCCGAGGACGGCAAATCCGTCACCGCCCTAGTCGAGCTGCGCGCCCGGTTTGACGAGGCGGCAAACATTCGCCTGGCCCGGCAGTTGGAGCGGGCAGGGGTTCAGGTTGTCTTTGGCTTTGTGAGCCTGAAGACCCATGCCAAAATCTCGACCGTGGTCCGGCGCGAGGGTGGCAAGCTGGTCACCTACTCACATTTCGGGACCGGCAACTATCACCCGATCACGGCGAAGGTTTATACGGACCTGTCGCTGTTCACCTGTTCTGAGACCCATGCGCGGGATGCGACCAAGATCTTCAACTTCATGACCGGCTATGCCGAGCCGACGGGGCTGACCCATGTCCAGATCGCGCCCCTGACGCTGAAGCAGACCCTGATCCAGCATCTGGAGGAGGAAGCCGAGCACGCCCGCGCCGGGCGTCCCGCGCGGGTCTGGGCGAAGATGAACTCACTGATCGAAGACGAGTTGATGGACGCGATCTATGCGGCCAGCCAGGCGGGCGTGAAGATCGACCTCGTTCTCCGTGGGATTTGCGGGATCC
>JBCDAQ010000248.1:0-4607 GCA_039185285.1 Pseudomonadota bacterium
TGGAAGCGCGGCGGGCATGGGCATATGGACCTCGCAGGTGCCCTTGAGGAATCCTGTGATGTCTATTTCTATGAGGTTGCCAAGCGCGTCGGTATCGACAAGATCGCGGAGATGGCACGAAAGCTTTCCCTCGGGACGGAGTTGGGGCTGCCGGTGACGTCGGTCAAATCCGGACTGATCCCAACGCGCGATTGGAAACAGCGGGCAAAGGACGAGTCCTGGCAAGTTGGAGATACGTTAAACTCGGGCATTGGTCAGGGCTTCGTTCTGGCAACGCCGTTGCAGTTGGCTGTAATGACGGCGCGCATTGCGACGGGGCGCAGGCTTGAACCTCGTTTGATCAAGGCGCGGGCGGGTTTGCCATTACCGATTGGGGAAGAGAGCGCCCTAGATATCGATCCCTATCACTTGCAACTTGTGCGCCGGGGCATGTTCGACGTGATGAACGCGAGGCGCGGCACAGCGCGTCGATCGCGCATATCAGACCCCGAGAACTTGATGGCGGGCAAAACTGGTACAAGCCAAGTGCGCAACATTACAGCGGCCGAACGCGCCCAAGGGGTCTGGAAGAACGAAGATCTGCCCTGGCGTCGGCGTGATCACGCGCTCTTTGTCGGCTATGCCCCCTATGACAATCCGCGCTACGCGGTTTCGGTCATTGTCGAACACGGCGGCGGAGGGTCCAAAGCGGCGGCCCCGATCGCGCGCGATATTCTGCTTAGAGCGATCTATGGGCCCTACCCGCCCGACAAAGCTTATCCATCCGGCAAAGCGCCAACTCCGCCACCGGATCCAGAGGCGGCGACGACGCGGGTGCCGACATGAGCGTTGTATCGGTCGCCTCACAGCCGGCACAGCTAACGCTTCTGCAAAAACTGTTGCGGATCGACTGGTCGCTGTTCCTTGTCGTCTGTGCAATCGCGAGCATTGGCTTCATGATGCTCTACTCAGTCGCTGGTGGCAGCTTCGAGCCCTGGGCCGGGCGGCAGATCAGCCGCTTTGGGGTTGGCATCGTCTTGATGCTGGCGATTGCCATGATCAACGTCCGTTTCTTTCGCTGGATTGCCCCGATAGGTTATCTTGGTGCGCTCGCCCTTCTGGTCGCGGTGGAGTTCGTTGGAACAACGGGCATGGGCGCGCAGAGGTGGATCCAGATAGGGCCGCTGCAGCTTCAGCCGTCGGAGCTCATGAAGATCACACTCGTCCTCGCGCTTGCGCGGTTTTACGACTGGCTGGATGCAGACCGTGTGAGCCATCCGCTTTGGCTCGTCTTGCCCCTTGGTCTGATCGCTTTGCCAACGATCCTGGTGCTCAAGCAGCCCGATCTGGGCACCGCGATCCTGCTGTCGGCCGGAGGTGCGGTGGTGATGTTTCTCGCGGGCGTCTCCTGGTGGTACTTCGCCACGGTCGGGGCGATGGGTGGGTTCACGATTTGGGGCGTGTTGGCGTCCAAAGGGACCGAGTGGCAGGTCCTCAAGGATTACCAGTACCGCCGGATTGATACCTTCCTCGACCCGTCGACAGATCCGCTCGGCGCTGGCTATCACATTACTCAGTCCAAGATTGCTATGGGTTCCGGCGGGATATCGGGCCGAGGGTTCATGCAGGGCACGCAGAGCCGATTGAACTTTCTGCCGGAGAAACACACCGACTTTATTTTTACGACATTGAGTGAGGAGTTTGGCTTCTTCGGCTCGATCTCATTGTTGGTTCTCTACATGCTGGTGATCTTACTCGGCTTTGCCTCCATGGCGCGTAACGCGAGCCGATTTGGCGCATTGCTTACGGGTGGCCTGATCGCGACCTTCTTCTTTTACTGGGCAACAAATATGGCCATGGTGACCGGGCTGATACCGGTGGTAGGTGTTCCGCTTCCATTGGTCAGCTATGGCGGCTCGGCGATGCTGGTGCTGCTGATGGCCTTTGGTCTGATCCAGAGCGCTCATGTCCACCGCCCTTAAGGAGCCTGCTTAATGCCCGTCGTTGTGTTCTCCGGCAATCCCGAGAAGCGTCCCCTATATGAGCCAGAGTTGGCGCGAGCCGCATCAGAATCTGGGCTTAACCCGACGATTGAGATGGATCCGGCGCAGGTCGAGCCAGATGAGGTCGACTATGTGATTTTCGATGGCGACGGCCCGGTCCAAGATTTCACGCCCTTTACCAAACTCAAGGCCGTCTTGAACCTCTGGGCCGGGGTCGAGGCTGTTATGCGCTGCGAACCGCCCGCAGATTTGCCGATTGTGCGAATGGTCGAGTTGGGCCTGTCGGAGGGGATGCGGGACTACGTCGTCGGCCATGTTCTCCGCCATCATCTGGATGTTGACAGTTTCATCGGCGCGGCACCGATTGCCGAATGGGAGTTGACGTTTCCACCATTGGCCAGGGACCGCACGGTCGGCGTTCTGGGGCTGGGTGTCCTTGGCGCCGATTGCGCCAGCCATTTGGCGCGGCACGGGTTTAACACGCTTGGTTGGTCGCGGACGGTAAAGCAAGTCGACGGTGTGACTTGCTTGTCAGGCGCCGATGGGCTCACTCAGATTATTGCAGAGAGTGAGATTCTGGTCCTTCTTCTTCCGCACACAAACGAAACCCGGCGTCTGCTGAACGCGGAGCGGATCGCGACGATGCCTCAGGGGGCCTGTCTGGTGAACGCGGGTCGGGGCGCTTTGATCGATCACGATGCGCTGCTTGCTGCGTTGGATGCCGGTCAGATCCGCCACGCGACGATGGATGTATTCGATGTCGAGCCCTTGCCGCCCGAACATCCCTATTGGGCGCATGCTCGGGTGACGGTAACCCCCCATATCGCATCGGTTACCCGTCCTTCGACAGCGAGCGACTCGATCATGCACCAGATTGCACGCGGTGAGACGGGTCTTCCCTTTGAGAACACCGTTGATCGCAGCCTCGGATATTGATTGTAGATCTGCATGATTTTGGTCTGGGCTTGGCCCAGTCGATATGCTCTATGAACAGAGCGATATTGCACTGCACCAGACCCATCTTTGATGGGATCCGTACGTGAGAGCGAAAGGCGCCTAGGCGCGGGAAGGACGGTCACACGGTATGACCGAAGGCGATGACGAGATGAAGGCCCGAAAACGGAGCCGCCGCCGCGCCGGGTTCTGGTTACGCATGCGCAGTAACTTTTTGACCGGTCTGGTCGTGGTCGCACCGGTCGCGCTGACGATCTATCTCACCTGGGCGATCATCACGCTAATCGATGCTCAGATTGTGCCCTTGGTGCCGTCGATCTACAATCCTTCGACTTATATCGAGATGGATATCCCCGGTTTCGGGGTGGTCGTCTTCCTGGTCTTTACGACCTTCGTAGGCTTGCTCGCGCGACGGGTCTTCGGACGCCAGTTGATCCGGTATGGAGAGGACCTGATCGACCGAACGCCGGTTATACGGTCGATTTACAACGCCATCAAACAGATTGCTGAGACGGTTTTCAGCCAGTCCAAAAGCTCGTTCAAATACGCCTGCTTGGTCGAGTATCCACGCAAGGGGATTTGGGCGATCGCCTTTGTTTCAACGGATACGAAAGGTGAAGTGAAAGAGAAGGCCGGCGGCCAGGAGATGATGTCGGTTTTCCTGCCGACGACACCTAACCCGACTTCGGGTTTTCTACTGTTCGTCCCACGTGAGGACGTCCAAATCTTGGATATGACGGTTGAAGATGCCGCGAAGCTGGTGATCTCGGCCGGTCTCGTCATGCCGCCGACCAAAGCCGAACGTGAAGAGGAAAAGGCAAAGGTCGAAGCGCGCAAAAAAGAACTTGCCGCGCGCGCATTGGCGCAAAACGGTCGCAACGGAAAACGCTAGAGTTTTGCTTGCTTAAGATGGTGAGCTTTTTCCCGTAGATAGAATGGGGCTTCGATCAGGGTTGCTGTCACTTGGTTTATTCGCCCATCTTCTGACTGCCCCGCATTTTGACCGATTTTCGTCTGAAACATCGCTGCGTGTTTCGTTACTACCATGTCAAGCAGATCGATGTTGAGTAGGATCGGTTTCTAGACGGTCGAGACTTTTTTTTGAGGAATGAACGATGGATAGCGTTGGCACGGTTGGCACAGGTTCTGTTCAGCTAACGAAAATTGACTCCTCACCAAGGTCGCAAAGCACTGGCCCGATCGATAAGGGCGGGTCGAACACACCGTCGAGCCGAACGACCCAGAACCTCAGTTCGAAAACGATGAAGATCGATAGCAAGGAAGGTTCCGATAAGGATCAGAAGTCCGAAGTTCATGAAAAACGCGGGCTTAGCCATTGGGGCTTCAAGGTCGCCGGTGCGCTTGCGTTTGCCGGTGGTGTAGCCCTGATGGCCACGGGGATCGGCTCGCCGATTGCTCTGCTCGGGGCGGTTCTTGTTTGCGGCGGCCTCCTGACCGCAAGTACAAGCATGTTCTCTTCAGCGGTTGATGCGGGAGTCCAGGCGGAGGAGAATGGCACGAGTATTGGAGAAGCGGTTGGCTGGGATATCGCCAAGGGATTGGCACAGTTCGCCTTTCCCATTGCAATCATCGGAGGCCTGTTCTTGATGATTGCAAGCGATGGTGACTTACCCGATGGCGGTGGTGGCGGCGGCGGTGGATCGGGCTCCA
>JBCDAQ010000249.1:0-4577 GCA_039185285.1 Pseudomonadota bacterium
ACGCCTCCCAAGGGTGCAGGTGGTAGGTCTGGTCCGCCTCGATCAGATCGGCGGTGCTCGCGTTATGCCCTGTGAAAAACTCGTTCAGTGCCATGATTGTCGCGCTCAGCTTTCGCCCGGCGCCTCCTCTTGTGCTTCGGCGAAGACGGCGATGATCGCGCCGGTTTCAGTGCGAGAGTTGTGCTCGGTCCCCGGCGCAAGCCAGACGACATCGCCAGCGCGATAGACCGTGCCGTCATTGTCGATGATCTCACCCTCGACCATCAGGAACTCCTCGGCGCCCGGATGCAGATGCGGGGTAGAGCTTGAGCCCGGCGCCATGCGATAGATGTAGAAACCCGCATCGCGCGGCATGTCCCGGTTGAGCTTGATGAAGGACGTCCCCGGTTCGGACCCCTCATCCCAGGCGGTCCAAGCGTCTTCATCGCGAATATTGACCACCCGGCGCTCGCTCTCCGCAATCGGCTTCATGCGACCTCTCCTGTCTCTCGAAGCGCCTTTCCTAACATGGCTCTTCTCGAATCACCTGCATTTCGCCTATTATTGAACGCAGATTCAATAAATGACAGCTAGAAGTATCAAGCTAGGAAAGCAGCCATGATGGATGGAGCCGAGAAGATCCGCGATATCAGTGTACCAACCGAGTGGGACCGCCGGGGCCTGCCCGCCTGGACCTATCACAGCGACGCGCTGACCAAACTCGAGAAGAACGAGCTTTTCCGCAAACACTGGCAGATCCTCGGCCATGTCAACGACGTGCCGAACCCGGGCGATTTCCTCACCCTCGACATGGTGGGCGAACGTGCAGTCATGGTCCGCGGTCGCGATGGCCAGGTTCGGGCGTTTCACAACATCTGCCGCCACCGCGGCTCCCGCGTGGTCGCTGCCAAACAGGGCAATTGCAAGAACGCCCTGATCTGCCCCTATCACGGCTGGGTCTACAATCTCGATGGCACGCTCCGGGGCGCTGCCCGACCCGAGAGCTTCCCCGAGCTTGACCGCAATGAGTACGGCCTGCCCGCTCTCGAGACTGAGATCTGGAACGGCCTCGTCTTCGTGCGTTTCGCGCCGGGCCCTCAGCCCTCGGTCGCCGAGCTCTTCGCACCAATGGCCGAGGAGATGGCGCTTTATCGGATGGCCGAGATGGTGCCGGACGACCGGATGTGGACCGGTATCTCGCCGGTGAACTGGAAATCTGTCCGCGATGTCGACAACGAAGGCTACCACGTCGCGATGGCCCACCCGGCGTTGCAGGACCTCTATGGCCACGACTACCGCGACGAGCCCATGGTTGATGGCGTCAACCGCACCATCGGCCGTTTCCGGCGCGAACAACGCCGCCGCTGGGCGGTAAAGAACTACGTGAAACTCTCAGCTGCCCGCCCGCATCTGCCTGAGCATCTCCACGACGCCTGGCTCTATTGGGGGCTCTTCCCCAATGCGGTGATCTCGGCGACGCCCGAGACGATCAGCTTCTACCAGGAATTCCCACTCTCAAACCATGAGAGCGAGCTCCGCGGCGCCACCTATCACTTCCCCGATGAGAGCCGGCAGGAGCGCCTCGCGCGGTACTGCGCCGCGCGCATCGACCGGGAGACGGTCGAGGAGGATGTCCAGCTCACCATCTGGTCGAACGAATCCATGGCGTCGCCCTCATTCCAAGGCTTCATCCTCTCGGATCTCGAATACGGCGTGCGCACCCATCACGACCACATCCGCGCCGCCTTGCCCGTGGTCACGCTGGACGAGGCGCCGGATGAGAAACAGGTGGCCGAGGTGAATGCCCAAATGCGGGCCGCATGCGCCTAGCGCGCAAGAACCGCTCCAGCAGGCGAGAAATGGCGGGGAAACACGGTGCCCAGCATCGCCAACCCCGTCTCGATCGCCCGCTCGCGCGTCAGCTCCGCATTGCCCAGCATCAGACGCAGCCAAAGCCCCTCGTTCATCGCATAGATCGCCATCGCGGTGGTCGTGGGGTTGATCCCATAAGCTTGCTCGGCATCCAATGCGGTGCAGATCTCCTCCAAAGCATCGAGATAGGCGTCATCCCGCGCCCAGCAGAGATCGCGGTAATCAGGCCGCGAGCCTGCCGCGCCGAAGAAGCCGAACCAGGCCGCCAGCTTGCGGGGCGTACAAATCTCCTCGGCGAACTCGGCCAGGATCAGCGTGCGCATCCGGTTCGCAGGGTCAGGCGGGCTGGCCGCCAGCTCGCTCCGCCAGTTCCGGTCATACTCCTCCGACAGCTGCGACAAAGCCGCGAACAACAGCTTCTCCTTGCTCTCGAAGTGAAAATTCACGATCCCACGGGAAAGGCCCGCCCCGTCCGCCACATCGGCCAGGGTGACCGCCGCCAGCCCTTTGCGCTCGATCGCGGTCAGGGTCGCATCGATCAACTGCCCGCGCCGGGTCTCCTTCGAGGCGCGCGTTCGCGGTTGCGTTGCGACGCGATTTGCGGAAGAGCTCATAGGGCCTCCGATCCGATCAGGGGCATCACGTATCACGGAGATCGTCCTTGAACGCAATGATTGATGACGAAGAGTGGGGGAACCTGCGCCGCCCCTTGGGCGAGCCGGGCTCGGGCCTGGTGCGTTATGCAGCAGCCATGCATCTGCGTCAACGCGGGCTGATGGATGATATGACGCTCGAGCGTTACCGCATCTGTAGCCGCCTGGATTGGGAGGATCCGGACAGCGTTCAACTCGATCCGTTGCCGGGATCAAAGGTACAGCGATGAAGGATACCGGCGCAGATCCCCATCCCCAGGCAGGCACCGGTCTCTTCGCCGAGGGTTTCCAGGCCACGCCCTGTTGGCTCGTCGATCTGGCACCCCTGCCCGCTTTGCCCACCGCACCCCCCGCGACCGCCGATGTGGTCGTCATCGGGTCGGGCTATACGGGCCTTAACGCAGCGCTTCAGCTGGCCCGCGGCGGGCGCCATGTGGTGGTTCTGGAGGCTGGCGAGCCAGGTGCAGGGTGCAGCACCCGCAATGGCGGTCAGATCCACGAAGGCATCCACCCCTCCTCCGACGCGCCGCTCAGAGCAATCGGTCCTGAACGCGCAAAAGCCGCCCTCCAGGAAGGCCCCAATTCAGTCGATTGGTTGGAGCACCTGATCACCGAGGAACAGATCGACTGCAATTTTGGCCGCTACGGCAGCTACCACGCCGCCCACACCCCCCAGAAGTATGAGAGGATGGCCCGCCGCGCCGAAGCGGATGGCGAGATCGTCGTTCCCCGCGCCGAGCAGCACCGCGAGCTTGGCTCCGACCACTATTTCGGCGGCGTTGTGAACCCGCGCGACGGCTCTCTCCAACCGGCGAAATACCATCGCGGCCTGATGGAGCGCTGCCTCGCGGCAGGCGTCACCATCTTTCCTAACTGCCCGGCAACCGGCGTCCAGGCCGATGGCGACACGTTCGAAGTCACGACCCCATCGATAAAGATCAAAACCCGCAACGTCGCCGTCGCAACAAACGGCTACACCGGCACCGCCACGCCCTGGATGCGCCGCCGTGTGGTGCCCATCGGCTCTTACATCATAGCGACGGAGAAGCTGGCACCCGAGGTGATCGACAAGCTGATCCCGACCCACCGGGCGATCACCGACACGCGCAAGGTCATCTACTACTACCGCGTCTCACCAGACCGCCAGCGGATCGTCTTCGGGGGCCGCGTCTCGGCGGCAGAGACCGATCCCGTGATCAGCGGGCCAAAGCTCCACCACCAGATGGTCGAGATCTTCCCAGCTCTTGCCCAGACCAAGATCTCTCATTCCTGGTTCGGGACAGTGGCCTTCAGCTTTGACGAACTGCCCCATACCGGTGTCCACAAGGGCATGCATTACGCCATGACCTATTGCGGCTCAGGCGTTGCAATGGCGAGCTATTTGGGCGCCAAGATGGGCCAGAAGATCCTTGGCCTGGCCGAAGGCGAGACCGCCCTCGACAATCTGCGCTTCCCAACCCGGCCGCTCTACACCGGCAATCCCTGGTTCCTCCCCGCCGTGGTCGGCTGGTACCGTTGGCGCGATGACCGGGAATGCAAGCGGGCGCACATCCAAAACTAAACGCCCGGTGGAACACCCGGCAGCGCCCGACCCTCCCCCCGGGAGGGCGCATGGCGATGTCGCCTGCCGCAGGCGCGGCATCGATGCTTCTAACAGCAGCGATCGGCACCCACGCAGCCAACGCCCTCCACGTTCAGAAACTCCGGCACGTTGAGTTATGAAAGAACTACAGAAAACCTACGGATAAATTCATGGCATTTCGGGGCTGTCATCGCCACATATGCTCAGACCTCTCGCCTTGGTCCTGGCGCAATCCCCGTCCATGATGACCCAAGGCGAATCGTGCGAGCAGATAAGGGAGACGCGCGTGATCTGGAACATGATAACTGGCGAACTGATCGATGTCATCGATTGGACCGATGACACCCGCGACACGATGGTCAGCCGCTTCCAGCGCCATGACAACGCGATCAAATACGGCGCCAAACTGACGGTCCGCGAAGGTCAGGCCGCCGTCTTCGTGCATGAAGGTCAGATGGCGGATGTCTTCCAGCCCGGTCTCTACATGCTCG
>JBCDAQ010000250.1:0-4503 GCA_039185285.1 Pseudomonadota bacterium
CGGCGCCGAGCATCTTCTAACCCGCAGGGCAGCCAGCCCGGAAATCGGTGAGAAACTCATCGGCATGATCCGCTGGTGGGAGGATTACACGGCGCGCAACAAAGGCTCGATGGACAACAACCCAAGCCCCGGGAACAAGAAGGGCGGCTTGACCACGATTTTGGAGAAATCCCTCGGCGCGGCGGCAAAAGGCGGCACCAGCCCACTTAATGGCGTCTACAAATACGCCGAACGGGTCACCGCGCCCGGCTTCACTTTCATGGACACGCCCGGCTATGACCCGGCCAGCGTCACCGGCCAGATCGCGGGCGGCTGCAACTTGGTGACCTTCACCACCGGTCGCGGCTCGGCCTTCGGCTCAAAACCCGCGCCAACGGTGAAGCTGGCAACCAATTCCGAGCTCGCCCGCCGCATGCCCGACGACATGGATATCGATGGCGGCCGGGTTCTAAGCCAAGGAGCCAGCATCGAGGAAGTCGGGCGTGAGATCTACGAGACGCTGTTGCGGGTCGCCTCAGGAGAGACGACCAAATCCGAACGCCAGGGCCTCGGCGACTACGAATTCGTCCCCTGGCAAATCGGCGCGGTGATGTAGCTCAACCGCCTCGCAAGCGGCCCAAACCGCTAACGCGGCATATCAGGCATGCGCCTGATACCTGCGGGCAAGCCCGCAGAGGACCGCCCGGCGCCCAGCTCAACCGTGAGCGCCTGTAGCGTGCCACAGGCACGCTTTCGGGGCCGCCAGAGCCCGGCTTGTCCGGGTTCTGGGGGTCGCATGTTGAAAATTCCCCTCTAGCCGACCCGGCGGCGTCCGACCCAACCAAGGCCAGCTAAACCACTCAAGATCATGATCAAGGCGGTCGGCACAGGTACCGGCGCAGCAATCCGCAGCGAAAAGGCCAGCGTGTTGTCCAACCCGCCATAGTTTGACGTTGTAAAGACGATTGGCAGCGTCCGTTCACTCAGATCGTCCAGGCCGATACCATTGACCACAAGCGATCCGTCCCAGCTCACCTCATCCCCGGCGCTGAAGTTGAAGACGGTGTTCCCAGAGACGCCAACCCCAATGTCGTCCAATGCAAACAAGGGCCCATCATTGTCGATATAGGCAAGGTCAATCTGCCGGGTGTTGGTGCCAATGGTCAGGGTCGCGACGCCGTTGACATTCTGGTTCTCGAAATCGTTGACCGTCGTAAAGTCACCGAGATTCTGCCACGTATCGTCGTCGGCCAGGTTCGTTCCGTTTTCAAAGAAGCCGTTGTTTCCAGCAACAGCCGATCCGCTAAACCGCCAAATCGTCGAACTTGGCCCGTTTTCGACGATATCGAGCACCATGACCGCTTGCGCAGAGGTCGCGATCATCGCGACTACAACCGCACCGATCCAACAAGAAACCGACCTCACATCCATGCTCCTATCAATGGGAGTGTTCTTCACGGCACCAAGTATAGGGCGAATCAGATTCTCATTCTCGGACGATTTTCGGCGGTCCGGCTTGCTCCTCCAGCCGGTCGGTCGGCGGAGCGGGCGTGGGAGAGAGTTGAGCGATGCGCTCGTAGAGCTCCTGTGTCAGCTTCACCTCAACCGACGCCAGGGCGGGCTGGAGCTGCGACACATTCCGGGCGCCGAGAATGGGTGTAGTGATCGCCGGATGCGCTGCCGTCCAGGCAATCGCCAAACTGACCGGATGGGTCTCCAGCTCCGCCGCGAGTGCCGTAAACGCATCCGCTGTCTGATACATCCAGTCTTGGCCATAGCGAACGCCATAGTAGTTTCCACTGACCAGTCGCCCCTGATCAGGCCGGGTCTGTGCTGCGTATTTACCGCTCAGGAGCCCCGCACCGATGGGCGAATAGTTGGTCACTGCCAGACCCTCTGCCTCGGCCAGGGGCAGGATCTCGACCTCGGCTTGGCGCTTGACCAGAGAGTACATCGGCTGGATCACATCGATCCGCTGCCAGCCCTCGCGTTCGGCAATGCCCAGCGCCTTGGCATATTGCCAGGCGGCGAAATTTGACGCGCCGAGATAGAGGGCTTTGCCGCTGCGCAGGATGTCTTCCATCGTGCGCAGTTGCTCTTCGAGCGGCGTCCTCGGGTCGAACTTATGGAGAAAGAGAACATCCACGTGATCGGTCCCGAGCCGCTTTAACGAGGTGTCAATCTCAGCCATCGCATGGCGCCTGCTGGCGCCCTTGCCATTCGGTCCAGGCCGCGCGTCGTGCCCGAGCTTGGTGGTCAGGACGATCTCGTCGCGATGCCCCGCGATCAGGCGCCCAAGGATCTCCTCCGACCTGCCACCCGCATAGATGTTCGCACAGTCAAAGAACGTAATCCCGGCATCCCGGCAGGCCGTGTATAGCCGCCCGCTCTCGACCTCGTCCGCGTCGCCGCCAAAGGACATCGTGCCGAAGCAAAGCTCCGAAACCTCGACGCCGGTGCGTCCGAGATAAACCGTCCTCATCCGGGGATCTTCTCGGCTAGGTACTTCGCAAAATCGTAGTTGGGCCGTTCCAGATGGCTCAGATGCCCAGGCACAGCGGCGTCCGAGCAAAGCCCACGATAGACCTTCTCGGTGCAGCCCTTGTCTTCCTGGTTCACGTCGTCAAGCAGCGCTTTGGCTTGATCTAACATCGCCTCCGCCTCTGGATCGGCCATGAAGTCCGGTGACAGACCCCCGGCATAAAGGACATCGACCTCGCCCGGCCCATTGGGATGCAGACTGAGATACCAGAAATATCCCGGCGTCAGAGTGATCATCAGGCTGGGATAGATCGAAAGCAGATAGGTCGTAAACCGCCGCTCACCTTGCAGCCGTGTGCTGTCGGGATGCGCAACCGACAGGGTCATGGCGGGGTCTTTTTGGATCGAATGCCAGTTGAAGGTGGCAGGGCTTGGCGGGCAATCCATCTCGTCGAGACTAACCGTCCAGCCTATCGTGCCCTGATGACAGACGGGTAGGTGATAGCTCTCCATGAAGTTCTCGGCCAGCACCTTCCAATTGGTCTTCCACCGGAAACGCTGCTCCCAAAGTTGGACGTAGTCGCCCATCTCATAATCACCGACAAGATTCTCAACCTCGTGAAAGTGCTGATCGGGGTTGGGTGCATCAGGATTCAAGGAGACCATCAGAAAGCCCATCCAATCAGCGACCCTTATCTGAGGCAAGCAGTAGTCCGCCCGGTCGAAACCCTCATTCTGCTTCATCGCAGGTGCGCCGCGCAGACGCCCGTCCAAACCATAGGTCCAGGCGTGATAGGGGCAGACGATCGATTTGATGTTGCCCTGACCTTCCAGCAGCGTCGACATCCGGTGCAAGCAAACATTGGACATCGCGCGCAGCTCCCCATCCTGATCACGGATCACGATCACCGGCTGACCCGCGAGCTCATAGGTTAGATAATCGCCCGGATTTTTCAGCTGGCTGACACGGCCAACGCAAAACCACTCTTTCTTGAAGACATGCGTAAGCTCTGCCTCGAGAAATCGATCCGAGGTATAGACCGATGTCGGCATGGCGCGCGCGCGCTCAAAGGGAAGCTTCACATTCGCCTTGAGCTCAGCGACAGGGTCGATGGTGTTGTGAACGGTCATAGGCTGCCAATCTCAGGTCGGCCCGCTAGATGGGCTAAGCTGTCTCCCATGATCGATATAGCAGTGCAGAACCGTTTGCACCAGATTGCAAAGGTAGCCCTGAGCCGGGGCCTAAGTCGCCGGACGACGCGCCAAATGTCGCTGAAATGCAGTGCTCAGATAAGCTCGATCGCTCACACCCTGGATCGCCTCGCGCATCGTGCCGTTCGCATCAAAGAGCAAAAGAGTGACATGAGGTACGCCGTGAAGAGAGGCCAGCTTTCGTCCAGAAGGCTGGCGGATGTTCGCGACAACATACTGAAGCTCGTCCTCCGAGAACCCTTCTAACGCCGCCCGGGTTTCGCGCTGAAGAGCGATACATTGTTGGCATTGAGGGTCATGGATCTGGACAACCATTGGAACACCCTGCCCGATGCGAGAAAGATCCCCCTCGACAATCCCCGCCCTGACCTCACTGAAGACGTACCAACCACCGCCGACCGCGGCGAGTCCAAGGCCCGCGTTGATCGCGAGGTTCAGGGCACGCCGCCGCGTCATGGGTGGTTTGTCCTTCTTCGCCGAGACAGGGACAGAGGCGGCGTCAGCCGAAGCTACCTTCTTCTTGTGCTTCTGTTTCTTGCGTTTCAAGAGAGTGCCCTCTGCTTTCCGGTTTCTAGAGTCTAGCCCAGTTGAATAATACTGGACCAGAAACCGGGACTGATCACAACTCGGTGAAGATCATCATGAGGTACCACCGCCCACATCAAAACATCCGTGCGCATGTTTCTAAGGGGCCTTTTCGACTTTAGAAGAGAAAACAGCGGTCAAAGTTGAGGGCCGCGGGTCCGCAGGGCCGCACCCGGCCCAGAAGCGTGTGTTTAAGGAGGTTGTAGTGATGTCGGACCAAAACCGGCCACAACCCCCCAGGACCCC
>JBCDAQ010000251.1:0-4496 GCA_039185285.1 Pseudomonadota bacterium
CCATGATATGCTGAAGAAGAAGGAAAAGGACTTCGCCAAGATCATCAAGATCGGGCGGACCCATACCCAGGACGCGACGCCCCTGACCTTGGGCCAGGAGTTCGGTGGTTACGTTCATCAGGTGGCCCAAGGGATCAAACGCGTCGAGGGAGCGCTGAAGAACATCTATCCGCTGGCCCAAGGCGGCACCGCGGTGGGCACGGGGCTGAACACGCTGAAGGGCTTCGATAAGGCTTTTGCGGCCAACGCCGCGAAGATCACCAAGCTGCCCTTCAAGACCGCGCCCAACAAGTTCGAAGCTCTGGCGGCCCATGATGCGATTGTGGAGATGTCGGGGGCGACCAAGGTGGTTGCGGCTTCGCTCTTTAAAATCGCCAATGACATCCGCTTCCTCGGCTCCGGCCCCCGTTGTGGTCTGGGCGAGCTGATGTTGCCGGAGAATGAGCCCGGCTCCTCGATCATGCCGGGCAAGGTGAATCCCACTCAGTGTGAGGCGCTGACCCAGGTTTGCGCCCATGTCATGGGCAATGACGCGGCGATTGGGTTCGCGGGCTCCCAAGGGCATTTCGAGCTGAATGTCTACAAGCCGATGATGGTCTACAACCTCCTGCAATCCATGCAGCTGCTCGGCGATGCGTCGGTAGCGTTCACAGATAACTGTGTGAAGGGCATCAAGGCGGATGAGGACCGGATCAGCCAGCTGATGTGGGAGAGCCTGATGCTGGTGACCGCGCTCGCCCCCGAGATCGGCTATGACAACGCGACCAAGGTGGCGAAGACCGCTCATAAGAACCGCACGACGCTGAAGGAAGAGGCGATCAAGCTCGGCTTTGTCGATGAAGAGACCTTTGACCGTGTGGTCCAGCCGAAGGACATGATTGGACCGAAGTGATGCGGGCCTGCACCGCGCTGATCGCCATTCTGCTCAGCGGCCCGGTTGCGGCCGATGAGCTGATGACGTCGATCACCGACCGGCTATCCCTTATGAAACCCGTGGCCGCCTGGAAACAGGCGCGCGGGGTGCCGGTGGAGGATCGCGCGCGCGAGGAAGTCGTGCTGGCGAAGGCGGCGGAGAATGCCGAGGCGGAGGGGATCGATCCCGCGACCGTCCGGCCTTTCTTCGCAGCGCAGATCGAGGCGGCGAAGGATATCCAACGGTGCTGGATCGCGGAGTGGGCGCAGGGTGCTGCCGCGCCGCCGGAAGACGTACCGGATCTGAAGGCGGATATCAGGCCGAAGCTCCTGTCACTCGGTCAGCAGATCCTCGGGGGCATCAAGACAGACCTGGCAGCAGGCGAGAGCCTGTCTGAGCGCGGCGGTCCGGCAGCACCGATCGCCTGCCTCGACGATGCCTACTGGCAGGCCATTCGCGATGCCCTGGGCCAGGTGCGTTTGAAGGATACAGGATGAGCAAACCGATCAACCTGCGCCGCGCCCGCAAGGAACGAGTGCGATCGGAGAAACGCAAACAAGGCGACGAGAACGCCGTGCGCCACGGTCTCAGCAAGGCAGAGCGGGTGCGTCAGGATGCGGAGCAGGCGCACGTTGTGAAGGTACTCGACCATGCTAAGCTGGAGAAAGACTGAGACAATCGAATGAGGATAGCGCCCGAGCCTGGCTGGGCATATCGGCTTGCTCGCAGGCGCTTCGCTCGAAAGCATCGACCTCGCCAACCTGCTGCCTGTGCAGCGAGGCGCCCGTCCTAGTGGAGGGTCGGGCGCTGCCCGATTGTGCCCAACGGGTGTTAAACTGGACTAGGAGCTAAAGGACCATGTCACTGGATATCTACGTCACGCTACGCTCGCCTTATTCCTATCTGGCGACCCCTAGGATCGTGGCTTTGGCGAATGAGACGACGGTGCCGGTGAACTTCCGCCCGGTCTATCCAATTGCGATCAAAACCCCGGATTTCTTCGAGAAGTCCGACCCGCTCTGGCTGTCCTATTTCGTGATGGACGTGGCCCGGGTGGCGGAGAGGGAGGGCATACCCTTTATTCGGCCCGAACCCGACCCGATTGTTCAGGATCTGGCGACAGGTAAGCTGGCTGCGGATCAGCCGTTTATCCGCCGGATCTCGCGCTTGGCACAGGCGGCGGCGGACCAGGGGGCAGGGCTGGCCTTTTATGCCGAGGTTGGCAAGCTGATCTTCGGCGGCACGAAGGATTGGCATGAGGGTACTTATCTCAAAGGTGCAGCGCAGACGGTCGGGCTGGACCTGGCCGAACTCGACGCGCTGATCCTGGCCGATCCAGAGGGCTATGATGCGAAGCTGGCGGCTAATTACGATCTCCAGCGCGAAGCGGGGCACTGGGGTACGCCTCTCCTCGTTTTCAACGAGGAGCCTTTCTTTGGCCAGGACCGGGTCGAGATGTGTCGCTGGCGGATGCAAGCGGTCGGGGCGATCGAATGAGGGAGGTTTATCTGAACAATGCGGGGCACGGCCATCCGATCCCTGCGGTCCTCGCCCGTCAGATCGCCCATCTCCAGCGCGAGGCTGAGGTTGGGCCGGATCGGGCGAAGGCGGAAGCGGCTGATGAGCTTGATCAGATCTGGGAGGCTGCTGGCGCCCTGATCGGCGGTGATCCCGCCCGTACGGCGCTGATTACGACCACCTGTGCGACCTGGTACGCTGCCGTCTCGCGCCTCGCGCTGGATGGCAAGCGGGTACTGGTCGCGCCCCATGAGTGGTACGAGAACCTGGAGGCGCTGGAGATGCTCGCGCATGTCAGGGGTCTCAGGATCGAGGTGCTGCCTGAGATCGACTTTGCCGACCCGGATCTGACCGAATGGGCGAACAGGATTGATGACGAGACGGCGCTGATCTGCTTTCCGCTGGTCACCAGTATGGTGGGGCACCGGTATCCTCTCGAAGCGATTGGCAAGCTTGCGCGGCCCGAGGGTTGTGCGATCGCTGTCGATGCGGCCCAGTCGTTCGGGCAGATGCCTTTGGACCTCGAAGCCTCCGGCGTCGATATCGTTGTAGGCACGGCTCGAAAATGGATCCGTGGGCCGCGTCAGACGGGTCTTCTCTGGATCCGCGAGGGGCTCGAAGGGATCAACGGGCCGTTAACGGCACGCACGCTTGAACCTCACGACGCCCATATCGCGACCCGGCTGGGGCTTGGCGCGGCGCTCGAGGAGAGTCGCCGCATCGGGATATCAGAGGTTCAGAACAGGTTGGGGGCGTTATCAGACAAGATCCGCGCGGAGGCAGCGGCTTTGTCCCTCCCATGTCTGAGCGCAAGGGAAAGCGGGACAACAGCAATCACCATCGCGCTTCCCAAAGCCTCTCAGCCCGCCATTGCCAAGGTGATGGCGGATCATGGGGTCATCGCGAAATGGCCTGTGCCCGGGATGGAAGAGCCAAAGGCGGCGGAAGGGCAGACCGACCGCGCCTTGCTGCGGATCTCACCGCATCTGGCGAATACGAGCAACGATATCGGAACCCTTTTCACAGCGATTGCCCAAGGCCTCGCGGCGGGCTAAGAGATGCCAACCTGACCCACGAGGAGACTCAAGAATGTACGAGATTGGCCATTACCTGAACGGCGAGAATGCTGCCGGAAGCTCGGGCCGCATGGCCGATATCTTCAACCCGGCAACAGGTGAGGTTCAGGGCAAGGTTGCCATGGGCACCGCGGATGATCTGGCCAAGGCCGTCGAGATCGCAAAAGCCGCTCAACCCGCCTGGGCCGCGACGAACCCACAGAAACGCGCGCGCGTGCTGATGCAGTTCGTGCAACTCCTCCACCGCGATATGGACAAGCTGGCCGAGGCGCTCAGCCGCGAGCATGGCAAGACCTTGCCGGACGCTCAGGGCGATGTGATCCGGGGCCTTGAGGTTGCCGAGTTCTGCATCGGCGCGCCGCATCTGCTGAAAGGCGAGTACACCGATGGCGCGGGCCCCGGCATCGACATGTTCTCGATGCGCCAGCCGCTGGGGATCGTTGCGGGGATCACGCCCTTCAACTTCCCGGCGATGATCCCGATGTGGAAGTTCTGCCCGGCCATCGCCTGCGGCAACGCCTTCATCCTGAAACCGTCCGAACGGGACCCGTCGGTGCCGATGATGCTGGCGGAGTTGATGATCGAGGCCGGCCTGCCCGAAGGCGTGCTGCAGGTCGTGAACGGCGACAAGGTCGCCGTGGACGCCATTCTGGATCATGACGCGATCAGCGGCGTGGGCTTTGTCGGCTCCACCCCGATCGCGCAGTACATCTACGAGCGCGCCTCGGTGAACGGCAAGCGGGTGCAGTGCTTTGGCGGGGCCAAGAACCACATGATCGTGATGCCGGACGCCGACATGGATCAGGCGGTCGACGCGCTCGTCGGCTCCGGCTACGGCGCAGCGTTCGCCCGCCGCGCCGTAGCCGGAGCCGACGAGCGCGTCGACCGCCTGATCCATGTCGGCGTCCGGCATCACGATCATGTGGTTCTTGGCCCCGCCAAAGCACTGCACCCGCTTGCCGTTCACCGAGGCGCGCTCGTAGAGGTCC
>JBCDAQ010000252.1:0-4494 GCA_039185285.1 Pseudomonadota bacterium
CAACGGGTAAGATCGTCTACACTCAGTTCTTGAACGATAAAGGCGGGATCGAGGCGGATGTTACTGTCACCCGGCTCTCTGAGACTTGCTATGTCATCGTCACTCCGGCTGCGACGCTTGTGCGCGATCTGAGCTGGTTGAAACGCCATGCTGGCACGGACGCGCGGGTCGTTTTCACCGATGTCACGTCTGGTGAGGGATGTCTTGCCGTGATGGGACCGAACGCGCGGGCGCTCCTATCCGCCGTGAGCCCTCATGATTGGAGCAATGACACGCATCCCTTCGGATGGGCACATGAGATCGAGATTGGGATGGGCTTGGCGCGGGCGCATCGGGTCACATATGTGGGCGAGTTGGGATGGGAACTTTACGCTCCAACCGATCAATGCGGCCATCTCTTTGAAACGCTGTGGGAGGCTGGGCAGGACCATGGGCTAAAGCTCTGCGGCATGCATATGATGGATAGCTGCCGGATCGAAAAAGCCTTCCGCCACTACGGTCATGACATTACCGACGAGGATCACGTCTTGGAGGCAGGCCTTGGCTTTGCAGTCAAGACGGCCAAGCCTGACTTCATCGGGCGTGAGGCGGTGCTGAACAAGAAACAGCAGGGTCTCGATCGGCGGATGGTTCAGTTCAAACTGACCGATGCGGAACCGCTGCTCTACCATAATGAGCCGGTCCTTCGGGATGGTGAGATTGTCAGCTTTTTGACCTCGGGCAATTACGGCCATCACCTCGGTGCAGCGGTCGGAATGGGTTATGTTCCGTGTAAGGGTGAAAGTGTCGCTGAATTGCTCGCCTCGACGTTCGAGATCGACGTTGCGGGGACCCGCGTTAAGGCCGAGGCCTCACTGAAACCGATGTACGACCCAAAGTCCGAACGCGTCAAAGTCTGAGCGGGACAGGGACTTTGGTGATGTGATGTGGGAGATGTGCGCAGACTGGGTCGATGGAGGAATTCATCATCTACCAGACCGAGTAGGCGGCCCAGTTTTGCGCAGGTCTCCACAAAGGCTCTCCACCGGTGTTCCCGAATGCCTAGGGTGCGAGATCTGTTTCGTTCCTCGCCGGGGGTTGGTTTTGCGTCGATCGCGATGACCTGGGCCGAGTTTGCCCTTGGCGGAAGTCTTCAGGATCACGTTGGTTGAAGCCGTCTCAGAGCGGCTCACACGTGCGACGCTGGGCTCGGAATCTGTTGCACGGATCGAAGTCTTCCTGAAGAAATCCAACCAAAGCTGAACGAACCTGCATTGCGCAGGAGGTTCTTGCGCCTTAAGACGCAACTCGCTGAATGACCTTGGAGACGCCATCATGAGCCATGCTGATCTGGAGACCGCGATTGAAACCGCCTGGGATGGGCGGGACGAGATCACCTCCGCGACGACCGGTGCAACCCGCGACGCCGTCGAGACTGCGCTTGATCTGATGGACAAAGGCGAACTCCGTGTCGCGGAAAAAGGTGCGGATGGTGCTTGGAACGTTAACCAGTGGGCTAAAAAAGCTGTCCTTCTGTCATTCCGGCTAAACGATATGACACCTATCGACGGAGGTCCTGGCAACGCCACCTGGTGGGACAAGGTGCCGTCGAAGTTCGAAGGTTGGGGCGACAATCAGTGGTCGGAAGCGGGTTTCCGGGCCGTTCCGAACTGTGTTGTCCGTCGCTCGGCCTTTATCGCACCAGGCGTTGTCCTGATGCCGTCTTTCGTGAACCTCGGCGCTTATGTTGACAGCGGCACGATGGTCGACACTTGGGCAACGGTCGGATCCTGTGCGCAGATCGGCAAGAATGTCCACATCTCCGGCGGTGCTGGGATCGGCGGGGTTCTAGAGCCGTTGCAAGCGGGCCCTGTGATCATCGAGGATGATTGCTTTATCGGTGCGCGCTCCGAAGTGGCTGAGGGTGTAATTGTACGCGAAGGTTCGGTCCTCTCCATGGGAGTTTTCCTGGGTGCTTCGACCAAGATCGTTGATCGCGCAACGGGTGAGACATTCATCGGTGAAGTCCCTCCGTACTCAGTCGTTGTGCCGGGAACTCTGCCAGCAAAGCCCCTGGGCGACGGCACACCTGGACCTGGCCTCTATTGTGCGGTGATTGTCAAAAGGGTCGATCAGCGGACACGGTCAAAAACCTCGATCAACGAATTGTTGCGTGACTAAGAACGGGAAGTTACGGCCCGTCTTCACACTCCTGGTCCAGGTGGGCCGGAAGGAGGGGGATGGGCTGCCTGATACCGCGACCGGGGCCGGGCTTCTCTGCTATGCGGCGGGAGTTGATGAGGCTGAGGCCGTGAATGAAACGATCGCCGTCCTTCGAGAGGCGGGCATGGCTCCGTTAGAAGTCGAAGGTCTCGGCTCCGCAGAAGAGCGGATCGCGGATGGTCATACCATTGAGCCTGACGAGCAAGCACTTATGGATCGCGCGTTGACCGACAATGCGGTCATCGTTGCTCAAACGACCTTGTTCAACGACTGAGCATGGATGTCTTCCTCGACCTCGACGGCACGCTGACCGACAACAGTGTCGGGATCATGTCATCTGTCGAACATGCCCTCACCCAGATGAATGAACCGGTACCCGATCAAGCTGCGCTACGCGCCTGGATTGGGCCACCTTTGAAGGCAAACTTCCTGAGCCATCTAGGTTCCGACGAGAAAGCGGAACGTGCCGTTGCTCTTTACCGTGAGAGATACACTGACATCGGCCTTTTCGAGAACGAGGTCTATGATGGTGTACCTGAGATGATGGACGCACTACGCCATAAAGGCGCGCGCCTGTGGCTCGCGACCTCGAAACCTCGGGTGTTTGCGGAGCGAATCGTGGCGCATTTTGGCTTGGATACGCGGCTCAGCGGTGTTTTTGGCTCTGAGCTGGATGGGCGCAACTCGGATAAACCGGAACTGCTTGCCCATGCACTAAGGGCAATTTCTGTGCGTTACGGAACGATGCTCGGCGATCGTCGCTATGATATGGAGGGCGCGCGTGCAAATGACTGCTTTGCTGTGGGAGCGCTTTGGGGTTTTGGTTCTTCTGAAGAACTGGTTCATGCTGGCGCGCATCATCTAGCGCGAAAGCCTAGTGAAGCCGCTACGAAGATTGAAGAGACGCTGAGATGAAGACAGGACCCTGCCCGATTGAGTTAACTGCGGATTTGATCCGCTGCCCTTCGGTTACACCAGCCGAGGGAGGCGCCATAGCTTTACTCGAAGAACTGCTTGCCGAAGCGGGTTTCAAGTGCACGCGGATACCTCGTGGTGGAATCGAAAATCTTCACGCGCGCTGGGGTCGTGAGGGCCCTATCTTCGGCTACAATGGTCACACGGACGTTGTACCGGTCGGGAACCGCGATTCTTGGACCCATGATCCGTTTAGCGGACACATTGAAGCGGGAGTGCTATGGGGCAGGGGTGCGACCGATATGAAATCGGGTGTCGCTGCCTTTGTTGCGGCAGCTATTCGGTTTGTGCAGGAGACGCCTCCGACGGGCTCGATCTCGATCCTGATTACCGGAGATGAAGAGGGAGATGCCACAGACGGAACGACCGCGATCTTGGATTGGATGGGTCAAGCTGGCGAAACGTTAGATGCGTGTATCGTTGGCGAACCAACATCGGTTGCACGGCTTGGCGATGTTATCAAAATCGGAAGGCGCGGATCGATGACCGGTACGCTGACGGTTCGCGGAAAGCAGGGCCATACAGCCTATCCCGATCGCGCGAATAACCCGCTGCCGGTGCTTGCACAAATCTGCGCGGCGATTGCTGGAACACCACTCGACCAGGGGTCGGAGCATTTTCAACCCTCCACACTTGCACTGACGTCAATCGACGTTGGGAATCCTGCGAACAATGTCATTCCGTCAGAGGGCAGGGCGGTCTTTAACATCCGCTATAATGATCTTCATGACGCAGAAGGCATTCAAGCCTGGGTGAAGCGCTTTGTCGATGAGGGTATCGGCAGTACGGGTTGTTCAGCGGATTTAACTTGGAAGATTTCTGGGGAGAGCTTTCTCACTGAGACCGGAGCATTCACTGAACTGGTCAGCGCAGCTGTTGCTGGAACCGCTGGGACGAACCCTCAGATGACGACCGGCGGTGGCACGTCGGACGCGCGATTCATCAAATCGATCTGCCCCGTGGTCGAGGTTGGGTTGGTCGGCGACACGATGCATCAGATCGATGAGCGCGTGCCGGTCGCGGACATCGAAGGGTTAAGCCGTATCTATGGGGAAATCTTGCGACGCTTCTTTGCCTGAAGAGCCGCCGGTCGTGAGCTAAATGAGCTCGACTTTTGGCACACCATAGATGTCTGCAAGAGAACCACCTTTGGCGACGGCTTTCATGGCCCTGTCTTCCTTTGCCAAGATTGCCTGTGCCGCTGCCAATGCGCCTTCAAGCTGTCCGAAAGGAACCACGACGACGCCGTCGGCATCCGCAACTATCAGATCTCCGGGGCTGACGGATTGGCCACCGCAGGAGATGGTGCCATCAATG
>JBCDAQ010000253.1:0-4454 GCA_039185285.1 Pseudomonadota bacterium
CTGAGCGATACGGCGTTCTGGTCGATGATGGTGTTTTTGGCGGTGCTGACCATTGGGTTCGCTTATGAGTGGAAGAAGGGAGCCTTGGAATGGGAGTGATCGGTCAGACTGCTGCCGGTGCAGACAAAGACTTGCTCGCGGCGAATATATCCAATGAGCTGGCGGATAAGGGTTTTCTGCTTACTAATACCGAGGATCTTATCAACTGGGCACGCACAGGCTCGTTGATGTGGATGACGTTTGGTTTGGCATGTTGTGCGGTTGAGATGATGCATGCTTCGATGCCGCGATATGATCTTGAACGGTTTGGGTTCGCACCACGCGCAAGCCCACGCCAGTCGGACGTGATGATCGTCGCTGGTACGTTGACCAACAAAATGGCGCCTGCGCTGCGCAAGGTCTACGACCAGATGCCCGAGCCGCGATATGTCATCTCCATGGGATCCTGCGCAAATGGCGGCGGCTACTACCACTACAGCTACTCTGTTGTTCGCGGCTGTGATCGGATCGTGCCGGTGGACATCTACGTTCCTGGGTGCCCCCCGACGGCAGAGGCCTTGGTCTACGGTATCCTCCAGTTGCAGCGAAAAATTCGCCGCACTGGAACTCTGGTACGATAAGGAGGCGGTATGCCTGTTGTGTTGGAGAGACAAGTCGGGGCGCAGTCCTCGGCGACCGGAAGCCAGGCTTGCTGGGCTCAGTTTGACGATACCACAGTATCTCACCAATCAATCGCAAACGGCGGTTTTTTGAGCAAGCAAACAGTTAGATCCAGCCCGATGAGCACCAAGGTGTTGGCCGAAGATGAAGGGGTAGAAGCTGCGACCCGGTTTACCTGGGATCACACTGGTTGCAAATTGATGCCCAGAGATCGTCGCGACCACAACCATAGCACTAAGAAACTCGAAAACGGAACCAAAGAGCTTCTCGCAGTGAGGATATCGTGAGCGACGCACTCGACGAACTTGGTGAGATCATTGCGGCGACTCAAGCGGATCAAGTGATCTCGTATCACGTCGCCTGTAGCGAGTTGACGATTGTCGCGACCTGTCAAGGCCTGCCTGTCCTGGTCACATACTTGCGAGAGAACGCGACGTGCCAATTCACAACCCTTATCGACATAACCGCAGTGGATTTTCCTGATCGCGAGGATCGGTTCGAGGTTGTTTATCACTTCCTATCGATGCAGCAGAACCAGCGCATCAGGATTAAGATTATCGCCGGAGAGCAAACAATCGTCCCCTCGATTTTTGCCATCCATCCCTCTGCCAATTGGTTCGAGAGGGAAGTCTTCGATATGTACGGAATTCTGTTCTCTGGCCATCCGGACCTGAGGCGTATTCTGACCGACTATGGTTTTCGCGGGCATCCTCTTCGTAAGGATTTTCCAACCACGGGATACACTGAGGTTCGCTACGACGAAACGCAGAAGCGCGTTGTCTACGAACCCGTCACCCTGACCCAAGATTACAGGCAGTTCGAGTTCATGTCACCGTGGGAGGGCGCTGAGTACATCCTTCCCGGAGATGAGAAAAAGGAGGGCTGAGCTTGGCGGGTGCAACCTCTGTAGATCCTAGATTTGCTGAGCCTGACTGCCTCTTCTGGTGTATCGGTGCGCAGAAGTCTGGAACTTCGTGGCTGCATTCGTACTTGGCGGACCATCCTCAGGTCTGTGTCCCTCGTGTTCGCAAAGAGCTTCAGTATTGGAACCATATCCGCGCGCCATTCGACACCTATGCGAAGAGAAGCGACATTTGGTCGGGCTTGCATCGCCGCGCTAAGCGTTTGGGGATGTCGGCTCTAAAGGGTGAAGCTGGGCGGCGAAAGGCGCGGGAATGGGCCGCCTGGGAGCGATCTTTATGGTCGAATGATCCTTCGCATCGAGACTATGCAGAGACACTCTTCGCTTATTTCGATGGCGAGCGAGCTGTTGGAGAGGTGTCTCCGGAATATGCCCATCTCGATTCTGAGACCTTGGCTGAGATGGCTTCTCTCTCTCCGAAAAGCCGGATGATCTACATAATGCGCGATCCGATTGACCGAATGTTTTCAGGCATCCGCTTCGCGCTTAGCAAAGGGAAAGATACAGTTGTTTCTCCGACTACTGTAGCGGACCGGGTTGCGCAGGCGATTGATGGGGACGATCCTCATCGAGATCTTCGACGAACGAGGTATGATCGTGTGATCGGGGATTTAGACTCCGTCCTCCCACCTGATCGTGTGGCATATTTTTTCTATGAAACGCTGTTTACCGAGGGTGAGATTGATCGATTGACGTCGTTCCTCGACTTGGATCCGATGCCAGCAGATTTCGACCGAAAAGTATGGGTGACGAAAGGTCGGGACGTGATGCCTGGCCCTGAAGTCGAAGCTCGAGTACGGGATGCGCTACGACCTGTTTATAGGTTTGTCGAGGAACGCTTTGGGATGGACGTCCCAGGCGTTTGGCACCATTCGGTCAACACTGTGAGCGAGAGCGAGAGCGAGAGCGCGAGTTAAGAGGGACGGAATGCTGGACCAGACAAAATCTGAGATTGAAGCCCTGGCAGTCGCTTATTGCGAGGCGATCCATCTCTCGAAGCCGGAGGTTTTTGAGGAAATGTGCCATGAGCGGTTCCTTATGACAGCCGTGGATGGTGACGGATCGGCATTGTTTTGGGACAAAAAGTCATACCTCGCCCGCGTTGCTGGTCGAGACCCGTTCCCTGGTGAGCCTTCCTACGAAATCCTCTCGGTCGACATTTCAGGCGATGAGACAGCACATGTGAAGCTTTGGGTGGACGTGCCGCCCAGGCGTTTTGAAGATTATCTGGGTTTTTATCGCGTGGGTGGTGGCTGGAAGCTGATCACTAAACTGTTCCGCACGGCCAGCGGCCCGGCGCTCTGAGGAGAGACCTATGGACGGATCGATCGATACTCTGACCGGTGAGCAACGGATCCGGAACTTCAACATCACCTTTGGGCCTCAACACCCAGCTGCCCATGGTGTTTTGCGCATGGTGTTGGAGCTTGATGGGGAGATTGTGGAGCGAACCGATCCACATATCGGTTTGCTTCATCGGGGTACCGAAAAGCTGATGGAAAGCCGGACGTACCTCCAGAATCTTCCGTATTTTGATCGCCTGGACTACGTGGCACCGATGAACCAGGAACATGCTTGGTGCCTAGCGATCGAGCGGCTGACTGCCACCGAGGTGCCGCGCCGAGGACAGCTCATACGCGTGCTTTACTGCGAAATGGGGCGTATTCTCAACCACCTGCTCAACGTCACGACACAGGCCATGGATGTGGGCGCGCTGACCCCGCCCCTATGGGGTTTCGAGGAGCGGGAGAAATTGATGATCTTCTACGAGCGTGCCTGCGGTGCGCGCCTCCACGCGGCTTATTTCCGGCCGGGTGGCGTGCACCAAGACCTGCCGCCGGAGCTCTGCGATGACATCTGGCAATGGACCGAAGAGTTCCCGCAGGTCCTCGATGATCTCGAGACGCTGCTGACCGAGAACCGGATCTTCAAGCAGCGCAATGTCGATATCGCTGTTGTCCCGCTCGAGATGGCGCAGGCTTTCGCGTTCTCTGGTGTCATGGTCCGTGGCTCCGGCTGGGCCTGGGATCTACGCCGCGCGCAGCCGTATGAGTGCTATGATGAGATGGAGTTCCTCATACCCGTCGGCAAGAACGGCGATTGCTATGACCGCTACCTCTGCCGGATGGAAGAGATGCGGGAATCAACCAAGATCATGCGCCAATGTCTTGAGAAGATGGACAAAGTGACGGGCGAGCCAGTCATTTCAACCGATGGTAAGATGACCCCGCCGAAGCGCGGTGAGATGAAAACCTCGATGGAGGCACTCATCCATCATTTCAAACTCTACACAGAAGGCTTCCGTGTGCCCGAGGGCGAGATCTACGCCGCTGTGGAAGCACCCAAAGGCGAGTTCGGCGTGTATCTGGTCTCTGACGGTACCAACAAACCCTACAAAGCCAAACTCCGCGCGCCGGGGTATCCCCACCTTGCCGCTATGGATGAGCTCTGTCGCGGGCACCAACTGGCCGATGTGAGTGCGATCCTGGGCACGCTCGACGTGGTGTTCGGGGAGATCGACCGGTGATTGTTCGCGCTGGCGGGATTCTGACTGTGATTTGGGCGGCATCGATCAGCAGTGCCAGTTCGGCGGAGTCGTTGGATGAAGTTCTCGACCGCGTCGCGGGATGTGAGTTAACTGCCGAGTTTTGCGAAGTTATGCACCAAGCGAGGGCTGATATGTATCAGGGTGCATCAATCGATCCCGAGCGGATGGGAGTATTTGTTCTCCTTTCATCCGAAATTGCGATGACACAGTTTTGTAGCAACAACTTTAAAGGACCGGTCGCTGGTCCAATTCTTCCGACGGAAAGCCGCTACTTTGTTCTTAGGGGAACTCGCAACGACTGCAGAATACAAGACGTGGGAGTTC
>JBCDAQ010000254.1:0-4427 GCA_039185285.1 Pseudomonadota bacterium
CTCGAATACTACTACTTCCACAACTGCCTCTACGAGGGCGTCTGGCGGGACAACCGCAGGCGCTGGACCGAGCAGACCTCGACCTGGGATGTGCTCAACACCTATGGGCCGGATTACAAGCTGATCTTCGTCGGCGACGCCTCGATGAGCCCCTACGAGATCCTCTACCCTGGCGGTGCGAACGAGCATTGGAACGAAGAGCCAGGCGAGACCTGGCTGAAACGCGCGCTCGACAAGTACCCGAGTGCGGTCTGGATCAACCCCGTGCCGGAGATCCGCTGGCAATACACCCACTCGATCGGGATGATCAATCAGATCATGGAGAACCGCATGTTCCCCATGACTTTGGCCGGGATCGAAGCTGCGACCCGCGAGTTGAGCAAGTAAGCATCGCCAGATGCGTTGGATTTTGCAGGACTTTGAGGACACGCGGGCCCTTTCGGAAGCGTTGGACCAACTGGGATTACGCTATTCTTGGCACAAGGTTATCCCCTTCGTCGGCGACTTGATCCCTGAGCCGGAGTTGGAGCCGGGTGAGCCGGTGATTTTCTTCGGCTCCTACACGCTTTGGCGGTATGCTGAGCGCCGGGGGCTAACGCCTGGGGTCTTCAAACTCCGGCCTTTCGTGCATGACCGTGTTTGGCAGCCCTTTATGCTGAACGGCGCGGAGGCGATAATTCTGAACCTGCGGGACGTGCCCGCGCGTCTCGCCAATGACGACAAGCTATGGTTCATGCGACCGGTTGATGACAGCAAGGAGGAACCCGGCCGCGTCCGCTCGGCGGGAGAGATTATCGCCCTGGCTGACAAAGTGCTGACGCTCGATGAAGAGGAAATCCCGCTTGGCGCGTTGCGCCATGACACTGAACCGATGCTTACCGAGCCTGTGCGCATCTTGAAGGAATGGCGCTTCTGGGTCGTGGATGAGGCCGTCGTGACCTACTCACTCTACAAAGAGGGCGCGCGGGTCGTCTATCGGCCAGAAGTAGATGACGACGCGCTGGATTTCGCGGCAGACCTGGTTGCGCTCAATCCCGGATATGCGAAAGCCTATGTCATCGATGTCTGCCGGACGGAGGAGGGGCTTCGAATGCTTGAGACCAATTGCATCAATGCCGCCGGTTTCTATGCGGCAGATCTGATCAAACTCGCATCTGCGCTCAAGGATTTATCCGCATGATCATGTGGTTGTGACATGAAGGTCCTCCTCCTCGGTGCGACGGGTACGATTGGACGCGCGACGGCGACGGCTTTGCACACGGACGGGCATGAGGTCTCCTGTCTCGTTCGACCGGGCGCGGATGCTCGGTCTCTCAGCCAACTTGAACTGATCCGGGGAGAGGTAACGGATTGCGCGACGCTTGCCGGGGTAATGTCAAAGGGCGGCTTCGATGCGATTGTCTCATGCCTTGCGTCCCGGACCGGCGTGCCAGCGGATGCCGAGGCGATCGACCGGGACGCCCATATCGCTGTTCTCCAAGCAGCACTGGCCCATGGGATCGCGCGGTTTGTTCTGCTCTCGGCGATCTGTGTGCAAAAGCCGAAGCTTGGCTTTCAGTTCGCAAAGCTGGCCTTTGAGGCGCTGCTACAGACGTCGCCTCTGACATGGTCGATTGTGCGCCCGACCGCTTATTTCAAATCGCTCTCTGGCCAGGTGACGCGAGTCAAAGCAGGTCGGCGGTTCCTTCTGTTCGGTAGTGGGAGGCTGACAGCCTGCAAACCGATCTCGGATCGGGATCTTGGGCGGTACTTGGCCTCCTGCCTCACAGATCCCGCGCGGCAGAACCGGGTGCTGCCGATCGGCGGGCCGGGCCCGGCGCTCACGCCGTTTGATCAGGGGGAGATGCTGTTTCGCCTCCTCGGGCGGACACCTTCTTACCGCAGGGTTCCGGTTGAGCTGCTCGATGGTGTGATCACTGGATTGACGCTTGGCGGACATGTCGTGCCACGGCTGCGGGCAAAGGCGGAGCTTGCCCGGATTGGGCGGTACTATGCGACGGAGTCCATGCTCGTCTGGAACACCGAGACGGGCACCTATGAGGCGGATGCCACGCCCAGTTTCGGAACCGACACGTTGGAGACGCATTACCAGCGGCTGATCCAGGGTGACATCGCCGATGATCGCGGCGCGCACGCTGTTCTCTAGCGCAACCAGACAGATCGCATTCTCGTGATCGATCGGGTTCGGTCTGGCCAGAAGGCCGATTGGGTTTATCATGAAGGGTGAATGTCGACCCTGAGGAGGCGCATGATCAAAGCTTTCACCGTGCTGGCCGGACTGGCCCTCAGCGCGCTCCCCGCCGCAGCGATTGTTTTGGATGGCGCGGTTCTGCGGCAGAACGGCCAGGGTCATTTCGTCAAGCTTGAGACCGAAGCGCCCTTTGCCGTTGGCAATGACACGTTCGATACGGACCATCTCTACGCCTTTGATGAAGATCAGAACATCACCTTGGAAGATCCGATCCGTGTCGATATTGGCGGTGTTGACGGGATGATCCCGGCGGAGACGGTGGTGGCGAGCCACTATGTCTTCTTCGACAGCATCGCGGGTGTTCAATACGGCTATGTCGATTTTGACGCGCCGATCCTGGGGGTTGCGGCGTTTCAGGACACGATGGCGGCGACGGATTTCCTGGCCAATACTTCAGTGACTTACATCAGCCCCGAATTGCGCGGGCTGGAGCCTGGCGACTATGTCTGGGTCGATGAGGAGGATCCGAACAGGCTCTGGGTCCTTTGGGCGGGGTCCTCGCCCGGAGATTACATTCGGGTCTTCACAGAAAAATCCCTAGGCGCCTTTGTGATGCGTTAGGTTGGCGGCATGACTGATCTTATCATGACCATCGACGGCACCGAGTTTCCGGCACAGCTGGATCGAGAGGCCGCTCCGCAGACATGCGAGGCGTTTCTGGCCGCCCTGCCCTTTGTCTCCCAGATCGTGCATGTCCGCTGGTCGGGCGAGGCCGTCTGGATGCCCTTGGGCGATCTGGACTTTGGGGTGGGGTTCGAAGATGCGACCAGCCATCCGTCACCTGGGCAAGTGATCCTCTATCCCGGCGGGATCAGCGAGACGGAGATCCTGATCGCCTATGGCCCCTGTTGTTTTGCCTGCAAGGCGGGGCAGATCGCGGGCAATCCCTTCCTCACGATCACCGAGGGGTTGGATAAGCTGGCCGAGATCGGTCGGGCGACCCTGTGGAAGGGCGCCCATGACATTCGGTTTGATCTCAGCAAGTGATCCTGCCGAGCGAGACGTCTTTTAGGGACGCGCTGGCCGGGCATTTACACGCTGCAGTTGGCTGCGCCTTTCATTTACCGCTGGGGATAGCGGGAGCACTTCTGCTGGGTGGTTATCTAGGCTGAGGATGTCCCACTCCTCTGTGTTGCGATCACAATTGTCGTCTAGATGCGATTGGGAGCCGGGCAATTACTGCGAAAAGAATTGCGCCAGCACTCATCGCTAGCAAAATCCCCGACGCTGGGCAGACTTCTATCCTCGCGAGTTTGAGGCAATTGGAGGCATTGCCGGGCGACCCCTCAGACCTGCGATTTCAGCATCCGTCGCTGGTGTGTCCATGATCTGACTCATCTGTTCAAAACCTCCCTCTCTTGATCAGAAACAAAGCCAGTCATTAGACTTTCAAACGAATCCATGACTTCCGTAATCTCGCAAATTCTCTGAGGCTCGAAAGTATACATGGCTGCAATATAATCATTGAATGGCGCTTTAAGATTACAAAACCCGCGCCCGTTGCCTTTACTTGTGCACTGAATCACAAAATCATAAGGATCTTCGCCAGAAGGGTAACCAAATATACGCCCCAAATTCATAGGTGGTGGAAGTTCAGATCGAATATCTTGATCTAAAGGCAATCCCCCAAAGGGCGGAAAGTCATGCTGAAAATCAGGCTCAAAGACATCGAAACCACAATGGTCTTCCGCAATGAGATAGAACTGCGTTCGAGATTTGTATACGGAGCCATTTTGGTGCGTGTATCCGGCGAATTCTTTGGCCAGCCTTTTAAACCGAGGTAGCGCTACGCTGAGTGTAGTACGGCCCGAACTCAAAGAACTCAAAGACGTTGCAATCCGGTAATCCGATCTCGGCTTGATCTCGAATCCTTGCAGGTCGAGCCTGCTTTTGAACCGTTGAGAGCCAGATCCTTTTGGTAACCACTCAAGGATTGTATCGACATGAAACGCAGCATCATTTGGCACGAGCTTTGTTTGGTCGAGAAACCGCCTCGGGATCGAGAATGATGTGTACCTTCCCGTTGTCTCATTCGAGAGGTGCTTTCCCGATTTTACATAGTCATGGAGCGTGGTCGTGATTATCTGGTCAGGGTCGTAGGGACCAGCTGTGTCGGCCCATTTAGGGGGGTGAATAAATCCCCTCGAGCCGCTTGGAGCTGAGTAAAATGCTACAC
>JBCDAQ010000255.1:0-4349 GCA_039185285.1 Pseudomonadota bacterium
CGCGGATGGTCGCGTCCATGTGGAAGTCTCCTTTGATAGGTCGAGCGGGCGATATCACAGGATGAAATAGCGCGCTATTCAGATTTTGCGTGCTGTGAGAAAAAGTTTCTTATCGGAAACAAAAGAACTTCGCGCCACAATCAATTACCTCGTGGACCTCGGGGGGTTTGATCCGTTCTGACGGCTCGGTATAGCTTCGGGCCAAACTTGGCTGGGGAGATTGTTTGGAATGAATGCTCAGGATGCAAATCTCCCAATGTGGATCCGGACAAAGAACGGAGTTGCTTTCTCGGATGTGCCAGAGCGTCCCGGTGGCCGCGTCCCAGACTTCTGCATCATTGGCGCTGCCAAATGCGCAACGACCACGATCAACGCCTTGTTAGAAATGCATCCCGGCGTTTTCATGAACCCGCTCAAGGAGCCACATTTTTTCTCGACGGAGGTTCAATATGCGCGAGGCATGGGATGGTACAAAGGCCTGCACGCTGATGCTCTCGATCAGCAGGTCGTTGGTGAGGCGTCCACAAGTTATGCCCGCTATCCGTTCACAAGCAACGTGCCGGAACGGATCGCCGCCGCAAATCCTCAGATGAAGATCCTTTACATTGTGCGCGAGCCGGTCGAGAGGCTCGAGTCGGCTTGTCTGCAAACTCTGAAATACGTGCGATATGTGCTCGAAGAAGACGTTCAGTTTCGCGATCTCGATGATCTTTTGGATCAACTGTCGGACCCCGCGTCGGATATGTATCAAGGCGCAACTGCGGCGAGCGAATATGCGACTCAGATTGAGCAGTACGAGGCGCATTTCCCCGAGGCGCAAATCAAGGTACTGTTCTACGATGATTTCCGACGCGACAGGGATGCTTTCTTGAAGCGCATCTGCAGGTTTATTGGGGTGGATGATGGCTTTGTGTTTCCAGCGGCAATTTTGGAGAATCAGACAAAACCTTTTCTAGATGGACTCGAGCGCGAGCGTGCCGCAGGTAAATTGAAGCAAGTGCCCGGTGCACAAATGATAAAGAGACTGATGCCGCGGAAGCTGCGCAACCTAGCTGTTGATCTGGTTCGGGGCGGGACAAAACCCCAAGTGATGCAGTTCTCTATGCAGCGGCGGAGAAAGCTGGCTGAGCACTTTCAACCCCATAACCGGAAGCTTTTGAAATGGGTTGAAGGGGGTCCCATTCCCTGGGTTGATGGTTGATCACCAAGACGCATACGTCGTGTTTTCAGGATTCAGGCTTACGGGTTTGCACATCCTCCGGTAAACTGAGTCTAATTTTCCGCCGTTAAGGGGGTCGCGGAGGCAGTGAAGAAGATTTGTTTCCTGGCAAGTGGATCGCCAGTGGCTCAAGAAGCGCTGAGCGCACTTCGCGAACGTTTTGGGCATGTTCCACCTGACGAAGCAGAGACGATAGTCGCCTTGGGTGGTGATGGTTTCATGCTTCACACATTGCATTCGACCATGGACCTCGCCGCTCCGGTCTATGGGATGAACAAGGGCTCTGTCGGCTTCTTAATGAACGGCTTTGCCGATGAAGATTTGCCCGATCGGTTGGCGAATGCCAAACAAGCGGTAATCAACCCGCTCCGCATGATCACGCATGATGCAATGGAACGCCGGACCGAGGCTTTGGCGATCAACGAAGTCAGCCTGCTGCGAGAACGTGGGCAGGCCGCGAAAATCCGCATCCTGATTGACGACAAGGAGATGATGGAGGAGTTGATTTGCGATGGGATCCTGGTCGCGACACCTGCTGGGTCGACGGCCTATAACCTTTCAGCCCATGGTCCGATCTTGCCGATCCGGGCGCAACTCATGGCGATGACGCCGATCTCCGCCTTCCGCCCCAGACGCTGGCGCGGGGCAATTCTGCCGTGGGAGACTAAAGTTACGTTTGAGATCCGTGAACAGGCCAAGCGCCCCGTTCTCGCAACCGCTGATCATGTCGAGGTTCGCGATGTTCGGCGTGTTCAAATCGCGTCTGCCCCGGAAATTGAACTGAAGCTTCTCTATGATCCGGGCCATGGGTTGGAGGAGCGGCTGCTGCGGGAGCAGTTTACGGCTTAGCCTCAAATCCGGGCGAGCAAGTCGGTTAAACAGTCTTTGTAAGACCCTGAAATTCTGTCATGATCGCGGTGCCGCCCTCCTTCAACGACATGCCGGCCCGCTGACCAAACGTCGGTCACGGCATCGGCGGCACGTGCAAAGATCCAACTGTCCAAAACTGCATCGCCGCGTCGACCAATGAAGTCGGGCTGAGCGCTGTCGAGGGCCACAAGATCCGCCCAGGCGCCCTTAACCAGCCCAGAAGGTCCGCGCTGTGCAGCCACCGCCCCCCCGTTCACGGCACCGTGGAAAAGAGCTCTGCCGGTTGACTGAGTGGTGTCGGCCAAAGCGGCACGTGATCGATGGGTCAAGCGTTGGGAGTACTCTAACTGGCGTAACTCGCCTGTAAGGCTGACTTGGACATTTGAATCGGTCCCGACGCCAAAACTGCCACTGGCATCAGAATACGCCGTACCGTTGAAGACGCCGTCGCCGAGGTTTGACTCGGTGATTGGGCAGAGGCCCGCAGTGGCGCCGGAGTTCGCGACAGTCGTAGTCTCGGCGTCGGTCATATGGGTCGCGTGGATCAGGCACCATTGGTCGCTAAGGGGTTGGTTATCAGCCAGCCAGGCCACGGGGCGTGCGCCATAGGCTGCCTCGACCTCGGCTACCTCGGCTGTTTGCTCCGCAATATGGATGTGGATCGGGCGGCTGCCTGCAATTGCGACCGCTTTGTCTAGCTCGCTCGGCGAGACGGCTCGGAGGGAATGCGGCGCGACCCCGATAGCTGTATCTGGCGGTAAGCTGGCAATTGCAGCCTCTGCACTGCTCATCAGCGTTGCAAATCCGTCGAGATCATTGCCAAACCGACACTGCCCCCCCTCGAGATGGCGGCCATCGCACCCGCCTTGGGTATAAAGCACTGGCAGAAGCGTTAGGCCGATCCCGGTATCTGCGGCAGCCGCTGCTATCCGGGCTGACATTTCCGCTCGGTTTTCATAGGAGATTCCATCCGGGCCGTGATGTAGGTAGTGAAACTCCGCCACAGCGCCATAGCCAGCTTCCAGCATTTCCATTTGAACAAACGCGGCGATTTTTTGGACTTCATCGGGGGTGAGATGGTCCACAAAGCGGTACATCCAATTGCGCCAAGTCCAGAAACTGTCGCGACCACCCGGGCCACGTGCCTCGGTTAATCCAGCCATTGCGCGTTGGAAAACATGGGAGTGAAGGTTGACGGGTGCAGGCAGCAGAATGCCGACACGCTGACCGGTAGCCTCGGTATTCGAGGCAACTTCGGCAATTTTTCCGTCGGCGATGCGGATCTTGACGCGCTCTGCCCATCCGGTCGGAAGGAGCGCTTGTTCTGCCCAGATCTCGATCATGCGATCCTCCTGTTGACGCGACTCGGATTGCGCTTTCTGGTCTAACGTCTGTTCCCGACTTGGCCAACGAGGTCCCGCGATGTCTGCCCGTCTCCTGACTGACGCCAAGCTTGCCACCATGGCGGGAACGGCACCTTATGGCCTGATCCAGGAAGGTGCCGTGGTCCTGGAAGGGGAGCGGATCGCTTGGGTCGGGCCTGCGGTGGAGCTGCCTGGGACCTATTCGGGGCTGGAAGCGGAGCCGCTCGAGGGACGTCTGATCACGCCTGCGCCGATTGACTGCCATACCCATCTTGTCTTTGGCGGCGACCGGGCGCGGGAGTTTGAGATGCGGCTAGAAGGCGCGAGCTATGAGGAGGTCGCCCGGGCGGGCGGCGGGATCATTTCCACAGTGAAGGCGACGCGCGAGGCCAGCGAGGATGAACTGATCCAAAGCGCGTTGCCCCGGCTCGATGCGCTGATTGCCGAAGGGGTGACGACTGTCGAGATCAAGTCCGGCTACGGGCTGGATGTCGAGACTGAGTTCCGCATGCTCCGCGCCGCGAAACGGCTGGGCGAACTCAGGCCCATACGGGTCGAGCTGACCTATCTCGGTGCCCATGCCATCCCGCCGGAATATGCGGGCCGGGCGGACGATTTCATCGATGAGGTGGTTCTGCCGAGCCTTGATCGCGCCGATGGGCTATTCGACACAGTGGACGGGTTTTGCGAGGGGATCGCCTTCTCCCCGGACCAGATCCGGCGCGTCTTTGAGGTGGCTACCGCAAAGGGCATGCGCGTGAAGCTTCATGCCGAGCAGCTTTCCAACCTGGGTGGCACCGCCCTTGCGGCAGAGTTTGGCGCGCTTTCGGCGGACCATCTGGAGTATCTCGATCAGCCGGGGATTGCTGCGATGGCAGGGGCAAGGGCGGTTGCCG
>JBCDAQ010000256.1:0-4344 GCA_039185285.1 Pseudomonadota bacterium
CATCAGGACCCAATGCCTCCATCACGCGGCGCGAGACGATGCCATTAGTCTCGGCCGAGCCAGGGGCGATCACGACCAGCCAATCCACGTCCCGGGCCATATCCTCCAACCGTTCGTAATAGGGAAAGGGCTGGTGCGCCTGTTCGCGGCGCCCATGGTAGACGACGCGCATCTTCATGGCCTGGCAGCGCACTGCGATCTCCTTGCCGATCCGCCCGAGGCCGAGGATGCCAACCGTTTTGCCCGTGAGCTCGTGGGTGAGGCCAAAGGCCTTGCGGTGACGCGCCCACTCGCCCTGGCGCACCCAATGATCGGCCTGGGGCAGGCGGTGGGCGAGTGCGATCATCAGGCCCATCGTAATCTCAGCCATGCAGTCATTCAGGACATCTGGCGTTGTGGTCACCCGGATGCCACGCTCTTGCGCCGCGGGGATGTCGATGCCGTCATAGCCAACGCCGAAACTCGCGATCAGCTCGATCTTCGGGCAGGCGTCGAGGACCGTGGCGGGCACGCCGGAGGCGCCGTCGGTGGCGATAGCGCGGATCCGGGGCCCGACTTCAGCCAGAAGAGCTGGTTTGTCCGCAGCCTCCCAATAGCGATGGACTGTGTAGTTTGTCTCCAACTCATCCATGGCGGTTTTGAGCATCGGTCCGATCATGATGATTTCTGGCTTCATTGGGCTCCTCCATCTGGCGGTGCCACCATGGCGGGTGGGCAGGGTCTGCGCAATGGGCTTTAGGTCTCGGCCAACTGGCGTTCGCGCAGCCAGATGTAGAGCCCGCTCGCCATCACGACCGAGGCGCCGAGCATCACCCAGAGATCCGGGATATCGGCAAAGAAGATCCAGCCAGAGAGGACCATGAAGATCAGCTGTAGGTAGATGAAAGGCGCGAGCGTCGATGCCGGAGCGAACCGGTGGGCGATGATCAGGAACTGATGCCCAAGCCAGCCAAAAAACCCGATCAGGATGAATGGCAACCAATCGATCCCTTGCGGCCATTGCCAGATTGGCAAGGCAAAGGGCGCCAGGCAAAGCGTGGCAAGGCCTGCGGCGTAGAACTGTTGCACCTCGGTCGTATCACGGCCCGCAACTTTGCGGGTCAGGACGAAGTAGATCGATGCGCCAATAGTGGCGCAAAGCGAGAGGATCGCGGACCAATGCACATCACCGATTCCTGGGCGGACCACAATCAGAACGCCGATAAACCCGACGCAGATGGCAGCCCAGCGACGCCAGCCCACTGTTTCGCCTAAGATCAGGATAGAGAGCGCGCAGACGATCAGGGGCGAGGCGAAGAAGATCGATATCGTCAGGCTGAGCGGCAGGTATTGAAGTGCCGCAAAGTTACAAGCAGTTGAAAACATGAGGAACATCGCCCGAGCGACCGTGATCGTGGGTGCGTTGCTTCGGGTAAGTGACCAGCCGAGCGCTGGAGCCGAAATCGCAACCACCATGATGAAATGCCCGAGATAGCGGACAAACACAGCCTCGATAACGGGCATGCCGCGGGTCACCATCCATTTGGCCGTCGTGTCGATCCCGGTGAAGCAGAGAAAGGCACCCACCATCAGTGCGATTGCCAGGAGACGCCGGTCCTCGACTGGCTTCAGCTCACCACTCAAAAGGCAGCTTCCTTGGCACGGACAATCGCGGCTGCGGTCGCGTTCATTGGACAGGGGAGGCCGACCTTCTCACCTTCGATCGGAACCCGACCGTTCAACGCATCAATCTCAGAATGCCGGCCGGCGAGGTTGTCCAGCAGCATCGAGGGTCGCCCCTCCCAAACCTTCTGGGCAAAGGCCTCCAGATAGGGGACCGGATCATCGAAGGTGAGGTTAATCTTTTGCGCGCGGGCGACCTCATAAGCCTCGGTCCCACAGCCGAGGCAGAAGGCGCGGGTTCCGGGCTCTGACATCATCTCGCCAATTGTCCGGTCGAAGACAGTGCAAGGGGCAGAGAAGGAGACATTGCAGATGAACTTCTCCCAGATCATCTGGTCGGTGTCCGGATAGCCTTCGGCCTGAAAGCCCGCGCCTCGCCATAGCTGAACGACATCGGCAAGTCTCTCGGTGTCGCCGCCACCAAGCTCGCCAACACGGATCAGGTGCATATTGTTGTGGTGGATGTGGCCAGGCCCTTTGACCGAGGCGCCAAAGGCCTGAGCGATCCCCAGCATGATCCGGCCGGGATCCATCACCGACGACAACCTCTCACCAGCGCCAAGACCGTTTTGAATGGTCAGCACGGGCGTTTCTGGACCCAAGAGCGGGCCCATTTTCTCGGCGGCCGGGGCGACGCCAGCAGCCTTGGTCGCGAGAACCACCAGATCGCAGGGTCCTGCTTCTGCCGGGTCGGTCGTTGAATGGATCCCGGTGATCACACGATCTCCACTGAACCCTTCGAGACGCATGCCAGAGCGAATAGCATCGACATGTTCAGGCCAGACATCGATCGCCCAAACCTCGTGACCTGCTTCTGCGAACAGGCCCGCATAGACACCACCCATGGCGCCAACGCCGACGATTGCGATCTTCATGGTCGTGCCTCCAGACCCAACAATGCTGGTAACTCAGCCATATCTTCGAAGAGCTCGCCACCCAGCTCCGCCATGTCGCCGACACAGGCGTTCGGAGCGGCTGTATAGGCCAGGGCCCGCATCCCGGCTGCCGCAGCGGCTTCGATCCCAAAGCGGCTGTCTTCGACGACGACGCAAGTCTCGGGCGTGTGGCCCATCTGCTGCGCAGCGAAGAGGAACAGGTCGGGTGCTGGTTTGCCACGCGCTACGCTATCGGCGGTGAACAACACATCCCGGAGCCGATCCAATAGATCCGAGGCGCCAAGCGAGGCATGCATTTTCTCGATACTTCCAGACGACGCGACGCATATCGGAATCTCAGCCGCATCGATGGCAGAGATCGCTTGCCTGATGTTCGGGATGGCCTCCACGCCGCGTTTCCGAAAGGCCGCGATCGTCTTATGGCGGAAGTCGCGCGACCAGTTGTCCCCAAGCGGTCGTCCAAGCTCTGCCTCGACCTCCTGCTGCACGGAGGTCATCGACTTGCCGACGAAGCGGGCCATACAGCCCACAACGTCGATCTCCATGCCTTCGGCCTGCAAAACCTCCGCCATTAGGGCGTTTGACATTGGCTCAGTATCGACCAGAACCCCGTCGCAATCGAAGATGACGAGGCTGGGCCTCACATCTCCACCACGGGGAGGCGTTGTTCGCCAAGGCCCTGGATGCCAAGTTCCATCACATCGCCGTTTTTCAGGAACACCTGCGGGCGCATGCCCATACCGACACCTGGTGGCGTGCCGGTCGGGATTACGTCGCCCGGCTGCAAGCTCATGAAACGGGAGATGTAGCTCACCACGAATGCCGGCTGGAATATGAAGGTCTTCGTGTTGCCCGTCTGCCGCCGTGTGCCGGATACATCGAGCCACATGTCCAGATTGCCGACATCCGCAATCTCGTCCTTGGTCACCATCCAGGGGCCGAGGGGGCCAAAGGTGTCGTGGCTTTTCCCCTTCATCCACTGGCCGCCATGATTGATCTGGAAGTCACGCTCCGAGACATCGTTGAAGACGGCGAAACCGGCCACGTGGTCCATTGCGTCCTCTTCCGAGACGTTCTTGGTCTCGGATCCGATCACGATTGCAAGCTCGACCTCCCAATCCAGCATGGTCGAGCCACGCGGCATCTCGACATCGTCATTCGGGCCACAGACGGAAGAGACGGCTTTGCCGAACAGCACGGGCTCTTCGGGGATCGGGTTGCCGGTTTCGGTCGCATGGTCCCGGTAGTTCAGGCCAACACAGGCGAGTTTGCCGATGTTGCCAACACAGGGTCCAAGCCGGGGACTGCCTTCGACGACCGGCAGAGAAGATGGATCGATCGCGGCTAGTTTGCTAAGGCTGGCGGGCGCCAGTGACGTGCCATCGATGTCGCCTACATGGGCGGAGAGATCGCGGATCGCCGATCCATCCCAAAGTCCCGGTTTCTCGGATCCCTTGTCGCCATAGCGCAGAAGTTTCATGGGTTTCCTCCTTGATCGGGCCTCTGGGCCGCTGTTCTAGCTGATGGTCAGTTCGACCGATTGATCTGCAATTGTGTAGCGGATGAATTCATCACCCTCCGGGTAGCGTGTCTTGATGACCGAGCCTGTGATCACGATGTCGCCGGCCTGGATCTTGAGCCCTTGGCTAGCGACCAGATTGGCGACCCAGACGAGCGAGCCGATCGGGTCGGCATCACCCGTGACCGCGTCGGCGGGGTCCTCGGCGGTCCATTCTAAGCGGCAAGGCAGGCTGTCGATATCCAGTTTGTGCCAATCTTCGATTGG
>JBCDAQ010000257.1:0-4321 GCA_039185285.1 Pseudomonadota bacterium
CAGCGAGTATTTCCGGGATCTTGTGCGGCGTGATCAGGAGCGGCGGGAAGTGGCGATCCAGGAATTGCGCGAGATGCTAGACAAAGCTGAAGCCAGCGGGATCAGCCCCCGCAGCCTGGAAGAGATACGCGAGGCCGCCCGCAGCGAGGCGCGGCAAAAAGGGCTTCTGAGTGAGTAGATATGCCCTTACCAGTGATGCGGAGCGTGACCTGATCGACATTTATCTTCAAGGCCTTGAAACCTATGGGGTAAAACAGGCCGAAGATTATCAGGACATCCTCGCTGCCAAGCTGGAAATGCTCTCAGAAAATCCGAGTTTTGGAGCTGATTACGGCGATCTTCGTGCCGCGCTGCGCCGGGCGGAAACACCGGCCCATTCCATCTATTACCACGAAACGGATAGCGGCATTCTGGTCTTGCGCATTCTCTACAAAAGCATGGACCCTGCACGGCATCTGCAAGGATAGTCTTGATATCCAATCAAGAAAGCGCGGACAGGCGGTGACGCCTGTCCGTGCGTTTTTTTGATCTAGGCTGCAATCTTGTCCGCGGCCTCATCACACGCGATCTCCCGATAGCTCCCCATCGGAAACGCCATGTAGCGCGGGGACCAGTTGGGATCGGCGGGCGTGCGAGTCCCGTCCAAACAGGCGGTGAGGATGGCGCGTTGGGTTTTCGCTGTGGAGCTGGCGTTGCCTGCTGCTGCGTCAGCCCCTGCATATTCGCCCACCATCGCACTCAGCACCTGCTTGTCGCGTATCAGATCGAAGAAGGTTTGATCGGGCTGCCAATGCTGGCGCATGTCTGTACCCATCTCCTCGCCAAGCGCGTCGATCAGGGGGCTGTGCATGGATAGGGTTTCTGCCATGAGGAAGGTCAGGATGCGCAGCACATCGTCTTCACCCAATTCCGTCAGCCTGACATAGACTTGCGTGATGTCGGGGCGGTAGATGTAGTCCTCCTCGGGGATGGCGATAAGTGTCTGAATCGCCTCGCGCTCTGTGTCCATCGCCTGTTGCCCGAGGTTTGCGGCAAGGCTGTCGGCAATCTGCGGCTTTGCCGCTGCCTGCGGTTCCACCTCGACACGCCAGAGATCAGACCCTGCGATCATATGGGCGGCGATAAGGCGCAAGGCCAAGCCTGTTTGCCCCAACATATCCGCCCGCACAGCCGCATGGCGATGCAGATCGACGTAGTTCTGCGCGGGTTTAGTGAGTTCGGGTTTTTCAGTTGGTTGCTCGCCGCCCTTTGCCTTCTCGCGGCGATTGGCTTCGGCATTGGTCAGATAGCCTTCATGGGCGGCGATTTCGCCTTGAGACGAACAGGTGATATACACCTTGCCGCGGTCTTTCTTGGGAGTCTTGCGATGATCCCAAGTGGCAAAATACGCACCGATATCCATGACGATCACCTCTGCCCAACCCGCCCCTTGGTAATCCGCCATCATCCGCGCAATCACCTCGTTCTGGTGTTTCCAAAAAGCCAAGCTGTCCGCGAAGTAGGCCTCCTCGCCAAAGAGATCGGAGACCACGGCAAGCCCGGAGGACTCCACATCAAAGAGCGCGTTCCCGACCGGGATATGCGCCCCGCCAAAGAGCCAGTCTTTGAGGCGTTGCCCGGTCGGGACATAGGCCTCCTCTGCCTTCATCAATGCCCACCACGCCTTTTGCTGCTTGGGTGTCGCCATCGTGAGGATGCGGATATCGCGGGCATGCAGATCGCCCTTGCGATAAGCGGTCAGGATCGGGCTATAAAGCCGCCCCAAGGCCAGCCGCTGGTTCACCATACGTTCCGTGATGCCGAAGCTTGCGGCAATCTCCTCGGTGCCACGGCCTTCGCTCACCAGCTTGGTGAAGGCCTTGTACTGGTCGATTTCATCCATCGGCAGGCGTTCGATATTCTCGGCGAGGCTGGCTTCGATGGCGGCGGCCTCGTCGCCGTCACGCATCACCAGACAAGGGATCGGCTCAGGTTCTCCCTCCTCCGCCAAGAGGCGCAGGGCATTCAGGCGGCGCTGTCCGGCGACGACTTCGAAACTATCTTCGGCGGGACGCACCAGAAGCGGCTGCAAAAGGCCGATGGCGCGGATCGAGGTCACCAGATCGGCGCAGTCTTTCGCGCCGTTTTTGCGGACGTTCAAAGGGCTAACGGTCAGTTGGTCAAGTGGAATGGTTTGCAGGGTCATATCTGTCTCCTTCTGTGTTTGAGTCCGGTGCAAGAGCGCACCCTGAAACCGCTTGCAATAAGCGGCTTGGGGCTGCGCTCCGGCGTTAACCGCAGCGATAGATCAGACGGGTTCCGGCAATCTCCGCCTCGGCATACTCCATGCCCAGATCGCGAGCGATGGCGTCATAATCGATGTAACAAGAGAAGCGTTCGGGAAGGTCACCGAACAGGCCCTCATCAACAAACTGCTCCGCTAGGTCGCGCAAGCTTTCACAGGCATAGATATCGAGGTCGAAATTATCGGGCTGTGTGTCGTCGGTGAAGTCGTAACCGCACTCCCCTACTGCCAAGATCACGCAGGTTTTGTCGTGCTCGTCCCAGTCTTCGACGATCTCAAAGAACCGCTTGATGGTGGACTGATAGAGGCCAATGACGCTCGCCAACTGGCAATCGATCACCTCGCCGTCGATGAACTGGATTTCAAATTCCTCGACCGGATCACCGTGATCACTGACCGCCTTTGCGGCCTTTTCGGCATAGTCGTCATAGCTCTCGAAATAGAAGCCCAAAGCCGTGACGTCATAGGGCTGGGCGTGAAGTATCAGGGTCATTTCTTGTCTCCTCTCAATGGGATCAGGGGTTGCACATGCAACCCTTGGCCCTCGCCGAGAGTGGAGATGGGAGGGGACAAGAAAAATCGACGGCGGGCGCAGCGAAGCGAGCCTCGGGAGACCGTCTATTTTGCTTGCGGGGAGAGAAGAGGCAAAGCCTCTCGGCCTCCCCGACGAAAGAAAGTAAGCGGCGGCAAATGCCGCCTCAAAACCGCGCAAGGGATGGATACCCGCAGGGCGGAGACCGCGCGCGGGCTCCCTTCATGACAGCCCGCTCCCAACGGGAGGCGCCCAAAAGAAAAGGCGGACTAAAGCCCGCCTTTCCCTACGCAGCAATCTTTGAACAGCCTCAGCTCAACCCATCGGGCGTGCGCTCAATGACTTCGCTGGGCTCCTGTTGGTCTTCCGGAACTGAGCGCAACACAAGTCGGCCGTCTACGGGCATTGCGTCCATACGCACATCATATCCCTCACCGTCTTTATGCGCCCAGGCAATCGCGATCTTGCTCCATGCGGACTTCTTGCCGTCTCCAATGGGTTTCACGGTATAGCCAAGCATATAGGGCTTCTTGTCGGCGGGTTTGGATTGGGTTCGGTGATTGGTGTTGCTCATAAAAATGTACTCCTTACGCAAGTGTTGAAAAAAGAACAAATATAGAACATCTTTTTGAGAAAGATTCAAGAACCATGTCGCAATCCATACGTAGGTATGCGAGTCTTTTGAAAGCCTTGGAGATCCCGTCGCATGTTTGAAAGCACCATCGATCAACTCACGCTCGCGGATATCGAAAGCCTTGTGGAACAAACGACGCCCGAAGGCCGGAGCCTTGAATTCAAGCGCGATCTCTACGGCGGATCAGACAAAGACAAGAAAGAAGCCGCTGCAGATATCTCAGCAATGGCAAATGGAAGTGGCGGTACGCTTATCATAGGGATCGCCGAGAAAAACGGTGCTGCGCACGAACTGGTTGGCGTGAAATCATCTAATCCGGATGACTTGATACTGAAAATCGAGGGCTCATTGCGCTCTAGCTTGGAGCCGATCTTGCAAGGGGTGCGCATCAAATGGATACCGATGTCTGAGACAAGGGGAGTTTTGGTCATCGGAATCCCTCGAAGTTGGGCCGGTCCACACCGCGTGATCGCATCGAAGGACCGAAACTTCTACATTCGTGATGAGAACGGAAAGCATCCCATGACAGTTGAAGAATTGCGCCGTGCCTTTACCGCTGGACCGGATTTGCAGCGCTCTATTGAGAACTTTCGCGAAGAGCGTTTGGCGATGATCACAAACGACGAAGGCCCTCTTGCCGTCAAACCGGGCTTCCCGATCCTTGTCGTGCATATCGTTCCATACATCGCATTTCGAGAGCGGTACAATGTGGATTTAACGGATGTGCTCCTTGCTCCGATGGGCGCAAGCGGGTGGAGCGATTTCAGGTCTTTGGATGGGAAAGTGTCGTATTCAGGGCCGGAAGAGGACTTTGCGGAAGTCAGGGCGTATTCGACAGTTTTCCGCAACGGATGCATTGAAGCGGTTGGAA
>JBCDAQ010000258.1:0-4290 GCA_039185285.1 Pseudomonadota bacterium
CTGGATTTGAGATCTTTGGAAAACTTGCTTGCAAGCGATAAATAATCTTTTGCATGTTCGAGTTTGCCATTCTGGCCTGCCGATTGATCTTATCTCCAGCTGAATCTTTAGAAGACCCAATACTTCTAGCGATTGGCTGGGCTTCACGAGAAGGAGGCGTTCCCTTCTCGCGTGGCTTCTCGAGTTGCTCAGAGAATCTGAAAGGCTTCGCGGCATTCTCCAGATCAGATAAAGCTTGGTTCTTTCCAGTCCCGAACACGGCTCTGTCCAAACCTCGGAACGCTTCGGCAAGCGTTACTACAGCAGAGCGGTCATTAGATCTCGCTTCAATACGGCGCTCTTGAGTGGAGCAACATAAGGCAAGTAACTCGTCGATCGAGCAACCAGCGGGCTTCCCCTTGGAGAAGCCGACAGCAAGCGTGATCGTTGAAGCGTTGATGCCTCCGCAGTGCCTCAAAAGGCAGTACATCGAGATGGCAGGAAGTTTATCTCCTTCTCCTGTTCGTTTCATGTTCCGAAGGAACCCGGCCTTATCTTTGTCCTTCCAATTTTCAGGAAAGTGGATGAGCGCATTCGAAACTAAATACTCTCTGGCTGGCTTTGTCTTTGCTAGAGAATGTAAGATGCATGCCAAAAGCTGCTTAAATGGGCGTTTGCTAGGACGTTGTTCCAAAGAACCGACGGCCTCATTCTTGAAATCTTCAAATGCGGAATTTGACATCTGATACCATTCCCGACGCACAATCAGAATAGAGATGACAATGGACCGATCAACCTAGGTCGGGTGGGGCTGGCGAATTTGGTGGATCGGTGTGTTGCCCATTCACCCAGTATTCCCGTCGATAGACATGTCCGTTCTTATTGTATCTGATGAGTGCTGGCCCATCGGTTCGGTGATAGGCACCTCGCCACTTATACTCGATCATCGATAGATGGCCCGAGTGTGGATTGCTTAAAATATGCGCTGGTCCAGCATTCTGATCTCGATGAAGGAGACCGTGCTCCCACCAAGACTCGCTGAACGGCGCACCGGTCTGATCCAGCATCATCCTAGCAGGTTGACCACCGTCCCTATGCAACTTTCCATCTTGGTACCAAGAAAAGGTTTTCGATCCAGTCTCGAGGTCGTACTCAGTTCGTGCTGGCAAATCCCCAGGCCGATCCAATTGATCGTCGGAATTGCGCCATACCTCTCCGACGATTCGGCCCGAGCCCTTCTCTCGATAAACCGTCACCTTATACGCACTCTCATAAATGTCTTCAGTCACACAACAATATATCAAATCGGATGGTAGATGCGCAAACGAGCTCCCGTTCCTTGTTTTATTTCAATAATTTAGGGCTCTTCAAGAATTTCACCTCCTACCTGGTAGCTACCAGTCGAGCTACCCCCCTCGCCACCGCCATCATCCAGGCCAACGCAAGAAGGTTGGAGCCCAATCGATGGCCGCTTTCACTCAAACCAAATCCGCGCAAGGACCGTGCCTTGCCGAAAGCAGCGATGAACTCGAGCCCGCCGACCTGAGCGTCGATGAGGGTTTTCAGTTTGTACAATCGAAACCTGCGCCACCGGACCCGGCAGGCCAGAGCGCGGCCAATTGGCAGCGGGTCGCCGAGATCACCAATGCGCGGCTTTTTGACAGCGGGCTATCCGAGCCAATGATCTTGTTGGAGACCCATCCTGGGCGGGTGGGGTACTTTCGCCGGAATGGGTTCGAACACCAGAATGGCCGTGTCGTCCATCAGATCGGAGTAAGCGCCACCCTGTTTACGGCATTGGGCGATGTTTCTGGGCTTGAGGCACTGGTTCGCAGCCAGTGCTATCAGTGGCGTGCCGAATGCGGCCCGGTAAATGAGAAACGCAAACGGGGGACGCCAGGTTACTGCGACCAACCTTTGGCAAGGAAGATGGAAGACGTTGGTTTGATGCCAACCGCGACCGGACTGCCAGGCGGTAAGAAAACCGGTTACGGGATCAAGCATTATGTGATCGAAGGTGGCCCGTTCGACCTTCTAAGCCGAGAGCTGGCGATCAGCGGATGGTGCATCGAATGGCGTCGTGCATTCTCCCGCGAGCTTGTTCCGAGAGATGAGAACGGTGAGTCAGAAGCAAAGCCGCAGACGCGTGCCAAGTTCACCTGCCCGATTTGCCAACTGAATGCATGGGCCAAGAGATCGGCGTTCCTGAAATGTGGTGAATGTGATGTTCCAATGGAACCGGCGGTGTCGCCATGACAACTCCGCCGTTCCAGTTTTCCAACACCGTCGAGCGGGCTGTGCTTACCATGACCGTCGTCTGCGAAGCGCGGGAACGCGCTGTGTGTGCGGTCGTGGAGCAGATCGCAATCCGGGCTGCGGCGATCTCCGGCGGAGCGACATTGCAGCATGTTGTCGGCCTATGGGCAGCGGATGCTGAATTGAACCGCGATCGCTACCGGGGCCCATTCGAACTGACGGACGGGATGCGGATCGAGATCGCCGTGCTGCCGGGTCGGCTGGAAGAGCTTTACGCTGCGCTGAAGACAATCACCGCAGAGGAATGCGCGCGTTTCGAGCTGCCTGCGCAGTGGATCCACACTGACATCGACATCAACGGTCGTCGCATCGCCGCGCACTTTCAGATCGGCGCTGACTAACATCGCCGACCGATCAGGCTGGAACAGAGAAAACTGACCCTTAAACGCATAAAGGAGACTCAATAGATGTCGATGCGCCCGGTAGCCCCCGACCCGATGGATGCGCAAGAAACCGTCGACACCTGCGCAATGTATGGCGTGTCGGTCGCTGCCCTGATCTGCTTAGGCGCGCGGGCCTTAAGGGCGCAGCGTGAAGCAGGTCATGCGGATCCGATCGTTGGCGGCCTCCCGTTTTCCGAACTTGCTCAGATCAATCTCGACAAACCGGCAGTGATCGCCGCTAAAGCCGGTCGGGATGCCGGGTACGGCGCGCTCTGCAAGGCGCTGCCTAAGGATCACCCATGGGCGAGTCCTGACTTCACATTTGATGCCGATACGATCCAACGGCTCGTGTCCGAAGTCTAGGGCCAGCCGATTGAACAGAACTGAACCGCTGTCGGGTCTTCGTATCAGACCGGTCATGGCGCGGCTGGAGAACGATCGATTCAGCCCGTTCAAGAAATCCCAAAAGGAGATGTCATGAATGATCAAACGCCTGACCGTATGGCCCAGAACAGTTGGGTGCCTGCGGGATCTCGGGACCCTGCCACGATGCCCGAAGATCTGAAACGCTTGGCGATCGACCGCGGGATCGTCCGCGCGGTGACGGAGCTTCCAGACACAGAAAAGGCCGTCGAACTGGGAAAGGACCACGCCGACACGGAGTTCGCGATTGGTTATGGCGGCGAGGTAACTGAACTCGAACGACAACGACAGCATCTCGCCAAGCGTCTAGGTGTCGAGCAAAGCGAATTAGATCGCATCGATCGGGATCTGGCGGGGGAACCGCGACGAATTCCAGCAGCACAACTGAACGGCGGGGTCGGCGCTTCGAGCGAGTCTTCCGTGGAGGTCCCACCGATCCGCTGGCAGCTGCGAGATCAGGTGGATGCGTTGGTGTGCATCGTGGCAGTGATCGCTCTTTGGGTAGCGTCGTATTTTGGGGTCCATGCTATGTTCGCCAATGCTCAGTTAGCGATCTTGGATGACTTCAGTTATCTGGCCTACCTGCTCGCTACGCTGGTTCCAGTGGCTGGGCTCGCGGTCAAATTGGCTGGACATGTCTTCGACGACGCGGCGAACCGGGCGCGTTACCGCAAGGGCGTCGTCATCGCAGGAATTGTTGCTTTTTTCTTGTGGATCCCGATGTTCGGGGCGCTCTTTGAAGGCCTGTCGGGTGTCTTCGACCCCTACAAAGAAGCGAACCACCTCTTGGGCTGGGCCTTCAATGTCGGCCATATCTTTGCCGAGGTCCTGATCGCTGCGGGTATATGGGCCTATCTCGGGTCTATCCAAAACAAGTATGCGCCCTCCGAGAAGGCTGAAAATCCCGAGCGCCCAGCGCTCGAACGCGCTCAGGTCAAGCAGGAAGACGTCGTTGAAACTCTGAGCCGCGAGATAGGCCGGATCGAGGGCCGTCTCACACGCCTTTACGGCATTCGCAACAGCGCCCGGAACCTCGTCGAGACCGCGATCCGCCAGAAAATGAACGAACAACCTCGCGACGGGCTGCTCTGACGGCCCGGCATTCCCTTTTTCCTGATCTCAAGGACATAAAATGCTGACGAATCTTCTGAAATCCATCGTTGTCGCCGTCGCGCTTGTCGCAGGTTCC
>JBCDAQ010000259.1:0-4281 GCA_039185285.1 Pseudomonadota bacterium
CGGGCAATTGCTCTCCGATCACAGCAGAGATCAGTGAGGCGGTGAGCATGCCATGGGCAATCCTGCCGCCAAACATGGTTTCCTGGGCGTAGTCCTCGTCGAGATGCACCGGATTATGGTCGGTCGAGACATCCGCGAACATGCGGATATCCGTGTCCGTTATGGTTTTGGTCACCGAGCGGCACATGCCAATCTCGAGATCCTCGATGCAAATCGTTCCGCGGGGGGCGTTGTCCAACATGCTCACCTCACTGATGACATTCCGAATCGGAATGTTGCGTTGCAGTAAGATGGCAGGGCTTGAAATGATGCGCAACAAAATTGCGCATTAAAGTTTCAAAAATTGTGCGTTCTGTGTCTGAAAATTTTATTCGCTTTGCTGTCTTCGCGAGGTTCCGAGCCGGAAAACAGACGCTGCTAGCAGGACCGAGAAAATAGCGATGACCAGATGTGGTTCGCCGACGCAGCCCTCACGAATTGATGCGAGATGAATCTCGAAGCCGTCAGTCCATTCCAAAACCAGAACGCTGATCATGCCGATACATGCAAATGCGGCTGTGATCAGAAGCCATCTCCGCCCACTGGCCAGCGCAAACATGATCATTACCAACATTGCTAGCGCGAGCCAGTTAGAGAAGAAGAAAACTGGCTCTATCCACATGCTGACGGGGCCGTCGCTGCTGCGGTTCCACGACGGCCGCTCTTTATCGCATACTTCGGCGAGCGCGAGGCCTGCGGAGCCGAGAAGTGCAGCAATCGAAAAGAGCCAGGCTCTCACCTGAGACGACCGATCGCATATCGAGGTGAGAGTTCCGCTTTTGCCAAATACGTCGCCAGCAGCGCGGGGTCCGGGTTTTCTGGGTCGTGGCCAAGCTCTTCCGCAGCCAGTCCGCCGGTGACGAAGAGCGTGTCGAGGCCGAAGTCGCAGCCGCCTTTGACATCTGTCGCCGGGCCGTCGCCGATGGCGAGAATGCGGTTAGTGGGGATCTCACGGCTTGTGGTTTCAGCAAGCACTTCGAGGCTGCGCTCATAAATCGGGCGATGGGGTTTGCCGAAATAGAGGACTTCACCTCCGATCTCGCCATAGAGCTTTGCCAAAGCACCCGCGCACCAGAACCGGCGCTCGCCGCGATCGACGACAATGTCTGGATTGGCGCAAAGAAGCGGTAGCTCTCGGGCGCGCAGCCTGCCCAATTGGTCCGAGTAGTCCTCAAGCTCTTCGTTCCACTCGTCGACCAATCCGGTGCAGAGAACTGCGTCGGCCTCTTCCTCAGGCACAGGCTGCAGGCCCACACCTGTTATCATATGAAAGTCGCGGTCAGGTCCCAGGTAGTAGAATGCTGCGCCATAACGCCCGGAAGTCAGCGCGGCCTGGCACGCTCCGCCAGAAGAGACGATTGCGTGATAGCTGTCCGCTGGGCCGCCGATTCGGTCGAGGAAAGATTTCACCTGATCGGCGGGTCGCGGTGCGTTGGTCAACAAGATGACGGTTTTGCCTAAGGCCTTGAACTGCCTGCAGGCCTCAACCGCCGCTGGGTAGGGTTCGATGCCATTGTGATAGCAGCCCCAAAGGTCGCAGAGAATGGCATCATATCCCTCGGATATTTCCGAGAGGGCGGAGATTACGGTGCAGGTCATCTAGGCTCCGGCGCAGCTTGGCTAGAGGGGCAATACAGGCAGTGAGTTTGCCCTTCAAGAGCTGGTTCGCCACAGGCTGCGGAGCGCGAGAAAACCCCGATACGCGCGCTCGAGCCCCCAGGTCATCAGACGATTGTCGATTAGGCGAGCGGGTCCGGCGCTGGCTGGCAGAGCGCGCCACATGGCGATGAACCCAGCCGCCCCCGACGCTTGGCTGCCATCTTCTCGCTCAACGGTGAAGCGGGCCATCAGGGCGCAGCGATCAAGGCTCGGATCAATCTCATCCTGAGTGAGATCGATCCAATCGATGCGGTCGGAGCCTCGCCAGGAGCGATACCAAGTGATCTCACGCCGGCAAATCGGGCACCCGCCATCGAAGTAGACGGTTTTGGCCGCTCTTGACATTCCTGGCCTCCTGATCAGTTCAAGACAGGATTTAGGTCCAATACCGGCGATGCATAGCGAGACAGAATGACCGACCCCCTAGAGCGATTGATGCCCGGCGTGCCCGCACCTGCCGCCTGGCTTGGCCTAGCGGGTCTTCTGCCGTTTTTTGCCGGTGCAATCGCACATTGGGTGATGCCGGGTGATGTGGTGCGGTTTTTAACGATCGGTTACGGCGTGGCGATCTTGTCTTTTATGGGCGGATGCCGTTGGGGCTTTGCGGCGGCGGGCTTGGGGCAGGGCATTCAAGTCGGGCCACTGGTTCTGTCGGTGCTGCCCTGTCTCTATGGCTGGGCGATCGCGATCACACCTGGTGGATTGCCCTTCTTTGGGCTGGCGCTTGGCTTTGTTGGATTGTTCGTTGCGGATGTGCATCTCACCAAAGAGGGCGGTGCGCCACCTTGGTGGCCTGCCTTGCGGTTGCCCTTGAGTGTTGGTGCTGCGGGTTCTTTGGTCGTCGCAGGGCTGGCTTAGTCGAGCCGCGTGACTTCAAAGCCGCCCGCCCTGATCAATTCGACGACGCCTGAAGTGCCCGGTATGTGAAGGGCACCGACGCCGACGAAGATGTTGCCCTTTTCAAGTTCCGGCAGAAGCGTCGCCATCCAAGAGCGGTTGCGGGCGTCAAGCGCATTTGCTGAGAAGAGGTCAGCGCGTTCGCGAACGCCTGTGAGCCCTTTATTCTCCGCATACCAGATCCCAAACTCGAAAATCGCTTGGATCTCCCCTTCGGCATAGAGATTCATATTGGTTCGGTGGATGTCATCATCGGCGTCTACCGTCACGCTGAGATCGGCCATCATGTCGCCGAAATCCGCCTCTGCGGTCTCTTCGATTGCCGAGAGCGCCGCCTCATAGGTCTCCAGCCCGTTATTTGGAACACCGTTTTCGAGGCCGTGTGAGGCAAGACGATCATCCAGGACAGGCGTTCCCGATTGGATTTCTGCGAGCTGACAAGCGGGAAAGCCGAGCAGAGAGAAGAGCATCCAACCCCGCATTTGCTCGGCCGATTCAAGCGGTATCCCGCGAGCCTCAAGCGCGTCGCTGACGGAGGGAAGGAGGTTGCTTGGAACCCTCTGCGACAGAGGAGGTTGCTCAAAATCAAAAACCATTTCGAGCGGTTTTTCCGTGATGTCTGCTTGCATCCGGGCTTGCTCTTCGATGCTGATCTCAAACCAGGTGCCGCGTGCTTCTTCGATCACTTGCCATACTTCGGGTTCAACCGTCTCATGCGCGCTGGGGTCGTGATAGGTGCCAAATAGGTAGGAAGGGCTCACGCCTGGCTTATCGATCCGCCAAAAACGACCGATGCCGTTAGGCACTTCTCGGGCGCGCTCAAAGATGCCGCCATGGGCTTCGCGGTCGCTGATCTCGAGTTTCTTGAGCAAGTCGCGGCCAAAGCATTGGGCGATGGCATCTGCAGGTAGTGCGAGAAGGGCGAATGACAGCAAAAGCGTAGATAGGCGGTGCATATGTGTACTCGCAATGTCCAAGTGGGGAGGTATCTGGACCTCACAATCTTTCGTCAGTGTCTCCCGATCCTCGATCTGGTTCAACAGCCGAGATCTGTATTGGGATAAACGTGAACTTTTGAGCTCAGTTTCGATGGTCGGCTTGACACGGCGGACGTGTTCGCCTAGGAGCCCTTCAGCCGATTGTTAGCACTCTGTATTGGCAAGTGCTAACGGAGGTTTTCTTGCTTTCGAGCAACCTTGGACATCGCAACTGAGGAAACGTATCGATGACATTCACCCCCCTGCATGATCGTGTGCTGGTCCGCCGCCTCGAGTCGGACGAAAAGACATCTGGTGGCCTGATCATTCCAGACAGCGCAAAAGAAAAGCCGTCGGAAGGCGAAGTTGTAGCTGTTGGCGCAGGCGCCAAAGATGACAGCGGCGATCGGATCGCCATGGACGTCAAAGCCGGCGACAAGATCCTGTTTGGCAAGTGGTCCGGAACCGATGTAAAAATCGACGGTGAAGACCTGCTGATCATGAAAGAGAGCGACATCCTCGGCGTTCTCGCCTGAGCCAGCCCTCTTCCAACTGCAATTCAAATCTAAGGAGCCTCAGTAATGGCTGCAAAAGACGTAAAATTCGACACGGATGCCCGCGATAAGATGCTCAAAGGCGTCAACACGCTGGCAGACGCTGTCAAAGTGACCCTGGGCCCGAAAGGCCGCAACGTCGTCCTCGACAAATC
>JBCDAQ010000260.1:0-4205 GCA_039185285.1 Pseudomonadota bacterium
TGAGGATCGGCTTGAGTTACGTCCAACGTATAGACAGAGTTACGCTGGCAGGCGCTGTTCAAGTATTGCCAAGGCGTCTGTCAGAACGCAAGGGCCGAGACCGAAAGCCCGCTCGATCATGCGGGCCTCACCAACAGGATCACCTGTGAAGTTGAAGGTCGACGCCTGTCCCTTGCGTAACGCTCGCATTACCTCGAAGCCCTTGATGGTCGCGTAGGCTGATTTCATCGTCTTGAAGCCCCGCACCGGTCGAATGAGCTGTTTCAGCTTGCCATGGTCGGCCTCGACAAAGTTGTTGAGATATTTGACCTGGCGGTGCTCAACGTACTCTGGACACCTGCCTTCTTTTTTCAGCTCCGCCAGAGCGGCGGCATAGGTAGGAGCCTTATCGGTGTTAATCGCGTAAGGTATCTCCCAATCTTTAAGCCCCTTCAAAGACTTGCCGAGAAACCGTTTGGCCGCCTTGGTGCTGCGCGTTGACGACAGATAGAAATCAATCGTGTCGCCGTACTTGTCCACGGCCCGATACAGGTAGGCTCATTTGCCCCGGATCTTGATGTAGGTCTCGTCGACACGCCAACTTTGCGATCGACCCCGGCGCCATTGCCAGCGCATCCGCTTCTCGATCTCCGGGGCGTACCGCTGGACCCAACGATAGATTGTAGCGTGGTCAACCCGAACCCCGCGTTCGGCCATCATTGTCTCAAGATCACGGTAGCTGATCCCATAGCGGCAATACCATCGCACCGCCCACAGCACGACCTCTCCAGCATAATGTCGGCCCTTGAAATCGCTCACTGCTAGGCTCCTCTAACTTGTCCCAACGTTGAGCTGACAGAACACGCCGATCTTTGCAACAGAGCCGTGGGCAGCACATAGTGACAGCCTGTCCCTTGAGCATGCGATCGACTGGCCCGAGCTAGAACAACTGGTTGCAGTTGCCGGGAAACTGACCAGCACAATGGCGGCGGATCCGGTTGCCCATGTCACCGGCGGATGGAGCCGGTTCCGAAGATACGCTCCCCGCATGCTGAAAGTCCTGGAGATCAAGGCTGCCCCAGTCTGCGCCCCTTTGCTGAAGGCAGCGCATCTGATCAGCAACAAGACGACGGGCCACGGCCAGCCTACATGCTTCCTGCGCAACAACTCGAAATGGCATCGGCATCTAAGGGAAGGCGATCCCAGGCTGTGGGAAGTGGCCGTTCTGTTCCACATTCGCGATGCATTCCGATCTGGCGACATCTGGTTGGAGCAATCAGAGCGGTTTGCTGATCTCACCAAATCCCTGGTACCGGGGTCGACCGTATTGACCTCTTCAAGACTGGCCGTGCCGCACGATGTGCATGACTGGCTTGAAGAGAAAAAGCACGACATGGCCGTCGCGATGAAGGGCCTGGGGCAAACTGCCAGAAAAGGCCTGTTACCCCATGCCAGTATCGAGGCCGGTTCGCTGAAAGTTGATCGCCTCCCGGCAAGCGTGCCCGTTGGGGCCGACCAGTTGGTTCTTGACCTGTATGCGGAGATGCCAGAGGCGCGGATCACCGACATCATGCTTTCCGTCGACACTGATGTCGGCTTCACCGAAGCGTTCACGAATTTCCGCACCGGCGCAGTGTGTAGTGACAGACTAGGCCTGATGAACGTTCTACTGGCGGAAGGGCTGAACCTTGGCCTGCGCAAAATGGCTGAGGCATCGAATAGCCACGGATATTGGCAACTTCAGCGCATCGCGCAGTGGCATATCGTGAGCGATGCCGTTAATCGCGCCTTGGCCATGGTAATCGATGCACAGCGCGATCTCCCATTGGCGCAAGTCTGGGGCCTCAGGTCAGCTCGTTGAAGGTGGTCTGTTCTGGCTGCCGGGGCGCCGCCGTATCTTCAGCCACCTCGAGTAAGTCAGGGAAACCGTGGAATTCGGCTCGAAATCTTGTTGACAGACCGAATCTTTCTTTGTTTAACAAACGCGATTAGGAAATTCTACTTTGGGTGGAAAAACATGAAAAAATTTGTAACATTTGCAGCTCTGCTGTCTGTTCTTCCAGCTCAGGCCTTAGGCCAGCTTTTCTCAGATGAAAATTTAGTCGAGAGCATTCTCGATTTTGATGCAGATACTTTTGGGCGCGATACGCCCGAGTTCCAAAATCTTCTTGACCAGTTCGAAGAGTCTGTCGAGCAGTCTTTCAACGAGACCCTCGCCCAGAATGAAGGTCAAGAAAATGCAACTGAAGCTGCAGCTTCAGAAACACTTTCCTTTCTGGTAGACCCAGACAGCCCCGTTTCCGGCTCTCCCCTGTTTAATGATCTATCAACGGTGCTAAACTCGACGGTTATCAGCCAAACACAAGAACTTGGCCTAAGTCCCGATGATGCAATTTCTGGACTTGTCGAGACCATTTTGGCTCAGGACAGCGTCGAAAATCGATCTGATACGGCAACAAATTTTCAGAATATCATTGGATCCACTTTCGATTTCATCAGTCAGTCTGAAGAAGCACCTGCAAGCCTACTCGACACAGTGTCGACCTTCGCCTTCAATTGGGCCGATGCAGCGGTGCAAGATCAGCTAGCCGATCTCGATGGCCCAGATGGTGACAGCTTACCGACCGTGTTTTTTGACTTTAATGGCTTCATCGGCGGGGTCTTTGTTCAAGAGTCAACACAGAGCGCTCTGGATTCTGCACTAGCCAATGTTGTGGTCGATGATGTGACCGGCGAAATAGATCCAACCAGTTTGGACCTGAGTGGTGTTTCAAGCGGGCTCCTCGCTGCACTCGATAGCCTCCCAGACGACATTAACAGTTTTCTGTCACCGGGGGAGGCGATCGGGTCACTTGTTGGTCAATTGGCGAGCGGCGGTTTCGCCTCCGAAACCGCATTAACCAGCGTCCTGGACCTTTCCAGTGAATTGAATGCATCACTTGGCGGAGGGGACGAAGAAGGCTTCCTTGATGATGCGCTAAATTCCGCAAGCCAGTCATTCTTTCGCTCGCTCTTTCCATCTACGGACGAGCTCATTGGTCAGGCCGCTGGCGCACTACCAGACGACATCCTGCTTGCTGCGAATAATCTCGCAAATGCAGAACTGGGCGATGCGGTTGATCAGATCGGAAATTTGGCTGCATTGCAGAACTCTGCGTTGATCAACGACGCTAGCCTCAGCCTCATTCTGCCGGATTTTAATCCTGCGGAAGTGTCTGCATTTCAGCAGACATTTGCTGCTATCGTCGGTGATACGCTTCAGGACCAGGCGCCGGAAAATCTTGATGAAACCTTCAACACTCTGTTCGAGCAAGCTAGTCAGGATATCAGAAGCTCTGCCGTGCGCAGTGCATTTTCGGACATCTACACAGAGTCGGTTGCAAGTGTTATCGCTTCAGCAGCCGCGGCTGGTGATTTCGATGCAGTACAAGAGTTAACGTCAAACGCTGTTGGTGCATTTAGTCAGAACCTAACTGTCGCAGGCGAAGCCTCAACGGGCTATATCGGCGCGATCGACGGCATCGTTTCGGCGGTCTCTGAAGTGGTGGATTTATCCGCCAATGCAGCCATCGCCTCGGCGCTTACATCTGGTGTCGTCGAAGCAGCCGCCACGGTCGATACGAGAAACCTACTCGTCGATGATATCGAACAAATTGATAACATAGCCGTTGTTCAAGCGGCTGACGCCATCCTGACATCACGCTTACAGTCAGCCGTTGAGGCGGTGTCGAGTGCGATTGTCGCGTCTGATGCAGAAGATGCCGGTGAGCTCATCGCTGTGGTTGCAGAGGCGGCCATCGTAACTGCTGCAATCACCGGCCAAGATCAGGATGACTTGATCTCATTGGCAAGTGCCGTTGTTCAGGGGGGACAGAGCGGGGTTGCCGACGTTTTGGATCCTGGCGAGATCGGTGGTGACATCGAGCAGATCCAAGAAACGGTTGTCGAAACCTTCTTGAATATTGCCGAAAACAACGAAGACGTCGCATCAATCGTAACAGAACCGATCGATGAGGGATCGCTCGATAACGCCATCTCCGAGGGCCCAAGGCAGTCGGTTCCGACGATAATTGCGGATAACGACCAGGAAATCGATAGCGATGGACGCATTGTTGCACCCGAAGACTTTTTGAGCGCGTCGTAAACCGACACCGTTTCACCTTCTGGCTGTCAGACAGGTTTAGTAGAAACCAAAATTTATTGGCGCAGTAACATCAACTTCCAAA
>JBCDAQ010000261.1:0-4128 GCA_039185285.1 Pseudomonadota bacterium
AAAGCGAGAGCCCACCGGCACCCGCGCCGGAGCGTTACGCGGGCGCGATCGCGCCCCCGCGAACCTGCAGAAAAAGCTCAAGTCCGGTGATGGCAAAGCAAGGTTGAACAAAAAAGGGAATGGCAACCGGGCCAATCTCAAGAACCGGCCCAAGAAGTCTGGTGCCGGTAAGAAAGCGTTCAACTCAAAGGGCGGCAATCTTGGCGCTACCAAAAAAGCAGCCAACCGCGGCAATAAGAGCCTGCAGAAAAAAAACAAAGCCGGGACTAAGCAGCGGCTGAATAACAAGCCGAAGTTCTCGAAGAAGAAAACTGGGAACCGTAAGGCTCTGAAACAACGCCCAGCCAAGAAATCCGGGGCTTTCAAGCAACACAAAGGCAAAGCAAATCGCCAAGCCAAACGCGGCGGCAAGAGCATGCGTAAAGCTGGCCGTGGGCGCAGATAAGCCTGTAGATAAGCCTCTTGCCTGACGCCCCAACAGACTGATCGAAGGATGACCCGAATGAAACGCACCCTGATCACCACCATCGCCTTGATCGCGTTCGGCACGGCGCCGGTCCTCGCCACACCGAAGAGTTTCGAGAGCCCCGAGGCTGCCATCGGCGCCGTCATTTCCGCTCTTAACGCCAAAAGCAAAGACGACTTGATCGCCGTCTTCGGGGCCGAGAACGAAGACGTCATATTGACTGGCGATCCCGCACGCGACCGCGAGGATTGGACAAGTTTCATCACCTCCTACAAAGAGATGAACCGCATCGCCCTTCAGACTGATGGTACGGCTCGCCTCTATGTCGGTCGTGGCCAATGGCCATTCCCGATCAGCCTGGTCAAAGCCGATGCGGGGTGGAGCTTCGATTCCGAAACCGCGCGAGAAGAGATCTTGGCTCGGCGGATTGGGCGCAACGAGCTGGATGTGATCGAACTCCTCAGCGGCTATGTCGAAGTCCAAAGTGACTATCGCAAGACCGACTACGATGAGGATGGCGTTATGGAGTTCGCCGCCCACGTTATCAGCACTGAAGGAACCCGCGACGGGCTGTACTGGCCGGACGAAGAGGGTGCTCCAGACAGCCCAGTTGGCGATTTCGTCGCGAAAGCAGCCGCCGAAGGCTACTCGACCGATGGCGGTGAAGCGGATCCGGAGCCCTACCTCGGCTACTACTTCCATATCCTCACGAGACAAGGACCCGACGCCCCCGGCGGAGAGATGGAGTACATGATCGGCGGCAACATGGTTGCTGGCCACGCGATCATCGCTGCCCCGGCGGACTATGGAAATAGTGGGATCATGACCTTCATGGTTGGCGAAAATGGCGTCGTCTATGAGCAAGATCTTGGTGATGAGACGCTCGCACAATATGCCGAGATCAGTGCTTTCAATCCGGACGAGGGCTGGGAGGTCGTAGAGACCGACGACGCGAACTAGAAGACCGACGCAGGTCAGAACCCAAATAAACCGGCGTTGGCGTCCGTTTGGGACGAACAGTAAATCTGTCCAGAGGCACCTGCCGGATCGGCGCTAAGAAGGATCGAGAATGAAGTTTGTCCAACTCAATGGCACCACCCTGCGCTATCGTCTCGCTGGCGATCCGAAGGGTCGGGCGATCTTTTTCGCAAACTCTCTCGGTACGGATCTGACGGTATGGGACGAAGTTGTTGAACGCCTCCCAACCAGCTACCGCATGATCGGCTTTGATAAACGGGGCCATGGTCTCTCAGCCATGCCCGATGGTCCGGTACGCATCGAAGACTACGCCTCTGACCTAGTCTCTTTGGCGGATCATCTCGGGATCGAGGACTTTGTGGTCTGCGGCGTATCCGTTGGTGGTTTGATCGCCCAAGCAACCGCCACCCTTGCACCTGGCAGGGTTAAAGGGATCGTCCTCAGCAATACCGGTGCGAAGATCGGTACGGAAGCGATTTGGAATGACCGCATTGCCATCGCCGAGACACAAGGGATGGAAGCAATGGCAGATGCAGTCATGGAGCGATGGTTCCCGGCCAAGTTTCGTGAAGCTAATCCTGCCCTGATAACCGGCTGCCGGGCGATGCTAACCCGAACACCCGCCATGGGATACGCCTCGACCAGCCGCGCGATCCGAGATGCTGACTTCCGGAGATCGACGGCTCAGCTCAAGGTACCCACCCTTTGTATCGCCGGAGAATTGGATGCGGCGACCCCGGCAGAACTCGTCCGCACCTTGGCAGAGCTCATCGAAGGTGCAAGCTATCATGAAATCGAGGGATGCGGCCACCTGCCCTCCATCCAAACCCCGGACGAATGCGCCAAGGTCATCACCGCGTTTCTTAAGGCGCTTGATTAGAGCCCAAGATGTCGGCGCATCCCAAAAAACCTTGCATCATCTGCGTCGCCATCACCGGCTCGGTTCCGACCAAGGCTGCTAATCCCGCAGTGCCGATTACCGTTGAGGAACAATTAGAAAGCACCCATGAGGCATTCGAAATAGGCGCCACCATCTGCCACGCGCATGTCCGCAACGACGACGAAACCCCCTCAAGCGACCCTGAGAAGTTTGCGCGGTTGAAGGAAGGGTTGGAGAAACACTGCCCGGGAATGATTATTCAATTCTCGACCGGTGGCAGGTCTGGGGCGGGTCAGGCGCGCGGCGGCATGCTACCGCTTCGCCCGGATATGGCGTCCCTCTCCGTCGGCTCGAACAACTTCCCCACACGCGTCTATGAGAACCCGCCCGATTTGGTCGCTTGGCTGGCTTCGGAAATGCGCACCCATGACGTTAAGCCCGAGATCGAAGCCTTCGATCTCAGCCACATCCATCAGGCGGTCAAACTCTGGCAAGCTGGGCACATCCAGGCAGTGCCTTACATTCAATTTGTCATGGGCGTGAAGAACGCCATGCCCGTCGATCGTCCCACATTTGACTTCTACGTCGAGACGGTCAAACGCCTCTCCCCCGACAGCGAGTGGTGCGCGGCTGGTATCGGTGCCGGCCAGATCGTTGTCAACGAATGGTCGATCGCGGCAGGTGGACATGCGCGGACTGGACTTGAGGACAATGTGCGCCTGGACCGAGATACTCTTGCCCCATCAAACGCCGCACTAGTGAAGCGGGCCGTCGAGATCTGTGGCAAGAACGAACGCCCGGTTGCAACCTGGGAGCAGGCCCGAGAAATGCTTGACCTGCGATCCGGTCCCGAAGCGCCAGCAGCTTAAATCGCCAGATCCAGCCGCGGTTTCCAGAATGGGCGGAACAGCTCGATCTTGGGGCAACGGTTCATGACAACCTTCAGACCGGCGTCCTCGGCCAGTTTGGCTGCTTGATCATCATACACTCCGATCTGACCCCAAAGAACCTTGGCACCGATCGCGATTGCTTTCTCCGTAATGCCGTAGAGCTCTTCCTTGGGCCGGAAGACCTCGACCATGTCCACCGGGCGCCCGATCTCCTCCAGCGAGTGGTAGACCTTGAGACCTCGGATCTCTTCCAGCTTCGGGTTGGGATTTACCGGTAGGATCTCGTAACCGGTCTCGTGCAGCACTCTGAGAACGCCATAGCTGAACTTGGTCTTGTCGGCACTGGCGCCTACCATCGCGATGGTCTTCACCGAGCGCAGGATCTCAGCCAGATACTCCGGCGTGTAGTGATAGAGACGGTCGATATCGGCTTCGGGCATCTAAGCCTCCTTGGGCGTCGCGATATCCGCTTTCAGCTCATGCGGCTCCAGCGGGTCGAGAAACGGGTTTCGGTAGAGTTTGTCGTGACTCTCCACGCCAATCTCAAGCGTACAATCGGTCACGGGCCGCGCCACGCAGAGCAGCACATAACCATCATTGATCTGGCGATTGTTCAGCGCAACTTGTCGGCGCTGGTCCACCTCGCCCTCAGTCAGTTTTGCGGCACAAGTGATGCAACCGCCGTACTTACAGCCATAAGGCAGATCGACACCTTGATCGCGCAAGCTGTCCAGCAAAGGGCGGCGCGCGTCGACGGTGACAGTTGCGCCGCCTCTGTTGGCCAGCATTATGATCTTCTCGGCGCTCACAGCCAGATGTCGCTGGTGCAGTCACCGCCGGGATAGCGGGTCTCATGACAACGGCTGGGTCCGTTCGGCTCCTTGCCGAAATCAACGACGAAGTCCGGGTTGATC
>JBCDAQ010000262.1:0-4123 GCA_039185285.1 Pseudomonadota bacterium
GTTCGCGGGCGGATCTCGCGATTTCCGTGGTTTTCTGGAAAAGTCCGATTGCGTCGACAAAAGATCCGCCAAGATTCGGGATCTGTTAACCTTCAGATCTTGGGACAAAAGTCCCCTCAGATCCCGTTTAATCCGGATTTGCAACGCCATGCGTGTTGCTGCCTTGAACCACGCGGGTATTAGGCGGCATCCGCGCCCAGCATGCCGCCCGATTGGCGTGACCAGAAGCGGGCATAGAGTCCATCGCGGGCAAGCAGCTCCTGATGGGTGCCTTGCTCGGCCACATGGCCCTCCTCCAGGACAACAATTCGATCCATGCTCTGGATGGTGGAGAGCCGGTGCGCAATTGCGATCACCGTCTTGTCCTTCATCAGGCGTGAAAGCGCGGTTTGGATGAGGGCTTCGACTTCGCTATCCAGCGCGGACGTTGCTTCATCCAGCACCAGGATCGGTGCGTCCTTGAGGATCGCGCGGGCCAGAGCGATCCGCTGGCGCTGCCCGCCAGAGAGCTTTACGCCCCGCTCGCCCAAATGGGCTTCGTATCCCTCACGACCCTTGAAATCGCGCAAATCCTGAATGAATTCATGGGCTTCGGCCATCTGCGCCGCCTGGATCGCAGCCTCCCGGCCTGCCTCTGGTCGTCCATAGAGGATGTTGTCGAGCGCTGAGCGATTGAACATTGCCGGCTCCTGTGTGACGGTCGCGATCTCGTGGCGGAGCCCGTCTTGGGTCAGGTCTCTAAGATCCACGCCGTCCAGCGTGATCCGGCCCTCTTCGACGTCATAGAGCCGAAGCAGCAATGAGATCGTTGTCGATTTTCCAGCGCCCGAGGCACCGACCAGACCGACCCGCTCCCCCGGCTTAACGTCCAGGTTCAGGCCAGCGACCCCACCGCCCCTGCGCGGCTGATCGACACCGTATTGGAAAGTGACATTCTCGAACCTGAGATGCCCTTTCACCTTGTCGGGATCTTGCGCATCAGGCCTGTCCACCATCTCATGCGCTGGTGAGAGTGTCTTCATCCCGTCCTCGACCGTGCCGATATTGGTGAAAATGGTCATCGCCGTGAAGGAGATCCACCCCGACATCTGGCTCAGCCGGGCCGAGATCATCGCCGCCATCGCGATCACCCCAGCGGTCGCCTGATCCGCTGACCAGAGCCACAAGGCAATGGCGATCAGGCTCACGGGGAGCACACCAGAGAGGATCGAGAGGAATGACCGGAAATACCAGACCGTGCGTCCGAACTGGATCTGATGCACACGATGTTGTTCCAGGGCGACCCGTGCGGCCTCCTCCTCCCGCCCCGCATGGGCAAAGAGTTTAACGGTCGCGATATGGCTGAGACTGTCGACGATCTGCCCAGTCAGCGCGGCACGAGTCTCGGCTCGCTCCTTCGCGCGATGACGGATCCGGGGCAGGTAGTAGGTGACAAGCACCGCGTAGACAGCGAACCAGACCAACAACGCCGCCAATAGCCAGACATCCGCAGCACCCAGGATCACCGCCGCTCCCAGAACGGCGGCAAATCCATAGGCCACGGCGTTCAGAAACTCTGTCACCGCCCCTGTCAGATCATGCGAGGTCTGCACCTGCTTGGCGCTGATGCGCCCGGCGAAATCGTCCTCGAAGAAGCCCATCCCCTGGCCCAGCGTATGCCGATGCAATCGCCAGATGCCGAGGTTGAAGAGCCCGGGCCCCAGCGACCGCGAGACGAAACCACTCGACAGGATCATGAGAACCGGCCGGACCAGCAGGAAGAAGAGCAGCAACAGAAGCGTCTCATCCCAATAGTTCGCAAAGAACTCGGCCGGTGTACTCTCGGCTGCCCGGTCAACCAGCCAGCCGATCAACCAAGCGGAGGCCGCCTCGGCTACACCAAGGAAAAGAGAAACGATGGCAAGGGCATAGAGGGCGCGTTCGCTCCCCGCCATCATCCACTTCATGAAGGCGCCGAGGGTTCGGGGCGGCGGGCCTTTTCCTGGGTCATAGGGATCGAAGAAGCTCTCGAACCATCCCTCTGCCTTCCAGTTCATTCTGCCGCCTCAACTCCGATCATGCCGCCCGACTGCCGGGCCCAGAATCTTGCATATAGGCCATCCTCTGCCAGAAGCTCGTGATGCGTGCCTTGCTCGGCAATCCGGCCCTGCTCCATCACCACAATCCTGTCCATCGCCTGAATGGTCGAAAGGCGGTGGGCAATCGCAATCACGGTCTTGCCCGCCATCAGATGCTCCATCTCGCCCTGAATGGCCGCCTCGACCTCGGAGTCCAGCGCCGAGGTCGCCTCATCGAGGATCAGGATCGGCGCGTCCTTCAAGACGGCCCGGGCCAGCGCGATCCGCTGGCGCTGGCCGCCCGAGAGCCGGACACCCCGTTCACCAACCTGAGCGTCGAGTCCTGTGAACCCCTCATGGTCTTGTAAATCCGGGATAAATTCATCTGCAGAGACCAGCTTAGCCGCCTGCCAGATCTCTTCATCCGTTGCCTCTGGGCGACCATAGCGGATGTTGTCCCTTATCGAGCGATGGAGCAGTGACGTCTCCTGCGTCACCATCGAGATCTGACGGCGCACGCTCTCCTGCGTCATCTCCGCGAGGTCGCGCCCATCAATCAAGACGCACCCCTCATCCGGATCAAAGAACCGAAGCGCAAGGTTGACCATGGTCGACTTGCCCGCACCGGAAGCGCCCACAAGACCGACCCGTTCCCCACCCCTTATGTCGAGATCCACGCTGACCACGCCGCCCGCACGGCCACCATAGGTGTGGGTAACACCATCAAAGCGCAGCGCGCCTTCGGTCAGGGAAAGATCCTTCGCGTTCTCTTTGTCCTTCAGGCGCAAAGGCTGGCTGACACAGTCCATCCCTTCCTGCACGGTACCGATGTTCTCGAACAGCATGGAGAGGGTCCACATGATCCAATCCATCATGCCGAGCATCCTCAGCACCAGCGCAGTGGCGGCGGAGACGGCCCCGACCGAGATCGCATCTTCGGTCCAAAGGAAAACCGCATAGCCAATCACACCGACGATCAGGATCACCTGAAGGCCGGAAAGCAGGATGTTCAGGTAGGTGTAGAGCCGTGCCTGATGGTGGAAGACCCAACGGAAATCCTCCATGGCGACGCGTGCATACTCCTCCTCCTCCTTGCCATGGGCAAAGAGCTTTACGGTCTGGATATTGGTGTAGCTGTCAACAATCCGGCCCGCGAGGGTCGAGCGTGCCTCAGCCACCGCCTTGCCGCGGCGGGTGACGTTGGGCACAAACCAAATGGCCACGGCGACAAAACCCGCGAACCAAAGGCCAAACGGGATCAGAAGGCGGCTGTCGATCTCGCCCAAAACGATCGCGACGCCGACCATATAGATCGCCGCATACCAGACCGCCTCGATCGTCTGGTGGACCGAGTCGTTCAGGGCAGGGGCCAACTGGATCTGCTTGTTCGCGATCCGCCCGGCAAAATCGTCGGTGAAAAAGCTCAGCGATTGACGCAGCATTTTACGGTGTGTCCGCCACCGGATCAGCGCCCCCATCGGAGCATAAAACCCCTGGGTCATGATCAAATTGTCAAGGATCAGCACCGCAGGCCGAATGATCACCGCCACAGCGACCATCCATAGGAGCAGATTTCCATGCTGCTCCCAAAGCTGGTCAGCCGGAGTTTCTGAAAGTATATCAACGAGTTGACCGGCATAGGCGATCAACGCCGCCTCGGCCAGGGCGAAGATCCCGCCCAGCACAAGGCTGATCGCGATCAGCTTGCGCGCCGGCCAAAGCATCGTGCGGTAGAAGGCGATCAGCCCGGTCGGAAACTCGGCGGACTCATCGTATTTTTGATACGGATCAATGAGGGTTTCGAAATAGCGGAGCATAGCGGCATCCTGATCTTCAGGTCGGGGCGGAAAGGGTTCATAGTTCTGCGGCGCGCTCTGGTGGCGCGCGGGGCTGACAGGCAGCGCTCTTGCGTGCGCGTCAGCTGTCTGGGCAGTAACTAATAAGCCTTACCATCGGATGCCTCCCGGTCTGTGGGTCTTCGCATAGAGACATTTTCGCGAGTCGTCTAGTGCGCATGACTTGCGGATATGTCACTCTCATAGGTAAGCCGGTAGCCGATGCCGGAA
>JBCDAQ010000263.1:0-4095 GCA_039185285.1 Pseudomonadota bacterium
CAGCGGTCTTTTTGCCATCGACGGCATGTTCGAGGCGATCGAGGGCCGGGTTCAGGCGGGCCACCCCTTCCTCGGCATCTGTGTCGGGATGCAGCTGATGGCGACGCGCGGACTCGAGCATGGCGAGACGCCCGGTTTTGACTGGATCCCCGGCGATGTCGTGCGTCTCGAGCCCGATGATCCGAGCCTGAAGATCCCGCATATGGGGTGGAATGAGCTCACCCTGGGCGAGCACGCCCTCTTCGACGGGATCGAGGCGGGGGCGCATGCGTATTTCGTCCACTCCTACCATCTGGAGACCCGCGAGCCCCGGCACCGAGTCGCCGAGACCACCCATGGCGAGACAGTGACCGCCGTGGTTGCCAAGGACAACATGGCAGGCACTCAATTCCACCCAGAGAAGAGCCAGGAGGTCGGGCTACGCCTGATCGCCAACTTCTTGACCTGGCAGCCGTAATTCAACACTCTGGGAAGAGACGTTCAACAACAGGAGCACCCGAATGATCCGCCTGATCGCAGCAATCATGGTCGTCCTCCTAGCCGCCAGCCCTGCGGCTGCCAAGGAGCTCCGTGATCCCGAGATTTTCGCCGATGTGAGTGGGCACGCCATCAAGGGCTATGACCCGGTCTCCTACTTCACTCAGCCGAGACCATCGAAAGGCAACCCAGCCTATTCGGTCGAATGGAAGGGCGCCAAATGGCTGTTTGCGACACCAGCCAACCGCGACCGATTTGCCGCCAACCCCGAGAAGTATGCACCTCAATATGGCGGCTACTGCGCCTGGGCGATCGCGCAGGGCGATGGCCGGCCGGTCGCGATCAACCCCGAGATTTACAAGGTTGTCGACAACAAGCTCTACCTGAACCTCAACATGAACGTTCATGAGCAGTGGCTGGCAAAGCAGGCCCTCTTCATCACCAAAGGCAATGAAAACTGGCCAGACGCGCTGATCCTCTCGAACTAAATTGCTGGCCAATTGAAGGCGGGCTATCGAGCAGCCCGCCTGCGAGGGTCAACGCTTTTTCATCTCAGTGTTGATTTCAATCGTGATCGGGCCGGTGGAGAAACTGCCCACACCCCATGCCATGTGATCGATCTCGGTGGTTGCAGCAAACCCCATCCAATCGCCTTTGTAGTAATCGAGGATTTTGCCTAAGGGATGCTCGCCCTTATGCATCAGCTCCGCGTTCAAAGTGACCGGTTTGGTGACGCCATGTAGGCTAAGATCACCCGTGATCTCGAGCGTCGTCTCACCCGTTTGCTTAACTTCTGTGCTGGTGAACGTCATCTCCGGATAAGAGTCGACCTGGAGGAAATCAGCGCTTTTCAGATGCTTATCCAGAGGCTCTACCCCGGTAGAGACGCTGGCGGTCTCGATGGTAACTTCAACCTTGGTCTTGCTCAGATCATCCGGATCAACCGTCACGACACCGACGGTTTTCTCGAACTCACCATGCTGCATTGAAACGCCAGCATGGCTCCAACCAAAGATGACCTCCGTATGGCCTTGGTCGAGATCGTAAACGTCTGCCGCATGAGCAAGCGAAGTCACAGCGCCGGTGAGACAGGCTGATAAGATCACGCTTTTGATCACGTTCTGCATGGGTTGTTCCTTTACTCTGTCTGGTGAGTGACACGTGGAACAACTTAGGCGCGCATCCCTGTGCGAAGCCACACGATTACGTGATTTGGATCATCCATGCAGGATTGGCTCGAGCGCGCGGCCCGCAGCCACCAGTCGGTCTTCTTCATGTGCACCTGCAAACAGCATCACACCGACCATCGGTGTCCGTGTTGGCAAGGTGATTGCCGAGAGGCCGAGAAGATTCCCTTGGCGGGTGTTTCTCAACGCAAGCAGGTTGCGCGCGGTGTAGTAGTCGTTGTCGCCGAGAAGCTTCGAGATAAACGGCGGCAGGATCGGGCTGGTTGGCATGACCAGCATGCCGCCCTCGGCAATCCGGGCGCTGATCTCTTCATGCAAGCGCGCCTGCACCTGGCGGGCAAGGGCCTCATCCTCGGCGGAGTAGTTCGCGCCCCCACGGAACCGGGTCTCGATCTGGTGAAACATGGTATCTGGCTGGGCCTCAACGGTTTCTCGCCACTCGCGCCAGGCCTCTGAGACGATCACGCCGCCATGACTGGATAGGACCTCCGCGCTTTCGCGGATCTCCGGCACCGGCGCATGGGCGATCTCAATCCCTGCATTTGAAAGGAGCCCCATTGCAGCGTCGAAGCCTTCTGCAACCTCCGGGTCGAGATCATCCATCATCAGGGTTTCCGGGATGACGAGGCGGGCAGGTTTTTCTGCCTCAGCCAAAGCCCGTTTCTGACCCGTCATGGCATCGAACAAGAGCGCGGCGTCTTCCACGGTCTTGGTCAGCGGCCCTGGCGTGTCGAAGGTCACCGAGAGCGGCACGACCCCTTCGCCGGAAACAGCACCGATCGTAGTCTTCAAGCCAACCAGACCGTTCCAGACCGCAGGCACCCGGACCGATCCGCCTGTGTCCGATCCAATCCCGGCAGCAGCCAGGCCCGCTGTAGTCGAGACCGCAGCACCCGAGGACGAGCCACCCGGCACCCGGCGCCGGTCGAAGTGATTGGGTGGGGTCGCCGTCATCGGGTTGAGGCCGAGGCCAGAGAACGCCAGCTCCGTCAGATGCGTCTTACCCAGGCAGATCAGCCCCGCCTGGGTTGCATAGGTCAACGCCGGGGCATCCGCCGTCGGCACCCGCCCGGCGAGCAGGCGAGAGCCCGCCTCGGTCGCCACACCTGCCGTGTCGAAATTGTCCTTCCAGGAGATCGGCACGCCATCCAGCGGACCGACCCGGCTGCCGGATTGCTGACGGGCATGCGCGGCCTCGGCCTCGATCCGGGCGCGGGCTGGCGTTGTGCGGGCATAGATCATGCCGCTGTCCGGATGGCTGCCGATCGCTTCGATGAAACGCTCGGTCAGCTCTCGCGGATCCAGCGTGCCTTCGCCGATCGCGCGGCCCAGATCCGCAGCACTTGCTTCTTGCCAGTTATCCATTGGATCTTTCCCCGCCGATTGGTCGCAGTGTCTGGGTTGGACATTCCGCGAGCCCGGGCCAATAGTAAAGCCCATGGAGAGAACTCAAGTCGCAATTGTGGGCGGTGGCCTCATCGGCCCGGCCCTAGCGCTCGCGCTGAAAAGCGTGGGCCTCGAGGCGGTTGTACTCGATGCCAAGCCGATGGAGACCCGCGAGGCGGACGATTTCGATGGGCGCGCCTATGCGATTGCGCTGGGCTCGCAGCGCTTGTTGGCGACGCTCGGGATATGGGACCAAGTGGTTGGCGAGGCGCAGCCCATCGAGGATATCCATGTCTCGGAAGGCACGGTTCCCGGGCCACTCCTTCATTTTGATCCGCGTGAGCTCGATGAAGGCCGGTATGGTTGGATCTTGGAGGACCGCTACCTGCGCCGCGCCTTGCTGGAGGGGCTGGCGGCGCACGGGATCGCGCATCTTGCGCCGGTCAGCGTCGAGGCGATGACACGTGACACCTATGGAGCCGTGCTGACCCTGAGCGACGGTCGCAACCTTCAGGCGGATCTGGTTATCGCGGCGGACGGCCGGCGCTCGGGTCTCGGCCGCATGGCGGGGATCGGCCAGGTTGGATGGCGCTATGATCAAACGGGGTTGGTGAACGCGATCTCGCACGAGCTGCCGCATGAGGGCCTCGCACATCAGAGTTTCTTCCCCGGCGGGCCCTTTGCGGTGCTGCCCCTGACCGGCAACCGATCCTCGCTCGTCTGGTCCGAACGAAAAGCGATGGCAGAGCGGCTATCGGCCCTGCCCGACGACATCTTTACCGAGGAGATCTCCCGCCGGATCGGTGGCCGCCTAGGCCGGATCGAGCTGATCGGGAAGCGTTGGGCCTATCCGCTGGATCTATCGCTCGCCACTGCCTACGCGGCGGACCGGTTGGCTTTGGTTGGGGATGCCGCCCATGGCGTCCATCCGATTGCGGGCCAAGGGATGAATATGGGGCTGCGCGACATCGCCGCCTTGGCCGAAGTGCTGACCGATGCCAGCCGAATTGGTGAGGATATCGGCAAACTGCAGGTCCTCACCCGC
>JBCDAQ010000264.1:0-3979 GCA_039185285.1 Pseudomonadota bacterium
CTCGCCTCGTCGATCTGGATCACCTGGCCCATCGGCTTCGTCTCTCCATCATCGTCCATAATCAGCTCCTCTCAGCTATCCTGAAAGAAGCCCCCGCCGCAGGCAAAGTGCGAAAGACTCTGTACGTTATCGGCGCGGCTCCGGATGGCGGGTAAAAGTCCACGCGGATAGTGGAATGGCGTGGCAGAACCGGGGGCGCGAGCAGAGCGGCAGAGGCGAGCACCTAGTGGTTTGACCGGAGCGGAGCGAACCCACGCGTGTCATCCTCGGGCTTGACCCGGGGATCCAGGAAACCTCTACATCTGAAAAACTTAGAGAACGCTGGATTGCCGGATCAAGCCCGGCAATGACGGTATCAAATGTCTCGGTCAGACCACTAGATGCGGGCTGAAGGGTCGAGCAGTGCATGCTCCTCGGCATCTTCCGCTTCGTCCAGACCGGCCACGATGCCCGCCCAGATGAGGCAGTCTTCGGCGAAGGCGCGCGAGACATCGTCGAAGCGCTGCCCGAAACCCTCACCGAGAGGGATCGCGGCGAAAGCTGCCAACTCGTTCGATCCAGGACGCAGACCGATCGTCACCGAGCGCGTCTTGTCCCAGAGATGGGCGCCCTCCAACACCTTTCGGTAGACTGCCAACGGGTCCTCTGGCGCACCGAGCACCGCATATAGAATGGCGAGATTGCCAGGTTCTGGCACATGGCTGATCGTCGCCTCGACACCGCTGACATGAACCAGATCGGCCATGCCATCGGCATCGAGACCGGCGCCCTCAAGGAGCGTCCAGTCATCCGGCAATACCAAGAGGATGTCCTCGATGTCTTGTCGGCTCACACCATCCTCCAAACAGTGTCGGGCGCGTGGACAGCCGTAGCCGCGTCGCGGAAGGGGTCAACGCTCTCCTCCTGCTCCAAGACCTCGCCATCGATCGTGCGGCTCCAGCCACTTTCATAGAAGGTGTCGATGACGATCAGACGCTCCCCCGACGCAATCGGTCGGTCGATCAGCTCACCAATATGCGCGAGCGTCTTGGAGATCTCGACCAGATTATCGTCAGTATCGTCAAAAGCGCCCCCGCACGGTTTCTGAAGGATGCATGTCAGACCATCGAGGTTGAGAATGTAATGAAACGCCCATGAGTTCAGCCCGAACCCGTCAATAGCGATAATCAAGAAATTGTCGCCGGGCTCATCCACGCGGGGCACAATTTCTCGAGCGATTTCGGACGGAGCCATCGGAGGTTCGAACGTCGCAAAGCACCAGTCCCCATAAGCTCGTAGTGTAACCTCGAACTCCTTTGGGATCGGAGGGGCTGCGACACCCTGTTGGCCAAGACGCCATGCAACGCCGAGAGCATCGATCACAGACGCCGCCGGATCGGCTGCCGCGTTATGCTCAGACATCGCGCTCTAACCGCGCTTGATCGTACTTTTGGATGTCCTTCTCGGTTGTACCTAAGAACATGTAGAGGGGAAAGTTGCGCATTGGCTTATAGATATTGTCACCCCTGTGATTCTCACCATTGAATCTGAAACTATACCCGGTGTTCTTGATCCGCGCCTGACGTGCGTCCAGCGTGTCGGGCATCGCTTCGGTCTCGGGACTGTTGTACTTTTGCGGGTCGCTTGCACCCTTGTTGATCCGGTCCTGCGGGTGCTTCTCGAAATGCTCTTTGATGCGCCTGACACGATTGCGCATGGCGGTGTATTCTTTTCTCGTCGTGTGCGGACGAAGTTTCTGTAGCGACTCGAAGCTTCTCAGATCTTCATAAAGCTTCGTCACCCGCTCCAAATCACCGGCGGTGTGCCACGCCGGCAGTCCGTAATTATGCGCCCGAATCGGCACGTCGATGACTGGATGTCGATAGCCTGGTGGGAGTTTGTCAGGCGCCAACGCGTAATACAGGATCCTCCGGGTGATCTGATCCACTTTCTTTTCAGGCGCCATGGAGTTATCGAGGTCGAAATATCCTATCTCGACCTTCAATTTTTTGATCTCATCATCCTTCATTGCTGCCAGATCATGATGTGTGAGTGAGTTCGCATTCTCTGTATCATCAGGTCGAAAATATCTAATTTTGATATTCCCGCGATGGCAGTCTGGATTGTTGATCGCCGTATTGAAAATCTGAGAATCTTTTACAGCATCGAGTAGATTGATGTTCTTCGAGAGAGCCGACGTCACCCGTTGCCTCTCCTCGACGCCATAGTCTTCAGCAATCTCTCTCATCATCTTGCCGGGCGCCATGCCATCTTCATACGGCATTGCAAGATGGAGCCGGCCCTCAAAGGTGACCGTCTGAGGCTCTCCGACAGAGCCGCTCTTTAGCGCACTCGCCACATGATGTCCGACGGCCTGTTTGTTCACGATGCCGACTTGCTTGCCCGTCCCTCCCATCTTCTGCACAGACGGGCTCGTGTTGATGTTGGAGTCCACAAGCTTTAGTGCAAAATCGCCTTTGATATGCGTACCATCAGGTCTTTCAAAGTCGATATGTGCCTTTTTGACTTTGTTGAAGCTACCTTTACCAAGAAACTCTATCGACTCTTTGTCGACTGCGCTCTCAGGGATTGAATTTTTGAGGTGCTGTCCGATCCCCTCACCACCACGAATTGCATCAAGGGCGACGCTTGTCTTGATGGACTCACCGTTCGACCCAGCCAAAGTGTCACGAAGGACTTCGTCACCACCATCGCGATAGGTTTCGGTCAGGCGCGTGCGAAGGTTTTGGATCCGCGTCCCCTCATCGATCATCTGACGATTGAGGGAGTAGGCGCCCCCCTCCGTCTTAAGAACCTTGCCCTTCGTGTCGCTGGAGACCGTGTTGAGCAGCGCCTTCATGCGATCGATCGTTTCGAAACGCCCAGTGCTCTTGATGGCCTGACGGAAGAAGTCCGGCGCCCGAGACTTCTTGATAAAATTTCGTCGTTGATCTGCACTCATTAGGGCGCGCTGTAGTTCCGGCTTGAGTTCGGACTGCAGGTGCTCGATCTCCCGCGCCTTTGCCTCCAATGTATCCAGATGCTCTCGCAGTTCGGGCATCGTCGAGGGCAGGGGAAGATCCCTCATCTCAAGATATTCGTCTTCGGCACGGACCAAGTTCTCAAGTCGCTTCCGCACCTGATCGACTGATGATTTAAATTTCTTCGCTGATTCGATTTCGTCGTTTAGCCCGCCGATGGTCCGCCGGCTTTTGAACACCAGCGCGCACCAAGATTCCTTACTCCCAATGGCCTCATCTTTTCGCGCTTCTTTTCTGTCGATCCGGGCTTGAATTGTCGACGATACCTTCTTCAGGCTATCGGTAATCTCAAAGTAATCGCGCCCCGACTTCCGAAACATAGGCGTGCTCGCGTAAAGGCACACCGGGTCGTCGCTAGGCTGGAGATGTTCGTTCGCCCTGAGGATCGAGCTATGGGTTCGCTCACGCGCGGCGTTTGCCTGCGAAGGGACGGCGCGACCGGCATTCTCCGGGCGTGGCTCGAAGATGTTACGCAGCATCTCCTGGTTCGGCGGAGAGCCCGGGATATTGGTAAAACGCTCGGTCAACCGCTCATCTCCGCAAAGTTCTACTGTCTAAGCGCGACAGTAAACACTGGCCTCCAAGTTTTACGCCCAAAGATCGGATGTGCCATCCGATCTTCAAAGCCATCGACCAGCGCGATCGATTATCCCTCAAAGGCGTCATCAGACGTTAAAGATCTGAGGCTTGAAACTGTCTGCGTCGCTGATCGCTTCGTTGTCCTGCACATCGTCGGCAGCGGACATGGCCTGCGGGTCGACCGAAACGCTGATCGCATCCTCCTCCTGGTCATCGTCCAAATCCATCACGATGTCCGGCGCCTCGTTGCCGGCCGGCACAACATTGTATTCGATCGAGACATCGGTGAATTCTACTTGCTCGCCGATCGGTTTGTTCGTGTCGACCGTAGCGCGCACAGTGTATGTCGCGGTACTTTCACTCGGATCGAGGTAGAATAC
>JBCDAQ010000265.1:0-3975 GCA_039185285.1 Pseudomonadota bacterium
CAATTCACATGGGCCACTCAATGGGCGCTCTCCAAGTCCTTATCGCAACATAATTCGGCAGCGGCATGTATCACACCCGGTATCACAGTTTGTATCACACCGGCGCAAACGACCGGGCAAACAAAGTATAATGATAACAATACTCTATTGAAATAGAACAATGATTTATCAGCTTGGGTTTGCTGTGGTAGGCCCGGAGGGACTTGAACCCCCAACCAAACCGTTATGAGCGGTCTGCTCTAACCAATTGAGCTACGGGCCCCCAGTTCGAGGTTTGACCTGATTAGGGGCGGCGAATGCGGCGGTCAACCATCCTGCCAATTGCATCGCACGCTTTGCCGCCCTAAACCGGAGCCCGTTGAATGAGGAGCCTTAGGATGAGCGACCGTCCCAACGGACTGACCTATGCCGAAGCAGGTGTGGATATAGACGCCGGAAACGATCTGGTCGAGCGGATCAGACCCGCAGCGAAGTCCACGGACCGACCAGGCGTCATGGCGGGACTTGGGGGGTTTGGCGGGCTCTTCGACCTTCGTGCAGCGGGATACGAGGATCCGATTCTGGTGGCTGCTACTGATGGGGTGGGGACCAAGCTTAGGATCGCGATCGACACAGGGCACCTCAGCACGGTAGGAATTGATTTGGTTGCGATGTGCGTGAACGATCTTGTTTGCCAGGGTGCTGAGCCCTTGCTCTTCTTAGACTATTTCGCCACGGGAAAGCTCGACGTTGAGGCAGCAGCAAATGTCGTGGAAGGCATTGCCGAGGGTTGCCGCCAGTCGGGAGCCGCCCTAATCGGAGGCGAGACCGCTGAGATGCCAGGCATGTATGGGCCAGACGATTTCGACTTGGCGGGCTTCGCAGTTGGCGCCATGGAACGCGGCGCGGGTCTGCCATCAGGAGTAGTGGAGGGTGATGTCCTCTTGGGTCTGGCCTCCTCCGGCATCCACTCGAATGGCTATTCGCTGGTCCGGCGGGTTGTCGAGACGACGGGCCTCGAATGGTCGGCACCGTGCCCGTTCGGCTCTGGAACGTTGGGAGACGCTCTTCTAGCACCAACCCGCATCTACGTTCGTTCGCTGCTGTCGGCCTTGAATGCCAAAGGTGTTCATGCCTTTGCTCACATCACTGGAGGCGGGTTAACCGAGAATATTCCCCGTGCTATCCCCGATGGGCTGGGCGTCAAGATCGATCTGAATGCGTGGGACTTGCCGCCGGTTTTCCGTTGGCTGTTAGCTGAGGCGGGCATGCAGGACGCAGAAGCGTTAAAAACCTTCAATTGCGGAATTGGGATGGTTGTGATCGCTGATGCAGATGACGCCAGACAAATCAGAACGGTCCTCGAGGAAGCAGGTGAGACTGTGGTCCCTCTCGGCTCTGTCACCCAAGGCGAAGGCGTGACGTATAAGGGTTCTCTGGCATGAAACGGGTCGGGATCCTGATTTCAGGCTCCGGCTCGAATATGGTCGCGCTCGTCGACGGATTGAAGTCATCACCCCATGCAGAACCTGCCCTGGTGCTGAGCAACAACCCCGAGGCAGGCGGACTAGAAAAGGCGGCAGCACGCGGGGTAGCGACCGCGATCGTTGATCACAAGCCCTTCAAAGGAGACCGCCCCGCCTTTGAAGACGCATTACAAAAGGAACTCGACAGCGCGCACATCGATGTCATCGCCCTTGCGGGGTTCCTTCGGATCCTGACGCCTGGAATGATCGCCAGGTGGGCCGGGCGGATGGTGAACATCCATCCCTCTCTCTTGCCACTCTTCAAGGGCCTCGACACCCATGCCCGCGCTCTTGAGGCAGGAGTGGCGGTTCATGGCTGCACGGTCCATGTGGTGACTGAAGAGCTCGATTCCGGGCCGATCCTCGGTCAAGCGGTTGTGCCCGTCTTGGCCGGTGACACGCCAGACCGCCTCGCGGCGCGGGTTTTAAAGCAGGAGCATCGGCTTTATCCAACAGCCCTGAGTGCGTTCGTCGAAGACCCTGAACGGCTTTTGACAGCGCCCCTCTCGCTTTTCCCTGAGCCAGGCGATGGCTGAGCCTGTCTCCGCAATCCGGAATCTTGGCCCGAAATCGGTGGAGAGTTTCGCACGCGCCGGATTGCACACTGCCCAGGACGTTCGGAATCTCGGCGCTGATGAGACTTATCGCAGGCTGATTGCAGCGGGCTCACGACCGCATTTCATCATGTATTACGCGCTGGTCATGGGGCTCCAGGGCCGACCTTGGAACGACCCGGACCCAGCAGAGAAAGCAACCCTGCGCGATCGGTTTGACGCGATTGTCGCCGGTCAGCAGGCGATCCCTCTTTCAGGCATCGACGCGGAACTCGACAAGCTTGGCGTTGTTGCCAAACGTTGACCAACCCCCGGCCACTCGGCAAGTTGGCGCGCAAAAAGATAGGGGAGACCATGCGCATCACTTCGATTGAGAGCCTGCATTGCGACGCTGGATGGCGGGTGTGGTCCTTCCTCAAGATCTCGACTAACGAGGGCGTGACGGGCTGGGCCGAGTACAATGAGAGCTATGGTTCCCCCGGCCTAAGCGAGGTGATCCGACGTTTGGGCGAGGCCCTGATTGGCGAAGATCCAAGGGCGGTAGAACGTCACTCGGCTAGGCTGTATGCCAAAACCCGTCAGGCACCCGGTGGACTGATTGCCCAGGCGATCGCCGCGATCGAGAACGCGCTGGTTGACATCAAAGCGCGTAGCCTTGGCATCCCCGTGGTCTCTCTGTTGAACGGACCGGTTCGGGACCGGTTGAGACTGTACTGGTCCCACTGTGGATCGTATCGGCTGGAGCATAGCACGCTCATGGGCACACCGCCGCTGGGCAGCCTCGAAGATGTCAAATCGCTTGCGGCGGAAGTGCGTGAAAAGGGCTTCACCGCACTCAAGACCAATATCTTCCGGTTTGATCTAGAGCAGCCAATTATGCATCAGCCGGGCTTCACCTTGAACGCAGGCTGGCCGGAGCTCAATGTCGACAGGGCGATGCTCGGCCTGATCGAGGATCAAATGACGGCTTTCCGTGAGGGCGCCGGCGATGACATGGACCTGCTCCTGGATCTGAACTTCAACTTCAAGACCGAGGGCTACCGACAGGTCGCGCAAGTTGTCGAACCGTTTGACTTGATGTGGCTCGAGATCGACCAGTTCGATCCAGATACCCTAGCCCTGATCCGGCGCGACACGAGGATTCCGATCGCGTCCTGCGAATCTTTGTTTGGTCGACGGCAATTCATGCCCTTTTTGCAACGCGGGGCGATGGATGTGGCAATCATCGACGTGCCCTGGAATGGCATTCTGGAGTCCATGAAAATCGCCTCAATGGCTGAGGCGCATGAGGTGAACTGTGCCCCCCATAACTTCTATGGCAATCTCTCGACGATGATGAGTGCGCATTTCTGCGCTGCTATCCCAAACTTCCGGATCATGGAGATCGATATCGACGATGTGCCCTGGAAGGACGAGGTGGTGAGCCCTCCGGAAATCGTCGATGGGCACTTGGTCTTGAGCGACGCGCCCGGATGGGGGGTCGAAGTCAACGAGACTGCCATCCGGGCGCATCCACCAAGGTAGGATACACTTACTCAGAGTTACCACTAACACGCGCACGCGACGACCAATGCCGGCCCCCACCGGACCATCCACCACCAAGGCTGGAGATGTATCGGAAATCGCCCCACCCTTCATCGTCGGCTGTCCGACCGACAAGGCCACGGGTGGATCCAGAAGACGGAAGAACACACTCAAACTCGTTAATTTTATGCGACAATTTACTGCTCCTTGTTGGTCGATGACACGACCTTAGGAGAGTTTGAGTTTGTGCGTGGTGAGAATTTTTACAGGCTGTATAAATGTTTTGGGAAGCTCGTCGCCCCTTGCAGTCCAGGAGCGACGCCGTTATGTGTCGGGGTGAGAGGTTGGCGCGGGCGAGCGCCTCGCCAACCCGGTCAGGTCCGGAAGGAAGC
>JBCDAQ010000266.1:0-3959 GCA_039185285.1 Pseudomonadota bacterium
CAGCCTTGTCGGCATCTGAATAGACTGCGACCGTCTTGATCCCCATCTTGGCTGCTGTTTTTATAACCCGGCAGGCAATCTCGCCCCGATTGGCGATCAGGATCTTGTCGAACATGTCCCCTCCTTAAGGCTTTTGGCGGGTGGCGTGAGCCAGCCAGCGGCGACGGTTATCCTCATTGTCGAGGACCGAGGCAATGGTCTCGAACGCATTCGGCGGCGCTGCGCCGCACAAAAACCGCCCGCCCGCGCGGATTTCTGCGCTCTGGTCAGCCCAGGAGACCGAAACAATGGGCACAAACCCCCGCATAACCTGCATCGCCCGCCAGAGATCCTGGCGAATCTGGCGCGCGACGTGCCGGCGAGAGCATCGGGTGGGGCAGGGCAGCGACCTCTCAACCGCGAGATCCCAGTGAGGCGCGATCCCGCGAGGCGCCAGGACTACGGCATCATCGCTCTCGGTCAGCGCCCATTTGGTCAAGGCGCCTCGACCGGCGTGGTGGAAAACTCCGCGGGTGAGGTGATCTCGATCAACTCCATATCGTCGGAGTGGCGGACTTCGCGATGTCTGATGCCGGGCGGCTGCAGAACACAAGACCCTTCCCGGAGGACATGCTCCCCCTGGCCTTCATACTCAAAGACGACCCAGCCGCGTGTGACATAGACCATCTGGAAGTCGAGATCATGGGTATGCCACTGACCTTCCGAATGCATCCCGGGCAACGCGCGGATCACATGGGCACCGAACTTGCCCTGGGTCGCCTCTGCGATCCCCAGGCCGCGATACTCGAAGAACGCTCGGAGACCCTTGCCCTCGAAAACTCCACCATCCGCATGGGCAATGGTGAAAGCCTGACCTTTCCAGATCTCGTTCATAAGCGCTCAGTCCTTCTAATCCGGCAACAGCAACATAACCCGCCAGGCGATCCCGAGCATTCCAAACGTGATGCCGGTGAGCAGGAAGAAGACCAGCGTGATCAACGGGCCATCCGCCTGGGTCGAAGCTCGGGTCCAAAGGCCATAGACATCCAATGCGAGCAACCCGCCGCAAAAGGCCCATCCCGCCAGGATCCCGTCTATCGCTCCGGTCGCGACGTATTTGGTGAGGCGGTAGGGGTCCTTATCGCGGGTCACGGGGTATCCGGCCTCCGCGCAATGCAGTCGATCTCGACCAGGGCGCCAACGGCAAGGGCTGTGACACCCACCGTGGTGCGCGCTGGCAAGCGGTTGTCGGGGAAGTGCGACTTGTATGTTTCGTTGAAGAGCGCGTAGTCGCGCTCGAACTCGGTCAGGAAACAGCGGCACTGGAGGACATGGCTCAGATCGAGGCCGATCCCGGCCAGAACCAGCTCCAGATTTGCGATCACACGCCGGGTTTGCGCCTCGATTCCCTCGGGCAATGGCGCGTCCGGCGCCTCCGGATCGGTCGGCATCTGACCGGTCAGGATGACCCAGCCGTCCTGTTCGACCGCATGGCTGAACGGCGCAACCGGCTGGGCCGCGCCTTGGATCATGTGAAACTGGGCTCCGCTCATCAGGGTAGTATGCCGAGCCCGCGGCCAAGATCAATAATCGTAGAAACCTTTGCCCTGGCGGTCAGACGTAGCAGCGCCAATCGCCGCCCCGACAAGGCCGCCCAGAAGCGCGCCGCCCCGGACGCTTCCACCAACGATTTCGGCGCCGAGAGCGCCGCTCGCAGCGCCGATACCAGCACCGGTCAGGGCGCGCTCACCACGCGTCTGCCCACAGGCAGCAAGGGCGAGAGAGGCGGTAAGAAGTATGAAGATCGCACGCATTTGATGCCTCCTTGCATTTCGCCATGACACGTCCGGGAGTGGCCAAACCGTCGTTCTAACACCATCACCAATCCGTGAATCAGGTGTTGAACCAAGCGGAATGCGGCTCGGGCCGCATACACCTTTGTTGGACTGGCCTAACGTCGAGATACGCGCTCTGTCCCGCCAAAAAGCTGTTCTGAAAGAACGGCGTTTTCTCAGGGACAGCATCGTTGTGCGCGCGGCACGTGCGCGCCATTTGGTTCAAAGAGGGATGTTGTCATGCTTCTTCCAAGGGTTCGACAGCTCTTTGCCCCTGAGAGCGGCAAACGCCCGTGCGATCCGGCGGCGGGTGTTGCGGGGCATGATCACCTCGTCGATGAAGCCTTTCTCGGCGGCGACGAAGGGATTGGCGAAGCGGTCTTCGTAGTCCTTCGTGCGGGCCGCGATCTTTTCTGCGTCGCCCAATTCGCTCCGATAGAGGATTTCGGTTGCGCCTTTTGCGCCCATCACCGCGATCTCGGCGGTGGGCCACGCGTAGTTGATGTCACCGCGCAGATGCTTCGAGCTCATGACGTCATAGGCCCCGCCATAGGCTTTGCGCGTGATCACGGTCACTTTCGGAACCGTCGCCTCGCCATAGGCGAACAACAGCTTCGCACCATGCTTGATCACGCCGCCATACTCCTGGTCTGTCCCTGGTAGGAACCCCGGCACGTCGACTAGGGTCAGGAGCGGGATGGAGAAGGCATCGCAGAACCGCACGAACCGGCCCGCCTTGCGCGATGAGTCAATGTCCAGGCACCCGGCGAGCACCATCGGCTGGTTCGCTACCACGCCCACGGGGCGGCCCTCGATCCGGATGAAGCCGGTGATGATGTTGCCGGCGAACTTCTCCTGCACCTCGAAGAAATCGCCCTCGTCAGCCAGCTTCAGGATCAACTCCTTCATGTCATAGGGCTGGTTCGGATTCTCCGGGATCAGGGTATCGAGGCTTTCCTCGACCCGATCGCCTGCGTCAAAGAAGGGACGCTCGGGCAGGTCTGCCCGGTTGTTCGACGGCAGGAAGTCGAACAGGCGTCGAATTTCCGCCAAAGCCTCCACATCGTTCTCATAGGCGCCGTCCGCCACGGAACTCTTGGATGTATGGGTCTTGGCGCCACCCAGTTCCTCTGCCGTGACCTGCTCATTCGTCACGGTTTTCACCACATCCGGGCCGGTCACGAACATGTAGCTCGAGTCCCGCACCATGAAGATGAAATCGGTCATTGCGGGCGAATACACTGCACCGCCCGCGCAAGGTCCCATGATCACCGAGATCTGCGGGATCACGCCTGAGGCCAGAACATTGCGCTGGAACACCTCCGCATAACCCGCCAGCGAGGCGACCCCCTCTTGGATCCGCGCGCCGCCGGAGTCGTTCAAGCCGATCAGCGGGGCGCCGTTCATCATGGCCATATCCATAACCTTGCAGATCTTCTGGGCGTGGGTCTCCGACAGCGACCCGCCAAAGACGGTGAAGTCCTGGCTGAAAACATAGGTCTGACGCCCATTGATCGTGCCCCAGCCGGTCACCACGCCGTCGCCGGGCACATGCGCCTCTTCCATGCCAAAATCCGTGCAGCGATGGCTGACGAACATGTCGAACTCTTCAAAAGATCCTTCGTCGAGCAACAACTCGATTCGTTCGCGCGCGGTCAGCTTGCCCTTGGAATGCTGCGCATCGATACGTCTTTGCCCGCCGCCCAATCGTGCTTCGGCGCGGCGACTTTCGAGCTCTTCGAGGATCGGATTCATCGGCTTCTCCGTTATTTTTTGTCTGTTTGCCTTGGGTCGTCGGCAAAAGCCACCTGAAATCCAGTCGCGGGCGTCTTGGGCAGTTTTCCATCAGTTAGAATGGACTTTCAGTATGATCTCGTATTGAAACTAATGGCAAAATGAAGTGGTCAAGGTCGGGATGGTGACGCAGTGATTTACCGCATCGTCTACATCAGCAAATCTACAGTCGCCCCGGTTTCCGAGGCGGTCTCAAATATTGCTCGGAAGTCATTTTCTCGTCAAAGTACAAGAACCCGGTGATCCCAAGTTGCATGTTCCGAGACAATGACTTCCGAGCAATATTTGAGACCGCCTCGGAAACCGGGGCGACTGTAGATTTGCTGATGTAGACGATGCGGTAAATCACTG
>JBCDAQ010000267.1:0-3957 GCA_039185285.1 Pseudomonadota bacterium
ATCACGTCTTTGTTGCCAGTTGTTGTGATGAAGATATCAGCCGTTGCCAAAGCATCCTCAAGCAATACGACTTCGAAACCATCCATTGCAGCCTGTAGCGCACAGATAGGATCGGCCTCAGTTACTTTCACGCGTGCGCCTGCACCGCGAAGCGACGCCGCAGAGCCTTTGCCCACATCGCCGTAACCCATAACAACAGCAGTCTTGCCCGCCATCATTGTGTCTGTCGCGCGGCGGATGCCGTCTACCAAAGATTCCTTACAACCATATTTGTTGTCGAACTTTGATTTCGTGACGGAGTCATTCACGTTGATCGCTGGGAAAGGCAGCTGACCGTTTTTGTGAAGCTCGTACAAACGGTGCACACCCGTCGTTGTTTCCTCAGACACACCTTTGATCTGATCACGTGTCTTGGTGAACCAGCCTGGGCTTTCCGCCATCCGCTTCTTGATCTGCGCCTTGATCACCTCTTCCTCTTCCGAGGTCGGCACTGCCAAAATATCTTCGCCTGCTTCGGCCCGCGCGCCAAGGAGCACGTAGAGCGTCGAATCCCCGCCATCGTCGAGGATCATGTTAGCACCCTCGGGGAACATGAACGACTTGTCGAGATAATCCCAATGTTCTTCAAGGGTTTGGCCCTTGACGGCAAAAACCGGAACGCCAGCGGCCGCAATCGCTGCGGCCGCGTGATCCTGGGTCGAGAAGATGTTGCAGGACGCCCAACGCACATCCGCGCCCAGCGCCGTGAGCGTCTCAATCAGCACCGCTGTCTGGATCGTCATATGCAGCGAGCCCGTGATCCGCGCGCCCTTCAGAGGTTTGGAATCTCCGAACTCCTCTCGGCAAGCCATCAGGCCGGGCATCTCGGTCTCGGCAATATCCAGCTCCTTGCGGCCAAACTCGGCAAGGCTCAGATCTTTGACGGCATAATCAGGCATAGAAAGGCTCCTCCAGCGGGGTTGCGCCGCGCTCTCTAACAGCATGTGCGTCGCTCGACAATCTCTGAGCGGCTACTTAGATTCGTCCCGGGAAATGAATAGTTAAAGACCTGCGGCATGTCGGCACGGACCAACCCAAGCCAAAGTGGAGGTTTCTAGGTGCAAAGCAGTGAAACCGAGCTCATCATCGGCCTCGCCCTCATCGGCGGGTTGGCGTTGATGGCAGGGTCGCTGCTTTTCGAGGCCAAGCGCAGTGACGCCCCACAGGTCGCCCATGTCGTTGAAAACTACAAGTCGGGCGGCAAGTTTCGGGTCCAGTACTCGATCGTCCGAACAAAGAGGCTCAAGAGAGCACGGATTCGCGGGCTTCTTCCGGTCGGCAGAAAGGTCTGCATCCGGATGGTTCAGGGGGAGGTTACCAAGTCCACCTATGCCGTCGCTCTGCCAATGACCGAGTGCACGTAGGATTACCGTGTCACCGCTTGACCAGATCCGCCGAATTGACGTCTAACCCCGGTATGGATGGAAACCAAAACCAGCCAGCACGCGCTTGGCAAAGGATGTTGAGCGGACGGAGGCTCGATCTGCTTGATCCCTCGCCTTTGGATGTAGAGATCGAGGATATCGCTCACGGGCTTGCGCGGGTGGCGCGGTGGAATGGGCAGACGCTCGGCGATCATCCATACACGGTCGCCGCGCACTCCGTTCTGGTCGAGCAGCTGTTCTCCCGGCTCAATCACCGCGCATCCATGCAAGACCGGCTTGCCGCGCTGCTCCACGATGCGCCGGAATACGTCATTGGCGATATGATCTCGCCCTTCAAAGCCGCGATTGGGCTGGACTACAAAGCATTCGAGCATCGCCTTGCCCATGCCATTCACATGCGCTTCTCGATCCCCGATCCGCCGGAGGCTTTGGAGAAGAAGATCAAACATGCCGACCGGCTCTCGGCTTGGTTCGAGGCGACTCAGTTGGCAGGCTTTACCGAGCAAGAGGCCGCGAAGTTCTTTCCGCGGCCCCGATTCCGTGGCGCCGCGGATATCCGCTTGGTGACCGAGCCAACCAACGCCGTGAAGGACGCCTTCCTCGCCCGTTTCGCCGAGATCAGCCGCGACGCTTGATCTTATGACGCTCTTGCCCCAAGAGACGGCCAATCAATTTCGGAGGAGACGCAGATGACCATGAAACTCCTGATCCTGCCCGGTGACGGTATCGGCCCTGAAGTGATGGCCGAAGTTGCCCGGATCATCGATTGGTACCGGTCCGAACGCGCCCGGGACTTCGTGGTCGAGGGAGATTTGGTCGGAGGCGCTGCCTATGACGTGCATGGTGTTCCGCTTTCCGACGAGACGATGGCAAAGGCGCAAGATTCCGATGCCGTACTGCTCGGCGCGGTTGGTGGGCCTGCTTATGACGATCTCGATTTCTCGGTGAAGCCAGAGCGCGGTCTTCTGCGCCTGCGCAAGGAGATGGATCTCTACGCCAATCTCCGCCCCGCGCAGTGTTTTGACGCGCTCGCGGATTACTCTTCGCTCAAGCGTGAAGTGGTCGCGGGCCTCGACATCATGATCCTGCGCGAGCTGACCTCGGGCATGTATTTCGGCGAGCCGCGCGGCATCCAGGAGATGAATGACGGCACGCGGGTTGGGATCAATACGCACCGCTACACCACGGAAGAGATCCGCCGGATCGCCCGCTCGGCTTTCGAGCTGGCCCGCAAGCGGGGCAACAAGGTCTGCTCGATGGAGAAGGCCAATGTGATGGAGGCGGGCATCCTTTGGCGCGAGGAAGTCCAACACGTCCACGACGAAGAGTACCCGGATGTCGAGCTGACCCACATGTATGCGGACGCAGGCGCCATGCAGCTCGTCCGCTGGCCGAAGCAGTTCGACGTCGTCGTGACCGACAACCTCTTTGGTGACATGCTCTCGGACACGGCGGCCATGCTGACCGGATCGCTGGGCATGCTGCCCTCGGCCAGCCTCGGCGCGCCGATGGAGAACGGCAGGCCAAAGGCACTCTACGAACCCGTCCACGGTTCTGCTCCGGATATCGCGGGTGAGGGCAAAGCCAACCCGATCGCCTGTATCCTGAGCTTCGCCATGGCGCTTCGCTACAGCTTCGACCTGGGCGAGGATGCCGATATGCTCGAGGGTGCGGTCGAGGACGTGCTGGCCCGTGGTTTCCGCACGGCAGATCTTGCAGGCGACAAGGGTACCAAGACGGTCTCGACCTCCGGCATGGGCGATGCGGTTCTGACCGCGCTCGCGGACCGGGCGAAATGACCGAGATCCGGCTCATCGACCCGGGCGACCGAGCCATGATCCAACCGCTATTGGCGGAGATCCACCACCATTACCATGGTGAGCAGATGCCAGAGACATCGATGGAGCGGACGCTGCACGATCTCTTCGAGGAACGCAGCTGCGCCATGCTGGTCGCTGTCGACCAGGGCCGCGCAATCGGGCTCGCAACCTACGCGATCTTCCAACCCTCGACCGATGGTGGTGGGACAATGTTCGTGAAAGACATCTTTGTCTCCGAACACGCAAGGCGCCAACGTCTCGGCCGACAGCTTCTGGTCGCTTTAGTCGACAAGGCGGAAAGCCGAGGCTGCAACCGGATCGACTGGACCACCGACTCGATCAATGAGGATGCACAACTCCTTTACGATCGATTGGGCGCAGAGCGGGTTTCCTCAAAGGTTTTCTTCCGGGTCATGTCCCGGGATTACGGGCGGTTCCGCTCGACCTGCGCGCATTGATCAGGCTCGATCTTATCGCATCAGAATCAACTGCAGTGTGCGTCACCAACGCCAAGCGCTGAAACACTTTGCACCTGCGTCGCAGTGAAGTAAGTCTAGCGATATGTGGAAGACGGACTGCTTGAAAAGTCGAATGCGATCGGCAAACACCCATCTCATACACATCGTTTGGCTCGCACTCACACTTTCATTATTGGCACCTTTCGCGAAAGCGGCCGAGTTCCGGATCCAGGCGAATGGCGGCTACACTTTCTC
>JBCDAQ010000268.1:0-3837 GCA_039185285.1 Pseudomonadota bacterium
ACCGGAACTACTACTCACGAGACCGCAAGACGGTGTCGCCCGAGGGGAGCGCCTCTGCGTGACCTGGAATGAGGCGGACCCGGCGCCTCTGTCTGCGCCGCCTTTGCAGAACCGTTTGATCGGTGGCATTCGGCTGTTCGCAGCGATCTTGATAACTGCCGTTCTAGGGGTTTTCTTCGTCCTTGGGGCGACGTTGCGCAAAACGCTGGGCCATGTTGTCTCCTATCATTTTTGGATCGCACGTCTTTGGGCACGGATCTGTGTGGCGCTTCTGGGTATGCGTCAGGAGGTGAGAGGGGCACCGATTGCCGAAGGCGCTCTGGTGGCGAACCACTGTTCCTGGTCGGATATCGTGGTGTTGCGGTCGGTCCGACTGGTCTACTTCGTCTCGAAGTCGGATGTGGCGAAATGGGTGGGCGTTGGCTTCCTCGCCAAGATCGCGGGGACGGTTTTCATCGAGCGCAAGAGGGTCGAAGCCAAGCGGCAGGAGGCTGTGTTGCGTGATAGGATCGCAGCGGGGCAGTTGCTCTGCTTCTTCCCTGAAGGAACATCGACCGACGGGATGCGGGTGTTGCCATTCAAAAGCTCACTATTCTCAGCGTTCTTTTCGGACGTGCCGAGTGACAAGATCTGGATTCAACCAGTTTCGGTTCGATATCTGACTGCCGAAGGGTCTGGCCTGCCGGAGAACTTCTTTGGCTGGTGGGGCTCGATGCCGTTTGGCGGACATATTCGCGCGGTGATGAGCCGATCTTTCGGGTCTAGGGTTATCGTGACCTTCCACGAGCCGGTGCATCCGTCTGAATTCGCGGATCGCAAGGCCTTGGCTGATCATTGCCATGCGATTGTTCAGAAAGGTCATGCAGAGGCCGGGCGCTGAGGCTTGTGGCACTGCATCATTTTCGTGCTACTAGGGCAGTAAGCAACGACACAGGTTCCCATGAGCAATCCATATAGCCAAGAAGGCGGCATGCGGCTGGGCCGCATTACGCCCGATATCAGCCTTGATGTCTCCCCCGGTGCCGAATTCCGCGATGAGCAAAGCCTCTCGCAATGGCTGCGGGAGCATGCGGTCGAGGAGGTGGAGTGCATCTGCTCAGATTTCGCCGGGATTGGCCGGGGGAAGGTCATGCCCGCCTCGAAGTTTTTGGGCTCGGCCCAGACCTTCATGCCAACTTCATTGTTTTTCCTGACGATCACGGGGGACTACCCGGATCTGGAGAATATGAAGGGCTATGACACGGACGCGGATCTGATGTTGGTGCCTGATCTCTCAACCGCCCGCGCTGTGCCATGGGCGAACGATCGCTCGCTCCAGGTCATCCATGATGTCTGCGAGCGGGATGGGAGCTATGTGCCCTTTGCCCCACGCTCGGTCCTGCGGCGGGTTCTGGATCTTTATAAGGAGCGGAACTGGAAGCCGGTCGTGGCGCCGGAGCTGGAATTCTACCTCACCCGCCCGAACACCGATCCCGACTATCCGCTCGAGCCACCGATTGGCCGGTCCGGTCGCGCGGCCCAGAAGGCGCAGGCCTACTCGATCGCCGCCGTGGACGAATACGACATCGTCATCGAGCATATCTATGACTATGCGGACGCGCTCGGCCTGGATATCGACACCATCATTCAAGAGAGTGGCGCCGCCCAGCTCGAGATCAACCTGATGCATGGCGATCCGATGGATCTGGCCGACCAGGTGTTCCTGTTCAAACGCCTGATCCGAGAGGCCGCGATGCGCTGCGGCTGTTATGCGACATTCATGGCCAAACCGATGGAGGCGCAGCCGGGCTCGGCGATGCATGTGCACCAATCTGTTGTGGACGCGATGACGGGGCAGAATATTTTCTCCAACCCGGATGGCAGCGCGTCGGACGCCTATTACCACTTCATCGGCGGGCAACAGGCGTATTTCCGCGCAGCCTGCTGCTTGGCCGCACCTGATGTGAACTCCTACCGGCGGCTGGTGCCGGATATGACGGCGCCGATCAATCTCGACTGGGGGAGCGACAATCGGACAACCGGCTTCCGCTCCCCAATCGCGAGCCCGGCGGCGCGCCGGATTGAGAACCGTGTGATCGGAGCGGAGGCCAACCCTTATCTCGCCATCGCCGCGACACTCGCCTGCGGATATCTGGGCCTGGTCGAGCAAACCCAACCCCGAGGCGAGGTGAACACCGACAGCTACGCCCGCGCCCGCGAACTGCCCTACGGCCTGCTAGAAGCAGTTGAAGAACTCCGCGCTTGCGAGCCGCTGCGCCAGGTCCTCGGCGAGGATTTCTCCCAACTTTTCGCTGCCGTAAAAGCCCATGAATACGAAGAATTCATGCGCGTCATCAGCCCGTGGGAACGAGAATACCTGCTGCTCAATGTATGATCAGAGGGCGTCGGCCGCACGAGAGAAACTCGGAATCTAACAAAGTTCCTGTGCGTGACTGGTTCTATTTTGAAAAGGCCTGGGCACGGCTGGTTCGGACCACCACGTGCTTCGCAGGAGCTTTGCGAATGCCAAGCCTGAGCGGTTGCCTTTCCCTAACCACGCTGTGCTGCTCTATGCGCAGACTCGGTTGTTAACGTCTTGGGTCTGTGGTTACAGTCTCGACGAAGAAGGATTAACAGCGGCTCATCATTTGCAGAAGATCAATTCAGATGATAGCCGCGACCGATTGGGATCACTCGTCCGTTTCACAATAGAGTTTGAAGGATTGAGGCAGTGAAACAATTAGTTAGCGCGCTGGCACTGTGTTTCGTCATAGCGATAACCACAGTATCTGCATCTGCGGCGACGATTTTGCTTGAAGGCGCGGGCACGAGTAACATCGCAAATCCGGAAGACGGTGTTTTTCTGAACGATGAGTTCACATTCTCTATCGCCATTGACGGAAGTGTTCAGCCTTCGGCTGTTCCTAACAATTCGCTAGCTAATTTCGAGAATGCGATTACCTCATTTCAGGTCGATGGGATTGAATTCGTAACGACGCCAAATTTCGTTATCTTTGGTAGTCCTTTTGGTGACTCCCTGACGATTGCCAACATTGGTGAAAGATTTCGGTTTTCTCAGTCCTTGCCCGACGGCACGTTTGGCACTGGACCGTTCAGCCTTGATCAGGTGCTGGGACTTGAATTGAGCAGTTTTACAGCCCCCATCAACCTCCGCGCGAGCTCCCTCGGAGACGGAAACGGCGAGGTAACCTCGCTATCGATTTCGCTCGCTGCCGTGCCGCTCCCTACGGGTTTTTGGCTTCTTGTGAGTGCTCTCGGGGTGGCAGGGATGATCTGCGGGCGCGCTGGCCAGGTGCACCCGAACCAGGTGAGTACGTGGAACCGCCGGGCCGTGGAAGGCATGGCCGATGTGTTTGCGCGAGGCGGTGCGCCAGAAGGGCCGATGCAGGCCGAAGTTAAGGAGCTGCACGCCAAGGTCGGGGCGAGCCTTTGTCCGCCATTGGTCCGAGGAGTTGCCCATCAGGGCGCCACCGGTCCGAGCCCGATGGGCGACGGCGAGCGGCGGTCGAGAACGATTTAGTGTCCGAAGGGCTGAAGCGGTGAGCCCCGAGAAGAAACGCACGATGATCAAACGGGATCACCCCGAGCTGAGCATCAGCCAGCAATGCAGGCTGGTTCGGCTCTGCCGGTCCGCGTTCTATTACACGCCGGCCGGGGTCGACGCGGACACGCTGGCGATGATGAAAGAGATCGACCGTGTGTTCACCAAATACCCGTTCTTCGGATCCCGCCAGATCGCGGCCTATCTGCGCCGGGAAGGGATCGTTGTTGGACGGCACCGTGTGAGGCGGCTGATGGCAAAGATGGGCCTGGAAGCGATCTACAAACGTCCAAGAA
>JBCDAQ010000269.1:0-3809 GCA_039185285.1 Pseudomonadota bacterium
GACCGGATAACCCGCTTGTCCCAAGAGTTTTGCGGCTAACAGGAAAAGCGGCTGACCGCGTGACCGTCCCGCCGCATAGCTGGGCCAGTCAAGGGCAGCACCGATACCTTGCCAGCCGGACAGGTTGGCACGCGAAGCCTGGGTGAACCCTGCGATCTCTTCCGCTGTTTCGCCGCGGTAGCGCATGAGCATCAGCAATGCGCCCACAGCTTCAGGAGCGGCATCACCTGACAGGATAAGCGACATCGCCTCTTGCGCTTCGTCCTGGGTGAGCGAGCGCGCCCGTGACGGACCTCGGCCCATCGCATGGATATATGGCGCAAGGCTCATTCTGCCGCCATTGGACGCTGGGTCCGAAGCAAGAGTTGACGAAGTTCGGGCCGGCAGGAACCGCAATTCGTCCCGGCACGCAGGACTTCTCCAATTTCATCTACGGTCGCGAGGCCCTGCTTAAGGATAGCCGTTTGAATGGTGTTAGAACCGATATCGAAGCAGGAACAAACGGTCGCTCCAGGATCTGGTCGATCGTTTGCTGGTCGGCCTGCTAAGACTTCGTGGATTGAAACGTCCTCCGCCAGGGCGGAGACGACAAAGGCTCGCGAAACACCAACAGGAGATGGGGCTGCAAATAACACGCCACGTACCTTTCCTTCACGCACCAGACCGACCCGAGCCGATCCACGATCTGGGTCGCTGAGACTGACCGCTCGTGCCCCTCCCTGCATACCCAGGAGCGCCGGGGCGATCTTCTGCCAATCCGGCTCACCTTTACCAGCGATCTCGGCGCGCCAACCGGTTTGGGTCTTTGCAAGCGCCCAGTATCCAAGCCCCGGAACCGCATCTGGCGCCAGTCGGCCTGATCCTGCGGCGAAGGCAAACCAATCCGCATCGAAGCGCGAGAGTGCGACGACCGAGCCTTTCAGTTCAGGCTGGCCAGAAATCGGATCGGTTGCTGCGGCCACGGCGGCATCAACCCGTCCGTCCGAGCTCCAATTCGATGTCCAATGCATGGGAACAAAGACCACGCCACGCGCTGTCCGGTCCGTGATCAGAGCGCGAACAACAACGCGCCCAGTGCTCCCCCGCACTACCACTAAATCCGCGGGCTCGATCCCATAGCGTGCAGCATCGACCGGATTGATCTCGGCATATGGCTCAGCAATATGTTGGTTCAGTCGAGGTGCACGCGCCGTGCGCGTCATCGTATGCCAATGATCCCGAACGCGCCCGGTGTTTAGACGTAGCGGGTACTCCTCGCTCGTTGCTGCAGCCATTGGCTGATGATCGACGGGCACCATCCTCGCGCGCCCATCTGCGGTGAAAAACCGGCCGTCCGCAAAGAACCGCCCACCTCGGCGCGTGGCGCTGACCGGCCAACGCGTCGGCTCTAAGAGATCGTAATCCGCATCACTGATCTCAGCGAGCCCGCTAATGTCAAAATCACGGCCGAGCTGGCCTGCGACACCTGAGAGACGCGCGTGTTCGCGAAAGATCGCCGCTGGCCCTTCAAAATCGAAGGCCTCGGCCCAACCCATCGCCGCTGCAACATCGCAGATCGCCCGCCAGTCCGCCCGAGCAGATTGCGGAGCTTCCAAGAATGGGCGCTGTCGGCTGATGGTCCGATCAGAATTGGTGACGGTGCCGGATTTCTCGCCCCATCCAAGCGCGGGCAGCAAAACATCTGCCAGTCGACCAGTATCCGTATCCGGCAGAATGTCCGAGACAACCGTGAAAGGACAGGCAGCAATCGCATCGCGGACACCATCCGCATCGGGTATAGAAACCGCAGGGTTCGTGGACATGATCCAAAGAGCCTTGATACGCCCATCTGCGCACGCATTAAAGAGATCAACCGCTTTTAGACCTGGGCGCGTACAGATCGACGGCGACTGCCAGAAATCTTGTACGGCCTGCCGGTGCTCAGTGTTTTCGATATCTAGATGGCAGGCGAGCATGTTGGCGAGCCCACCCACCTCACGCCCCCCCATCGCGTTGGGCTGTCCGGTGACAGAAAAAGGCCCCATTCCTGGTTTGCCAATCCGGCCTGTTGCCAAATGACAGTTCAGGATCGCATTGACCTTATCCGTGCCAGAGGTGGACTGGTTGACCCCTTGGGAATAGACGGTGACCACTTTCTCGGTGCGCGCCCAGAGCGCGTAGAAATGCGCGAGCTCAGACGCGTCGAGACCCGTGATTGCGCAAGCTTGGCCGGCTTGTGCTTCGGACTTTGCAATCACCTCCTCCACGCCCGTAACATGCGCGTCAGCAAAGGCGCCATCGGTCGCGCCCACCCCGGCGAGATGCACGAGCAGACCATTGAAAAGCGCAACGTCGCTACCAGGCGCCAACGGCAGGTGGAGATCCGCGAGGTCACAGGTCGCAGTGCGGCGAGGATCGATATTAACAACGGTCATACCTGGTCGATCCGCTTTGGCGGCGGCGATCCGCTGGTAGAGCACCGGATGACACCAGGCGAGGTTGGAGCCGACGAGGACGATCAAGTCGGCCTCCTCCAGATCTTCGTAGGTCCCGGGAACAGTGTCCGACCCAAAGGCGCGTTTATGACCAGCCACCGAAGAGGCCATGCAAAGGCGCGAGTTTGTGTCGATGTTCGCGGCACCGATAAAACCCTTCATGAGCTTGTTCGCGACGTAGTAGTCCTCAGTCAGAAGCTGGCCGGAGCCGTAGAAGGCCACGCTCTCGGGTCCATGCTCCGCGATTGCTGACTGGAACTGGCGGGCGATCTCGGCCACCGCCATCTCCCAGGTCGCTTCCTTGCCCCTAATCTCGGGGCGAAGCAGTCGACCCTCCATCCCGATCGTCTCGCCCAAAGCAGAGCCTTTGGAGCAAAGCCTACCGAAGTTCGCCGGATGGTTGGGATCGCCTTTGACTGAGACGGTCGCATTGGCATCAGGCGTCGCGAGAACGCCGCAACCGACCCCGCAATAGGGGCAAGTGGTAGCGACACTGCTCATGCTGCGCTTCGATTCGCGAGTAGCGCAGGGTCGAGCAGGATGCGGTCTCCCTCGACCCTAACGTCAAACCTGCGTACCTGCCCTTCATCCTCACCCTGAACCTCTCCTGTCTCCAGCGAGATAACCCAGTTGTGGAGCGGGCAAGTGACGGCTTTGCCATGAACGATCCCCTCCGAGAGCGGGCCTGCCTTGTGCGGGCAGGCGTTGTCGATGGCGAAAACCTCATCCTCAGCTGTGCGGAACAGCGCCACGCATCCGAGGCGCGTGCGCACCAGGCGCGCACCGCGTATGGGTATGTCCTCCAAGGCACCGATATCGATCCAATCGCTCATTCCGCAGCCTCCAGGGTCAGGTCCGCCATGGGGCTCCAACGCTTGGTGGTCTCGTCATTGGCGCGCGCCGCCCAGGGGTCGGTCTGGTAGATCGATTGGCTATGATCGAACCGCGCGATCAGGGCCTGGCGGCTTTCGAGATCCTCGACCACCCGCTCCTTGACCCAGTCGAGCCCGACCTTGGCGACCCATTTATAGGGCCGGTCCAGGTACTTGGCGTTCTCACGGTAGAGCTGGACGAAGGCGACGATAAGATCCAGCGCCTCCTCCTCGGTCACCGCCTTGCCCAGCGCCTCGGTCTCCTTGACATCCATCCCGGCAGCCCCCGCCACGCTAACCTCGAAACCGCTGTCGACACAGATGACGCCCACATCCTTGCAGGTCGCCTCGGCACAGTTCCTGGGGCAGCCGGAGACAGCCATTTTCACCTTATGCGGCGTCCAGGAGCCCCACATCCGTTTCTCGATGGCGATACCAAGTGCCGTGCTGTCCTGGGTGCCGA
>JBCDAQ010000270.1:0-3742 GCA_039185285.1 Pseudomonadota bacterium
ATCAGTTGGGAGATCTGCCGGGTTTGACCCCTGCTGAACCTGGTGAATTCACTCAGCGAGCCTTTGAGAATGGCCGGATGGATCTGACGGAAGTCGAAGCGCTGTCGGATGTACTTGAAGCGGAAACGGCAGCCCAACTTAGCCAAGCGCATGAGAACTTCAGTGGGCGCCTGGGAGAGGCGGCGAGCCATTGGCGGTTGCTGTTGATGGAGGCGCTTGCGTTCATCGAAGCAACGATCGATTGGGCTGATGAAGAAGTGCCGGAGGATGTTTCGGAAGATGTGCGATCACGAATAGAGCGTTTGATGAGCGGCATGACAGCGACCCTTGAAGGTGCAGGATTCGCCGAGCGCGTGCGCGATGGGTTTGAGGTTGCGTTGGTGGGCGCGCCAAATGTAGGAAAATCGTCTCTTCTCAATACATTAGCTGGTCGAGAGGTGGCGCTAGCAACAGCATTGGAAGGGACAACGCGTGATATTATCGAGCTTAGGCTCGATGTCTCAGGGCTGCCTGTGACGCTGTTGGATATGGCCGGTTTGCGGGCCGGTGGTGATGCTGTTGAGGCGATGGGCGTCGACCGCGCTCGGGCGCGCGCGTCAGAGGCAGATCTTCGTGTTTTTGTTGAGGCTCCTGGGATCCCGTTTCCTGAAGATTGGGTGTCATTGCACCAGGAAGGCGATTTGCTGATCTCGAACAAGTGCGATGAACGTGACGGTGGGTACATGTCGGTTTCTGCAGTGACTGGCGAAGGGTTGGACAGACTTATGGTTCAAATCTGTCATGAATTATCGTCACGCCGTAAGGGCGACGGTCTGATCGTTAACAAGCGGCAAAGGGCGGAGGTCGAGGCGGCGTTGCACACGTTAGAGGCGGCTCAAGCCAGTACTGACAGGCTTGGCAGTGAAGTCACCGCAGAGTACTTGAGGTTGGCGTTGCGGTCGTTAGAACGGCTTGCTGGCCGTACCGATCCTGAAGAAGTTCTGGGGGCGGTGTTTGGCAGGTTCTGTTTGGGCAAGTGAGATGTTTCACGTGAAACATTCGAGACCCACCGTGATCGTCGTTGGTGGCGGTCATGCTGGGTTGGAGGCGGCGCTCGCAGCATCCCGGCGAGGAGCGCATGTTCAACTTGTGACACTCGATTCCACGCGTGTCGGCGAGATGTCATGCAACCCAGCGGTCGGTGGTCTGGGAAAGGGGCATCTCGTCAGGGAAGTCGATGCGCTCGATGGCGTACTTGGACGGATTGCCGATGCGTCCGGTATTCAGTTCCGGCTGTTGAACCGCCGGAAAGGCCCGGCCGTTCGGGGACCGCGGGCTCAGTGTGATCGCGATCTGTTCAAGAGGAGTGCTCAGGCCTTCCTCGCTACTTCTGATGTAAATGTCATCGAAGGTGAAGTTGTCTCGCTGCTCATCATACAGGGCTGCATTCGCGGCGTTTTGTTGGGCGCCGGAACGCAGCTAAGTGCTAGAGCGGTGGTGCTCACTACGGGAACGTTCCTGGGCGGTGTCGTCCATATTGGAGAGCAGTCATGGTCTGCCGGTCGGGCAGGAGAGGCCGCAGCTGATCAGTTATCGTCCCAAATGAGAGAAGCGGCGTTCGGAATTGGGCGTTTGAAGACGGGCACACCGCCACGACTTGTGGCGTCGTCGATCGATTGGGATCGTCTGGAAAAACAGCCGGGTGATAACGACGCGTGTTTTTTGTCGTTCGAAACCCGTGCTGTGTCAGAAGATCAGGTACCCTGTCACATCACCTATACCGCGCCGAAAGTGCATGACGTCATTCGCGATAACCTCCGGCGCTCGGCCATGCACGCAGGAGCGATCAGCGGCCTGGGGCCACGCTATTGCCCATCAATCGAAGACAAGATTAGCCGGTTCGCGGATAAGGATAGCCATCAGATTTTCTTGGAACCTGAGGGGCTTAGAAGTGATCTGGTTTATCCGAATGGCATTTCGACATCGCTTCCGGCTGATGTACAGGAGGCGTTCGTCAGAGAGATACCGGGTTTAGAGCACGCACTCATTCATCGTCCTGGCTATGCCATTGAGTATGATTTCGTCGATCCGCGAAGCTTGACGCATGAGCTCCGGCACCGAGAGGTCGAAGGCTTGTTCCTCGCGGGTCAAATCAACGGAACCACGGGGTACGAGGAAGCGGCGGCCCAAGGTGTATTGGCGGGTGCGAATGCCGCTGCGCGTGCGCTTGATGCGGAGCCTCTGCGCATCGACCGGGCGACCGGATATCTCGGGGTCATGGTTGATGACCTAGTAACAATGGGTGTCACTGAGCCGTATCGAATGTTTACGTCTCGCGCCGAGTATCGGTTGCGACTGCGGATCGACAATGCTGACGAGCGCTTGACGGGCATCGGACGCTCGGTCGGTCTTGTCGGTGATGAGCGTTGGGTTCAGCATCAAGTAAAAATGGAGAAGCTTGAACGCGGCCGTACTGTATTGCACGCCATGTCCGTGACACCGAAAGAAGCGGTGGACCAGGGTATCGCTGTCAGGATGGATGGCGTACGACGTGATGGCTTTGCTTTGCTTTCGCTGCGAGATGTCTCGTTCGCCGAGCTCAGGACACTTGAACCAGAGCTTTCTGCGGTGGCGCCGGAAATCGCCGAGCTATTAGAGATTGAAGCCGGTTACGTCGCGTATCTTGGTCGTCAAGCCGATGACATTGCGCGGCTTCAAGCGGAAGAGGCGCAAGCGCTGTCCCCGGACATCTCATACGAAGAGCTTTCGGGCTTATCGTCCGAACTGAGATCGAAGCTCACGGTGCAACGGCCAGCAACGGTTGCAGCGGCGCGCCGTATCGAGGGAATGACGCCAGCAGCGCTCTTGCTAGTTCTTTCAGCGAACAAATCTGCGAAGCGCGATCGCCCTTCGGCGCAAAGTGCATGAATGCAGCCGATTTCGGAGCAGTGTTTCCTGTTTCACGTGAAACACAGGAGCGTCTTGCAGCGTTCGTCGCACTCCTGACGCGTTGGAACATGCGGATCAACCTCGTGTCACGCGCCTCGATGGAGGTCGTGTGGGAGCGGCACATCCTCGATTCGGCTCAACTCTATCCGCTGGCAGACGAAACCGATGGTACGTGGGTAGATCTTGGCAGCGGTGGCGGGCTTCCAGGTCTCGTGATCGCAATTCTTACGGCGGAGGACAGGCGTTTTCACGTCACGATGGTCGAAGCGGACGAGCGAAAGTGTGTGTTCCTGCAGCAGGTCATCTCGACGCTGGGCCTCCCAGCGACCATCGAGAACGATCGTGTTGAACGGCTAGCCTCGGCGACGGCATCCGTTATCAGTGCGCGAGCGCTCGCCCCGCTTTCTCAGCTCCTGACGATGTCTCAGCGATTTACAGCGCCGGAGACGCGCTTGCTCTTTCCGAAAGGGCGCAACTTAGGAGCCGAATTGACGGCCGCTCGTGAGGCTTGGCATATAGACGCACGAGTGGTCGTCAATTCGGCTTCTAGGTTGCGTCCTTTTGGAAAGAGCAACCGCGTCTCCGGCACTGTGAATTGCTGAGACATGGTCAGGAGCTGAGAAAGCGGAGCAAGCGCTCGCGCACTGATAACGGATGCCGTCGCCGAGGCTAGCCGTTCAACACGATCGTTCTCGATGGTCGCCGGGAGGTCCAGCGTCGAGATGGCCTGCTGCAGGAACGCACATTTTCGCTCGTCCGCTTCGACCATCGTGACGTGAAAACGCCTGTCCTCCGCCGTAAGAATTGCGATCAC
>JBCDAQ010000271.1:0-3700 GCA_039185285.1 Pseudomonadota bacterium
GCGGGTTCGATTCCCGCCGCCCGCTCCAGAATTTTTCTACCTACAATTCACCTACAAAATACGCGCTCAGTCTTTCCTAAGGCTTTGAGGAAATGAAAACTTTCGAGCTTCTGACGCCAGCCTTCCAAGCTGATGACGCGGGTTCGATTCCCGCCGCCCGCTCCAAGATCTCATTAGAGTCGCTGAGTCTCTACCACGATTTCGTCCGGTCCGGATGGGATCCGCGACAGCGACGCAAGCCGGCTACTAAAGTTGATCGCGAGATCGCAATCCTATTTCTCCTAAGGCGAGGCGGAGTCTCTTCGGGCATCTCACGCCCATAGGAAGCTCCTTTTGCGCATGGAACAGCGAGGTATCAACGGGCAAGGCAGTTCTGGGTGTCTCTGGCATTCGAGGCGATAGAGTGTCATTGGTCTCGGATTACTTGTTAAGCGCACTTGCGGAACCACATCCGGTTCTGCAGGGTTTTGATGAGCGATCTCAGCCAATCATCACACTACCTCTCAGCCTTTAGAAGGCGCCAGCTTCAAGGAAAGGAGCTCCGCTATGGATAACTATAAGAAGTTTTACATCGATGGTGCATGGGTAGACCCTGTAGAAAGCATCGATTTTGACGTCATTCATCCCGGGAACGAGGAAGCGATTGCAACAATCGCATTGGGCTCCGAAGCGGATGTGGACAAAGCCGTCTCGGCTGCAAAGGCGGCGTTTAAGACATGGCAGTATAGCACCGTCGATGAGCGCGTTGCTCTGCTCCAACGGATAACAGAAGCATACAACGCACGGGCGGAAGAGTTCGTGAGAATGATGCCCTACGAGATGGGCACAACAATTTCTTTCTCCCGCGAAGTGCACATGCCGGTTGGGGTTGGCCATCTGGAAGCAGCAATCGAAGCGCTGCAGTCGCACCAGTTTGAACGCCCATCACTTAGAGGAGGTTCAACCTTGGTTGATGAGCCCGTGGGCATCGTGGGCATGATCACGCCGTGGAACTGGCCGGTTAACCAAATCATGATCAAGGTGGCGCCAGCGCTCGCGGCTGGATGTACAATTGTCCTGAAGCCGAGCGAGTATTCCCCGCTCACCTCGATCATGCTTGCCGAAGTGATCCACGAAGCTGGCTGCCCTCCAGGTGTCTTCAACCTGATCAACGGAGATGGTCCCGTCGTTGGCGAGGCGATCTCGGCTCATCCGGACATCGATATGGTATCGTTTACCGGGTCGACCCGGGCGGGCAAAGCAGTGACAAAAGCAGCGGCTGACACGATCAAGCGCGTTACTTTGGAACTAGGAGGCAAATCGCCGAACTTGCTCTTCGCCGATGCCAATCTTAGTGAAGCAGCTCAAATCTCTGTCGACAGTTGCTTCATCAACAATGGTCAATCATGCGATGCGGCCTCGCGTCTTTTGGTCGAGCGCAGCGTTTACGATCAGGTTGTCGACCTCGTGACCGATATTGTCGAAAACACCAAAACCGATGATCCCATGAAGGAAGGCGATCACATCGGTCCGGTGGTCAACAAGCGTCAATTCGAACATGTCCAGCGCTTGATCCAGTTGGGCATCGAAGATGGCGCGCGTTTGGCTGCAGGAGGCCCGGGACGACCAAAGGGCTTCAATCAGGGATACTACATCAGACCGACGCTCTTTGCGGATGTGACCAACGAAATGAACATCGCGAGACAAGAAGTTTTTGGACCAGTACTCTCGATCCTACCGTTTGACACCGAGGAAGAAGCGGTCGAGATCGCAAACGATACCCCTTACGGATTGGCGGCGTATATCCAATCCACCGATCGCGAACGCATCAACCGTGTGAGCCGGAAACTGCGCGCAGGCGTGATCAATGTGAACGGCAATGCCGGTGACTATGATGTCCCCTTCGGCGGCTACAAAGAATCCGGCAATGGTAGAGAGGCAGGCCCGCTGGGGTTCCACGAATACTTGGAAACCAAAGCGATCACGGTGTGATGCGAGAAGGTATCTTCGTGGTATGAGCTGTTCGGAGATGCCCCCTTGATCGCTCGGAGACTGGGCATATCGCTGGCTCTTATCCGCTGGTCGGAAGCTCGAAGCCTAGCCCTCCCGTCGGGCATAGACATCTTTGGGCGCTAAAGATGATAGGAGAACCCTGATGGTGGACTCGAATGCCTAGCAAAGATGTCCTGCAGCCCGTCGATGATCAGGTTCGTCGGGAGGCTAAAGAATTCCTTCGTTTGGCGCGTTATGGGGCCCTCGCAACACTGGATCCACGGTCGGGTACCCCTATGGCGAGCCGCATTTCTTTGGCGACGACCAGCATCGGAGAGCCGTTGTTCCTGATCTCCCAACTATCGGGGCATTTTGGGGCCTTGGAGGCCGATCACCGCGCCTCCATTCTGATCGGAGAACCCGGACGGGGCGATCCACTTGCTCATCCGAGAATTACTGTTTTTGGAACCGCCCATCGGATTGTCAATCAGGATCGCGAACATCTGCGGGCGCGGTTCCTCGCACGTCAGCCAAAGGCTACTCTCTACGTTGACTTTGGGGACTTCGCCTTTTGGACACTCCAAATCGAAGGGGCATCTTTTAACGGCGGGTTCGGCAAAGCCTATGAGATGGCCCGAACAGACTTGTTAACTTCGGCAGCTCCGGATTTGGAAGAGATCGAGACGGGCGCCATCGCTCATATGAATGAAGATCACTCAGATGCGATAGCACTCTACGCTACGACCCTTCTGCACCGAGGAAAAGCGGATTGGAAGCTGACGGGGCTTGACTTAGAAGGGCTGGATCTGATGGCTGGCGAAGAAACAGCTCGGCTTTGGTTCGACCCACCTCTTCAAGGCGCGTCGGAGGTCAGAACACGTCTTGCTGCATTGGCAAAGCATGCCCGGTCGTTGGCAGAGTAGCGCTGGTTGCTTTGCCACTACAGATCTGAACCGAGTTAAAGGGATCGAAACGCAACCGAACGCGCCTTCAGAACCATCTGCGTTGTGATGCGAAACCGACAAATCAAATCAAAGTAATTTGCCAGTGCTTCACGTTGACAGGGGCGGCAACGGTCCCCACAAGAATACGAACAACCACTTGTGGGCGCTTGAAATCATGAATGAACATTCTTTGGTCCGTGCCTGTGGTGCGCTCCAAAAAAAGTTTTCGGATCCGTTGCTTACGGCGAAGGGTGAGACCAGGGCGAGCGTTCGGTTGACGAAGTTGGATACCCTTTGGTTCAACACAGGAACGCTCTGCAACATCCAATGTGCAAACTGCTACATCCTCTCTAGCCCGACGAATGATGCTTTGGTTTACTTGACCACCGCTGAGGTCGAAACCTACCTGGATGAGATCGAGGCCGAGAAACTACCAACCAGAGAGATCGGCTTCACGGGCGGTGAGCCTTTCATGAACCCTGACTTTATCCCAATGCTCGAATTGGCGTTGGCGCGGGGTTTTGAGGTTCTTGTTTTGACAAACGCCATGCGGCCGATGATGCGTCCCTCGATCCGGCAAGGATTAGAGCGGTTGATTGTACGTTATCAGTCCCAGCTCACACTTCGCATTTCGCTAGATCACTATACATCGGCTCACCACGATGCGGAGCGGGGAAAAGGCAGCTTTGAAATTACGCTCCAGGGGATGCGGTGGCTCAGGGACCAGGGAGCTCAGATGGCCGTCGCTGGCCGGAGTATCTGGGGTGAAACTGAGACGCAGGCAC
>JBCDAQ010000272.1:0-3679 GCA_039185285.1 Pseudomonadota bacterium
AGTCGAATTGGCTTTCTGGAAAGCCAATTCGACTTTTCCTTCGTCATGAGCCGAAGAAGCCTGAAGATCATCAGAACCGAGCGGTGAGTATTGCCCCGACCACACGAGATTCTCCGATGCGGTCGAAACTATCAAGCCTTCGGTTCTCGATGTACTTGGCGTTGAGTAGGTTTCTCGCGAAAAGGGCGGCAGACCAATGCTCTGCCTCGTACCCGATTTGCCCGTTGATGATGAAGTAGTTGTCGCTGCGAGTGCCAGGCGTGTTCTGGGCATCATTGAAGGATGCACCGGTGTAACTCCCTGAAGCGGTCGCGACGAAGTCATCGAAGAAGTTCCAAGATCCGCCAACGGTTGCCGTCCAACGCGGAGCGAACGGGAACTCGTTGCCTGCGAAATCGTCGCCACCGCTGACAAACTCGACGAACTCGGTCTTCGTGTAGCCGACATTACCAAATAGGTCCAAGCCGGGCGCAGCTTGCCAGTCACCCTCTAACTCGAACCCCCACAAACGGGATCTTCCTGAGTTCTCGACGGTGCCGTCAAAGGGGAGCCCGGGTGCTGCGACGAAAACCTGCTGGTCAGTCCACTGAGTGAAGAAAGCATTGGCGTTGAGCGTCAGCTGGTCATCGAACCATTGTGATCGAAAGGAAAGTTCGTTGTTGTACGTAAACTCGGGATCGAACTCGAAGAGTGTGCCAGAGGCACTGACGCCCGCACCGCCTGCCCTGTAGCCGCGTTGGAAGGTAAATCCGGTGCTGATGTCTTCAGTCCAATCATAGACCAGACCAGCCTTTGGCAAGAAAGCCGAGTAGTCTGCCGATAGCTCGGTGTCCGGCGTCGGCGGGAATGCAAATAGGGGGGGATCAAGCGCGAGAGAGGAGGACAGCACGATATCCTGCTCCTCGTAATCATAGCGTAGCCCGCCGATGAGCGTGAGGCCATCGATCACTTCGTATTCTGCCTCGCCATAGAGCGCGAAGTTTCGTGTCTCGGTATCGTTGCCGTTGCCGATGGTGATTAACACGCCCGGCGGAAATCCCGCAGTCGGGAAGTCACTGCTCTGGATTGCTGCGTTGAAAACGAGATCGGAGCTGAAATCGGTAAAGAACCCACCCACGACCCCTGAGAGTCGCTCACCTTCATAGCTAAGACGCACCTCTTGCGCGAGGCTTCGGTCTTCAATCTCACGAATGCCACCATCAGCGACGATGATGTAGTCGGTATTCAGGTAGGTGGTTTCAGAAGAGAGCGAGAACTGCGGTGCGAGATCCCATGTTGCCCGCAGGTTGGTCGAGTTGTTAATGGCACCTTCGAAGTCTTGGAAAATATCGAGAGTTTTGGGACGCGTGCCAACAACCGACTCATCGATGTTTGCGGTCCCGATCTCATTGTCCGAGTAGGTGTGGCCGAGGATGATGTCGATGTCATCCGTTGGTTGAAAGCGTATCTTTCCTCGGATCGTTCCGCGTTCGCGTGGCGTAAAGTCGTCGGTATTGAGCGTTAGATTGGTGATGAAGCCGTCAGTCGCAAAACGTTCTGCTGAAAACCGTACTGCGAGCACATCGTCAATGATTGGCGCGTTCACTGCGATTGCTTCACGGTTCTCATTGAAACTCGCATAGTCGAAGCGGCCCTTTGCTTCATAGTCGAAGACGGGATCGGCACTGCGTATTCTGATCGCACCAGCCAAAGCATTGCGTCCTTGCTGCGTCGACTGGGGGCCGCGAAAGATCTCGACCTGATCCAAGTCCCAGGTGCTGAGTGCGCCTGTATAAGTCGCCTGGGTTGAGACGTAGCTGGCGCCATCGACATTGACATCAATCACTCCCGCAACGCCACCACCACCAACGCCGCGGCTCTCGATCCCTCGAATTGTGAAGCCGAGACCGCCAACGCTGTCCGTTACATTAGCCGTTCGCTCGAACACATCCGCGATCTCGCTGTCGGTGCTGGCGTCCAGTTCGTCACCCGTGAAGACGGCAACGCTGCTCTGTGTCTCTTGCAATGAACGGGTTTGCAGTTCGCCTCGCACGATGATCTGATCGAGAACGGTCAGCCCTTCTTCTGAACCATTGATCGGCGAGGCTGCTGCCAGAGTGATCGTGTCCGAGTCTATGAAATCGGCAACAAGACCTGTTCCCGCAAGGAGGGTCGCGAGCGCTTGATCGACCGTATAATCGCCCTCCAGATCGGATGATGTGACGCCAGCGACTTCACCTGCACCGAATAGGATCTCTACATTCGTGGCGAGCGCGAGTTCCGCGAGCGCTGTGCCAAGCGGCTGTGACGGAATAGAGATGCTCTGCGGCACCTCTTGCGCAATCGCTGTGCTCGCCAGTGCTGCTAACAGACCAAAGCCTGCGGCCGTACTCTTTAATCGCCCGATGATGGTCATCCAGATCCCCCCAGACCATTTGTGGTGGCTTCAAATCGGTTGGCTGGCGGGGCGCGACGCTAGATCGGCTCGGCGGGCTGGAAGAGACGGCTTTTTGCAATCTCTAAAGGTAAGACGTCACCGCCTAAGGGATCTTGCAGTGGATGCTGAGGATTTTTAACGCGCAGCGATGAACTTCAGCCCTGGAAGGCCCCAAACCTCAAACCCGAAACGGCTGGCAAGGGCTTCCAATGCGCCAAGCGGCTCATCCGTTTTGAAGACGCCCGTGATCGGAGCCTCTGAGAGGCCGCTTCCCACAATGACAAAGCGCCCAGGATAAAACCGATCAAGCTCCGCGATCACTTGGCTGAGATCCATCGCCTCAAACACCAGCCGACCATCTTGCCATGCGAGCTCTCGTGCGGGATCAACCAGTTCAGTCGCGCCAATCCCGTCGGCTGCAAAATCAACACTCTTGCCTTTGTCGAGATCTCTTGGCTGAGCTGCATTGGGCAATACAAGTACTGATCCCTCTGCAACGACGACATTCGTGGAGTCGCCCAGATCAGTAACCGAGAAGACAGTTCCAGTGACCGTTACTGACCCTTGGCGAGAGTGAACCACAAAGGGTCGTGCCGGATCGTGTTTTACCTTGAAGGCAGCCTCACCGGCCCAAAGATCGATGCGCCGCTCATTCGCGTCGAACTCTACGTCGAGCGCGGTCGCCGTGTTCAGATTCGCAACCGATCCATCTGGCAAGGTGACGTTTAGTGTCTCGCCTGGCATCGTCCTGTGGTCGGCAAAAAGCTCCTCAGACTGTGCTCCTAATAGCAGCAGAAGGGATGCAACCGCAGCGGCGCTCAAGGCGTATTTGGCTCTCGGTCGCCCTTTACGGTTCGAAACTCTGTAGGCGCGCTGCTCTCCAAGCTCGAGCCAGATTTGCTCCGCTCTCTTGGCCGCTCGTTCATGAGAAGCACTCTGAAGGCGCCATGCATTGAATAGACCTTCAGCTCTCTTGCCCGCGTGACCTCCCGCCTGACTGGAAGTGAGCAACTCAAGCGCTTCGTCCTCCAGGCTCCGCTGGAGTGGCATCGGCTCAGCTTCTGGTTTATTCACCTCAGGCATGGGTGATCCGTCTCTATCGCCCGACCAATATCTCTAATCGGTCTTGGGTTCGTCGGCATCAAGCCGGTCACGGCAATGCCGAAGCGCGGCGGCGATGTACTTCGCAACCATGCTTTCTGACACCAATAGTTCTTTGGATATCTCTCGAAACGTATGACCATGAAGCCTGCTCATGAGCAG
>JBCDAQ010000273.1:0-3645 GCA_039185285.1 Pseudomonadota bacterium
CCTTCAGGCGCCAACAGCTCGGCAAACCTTTCCACCAGCCGCGTTTTCGTCGGCGTGTCGAAATAGATCATCACGTTCCGGCAAAAGATCGCGTCGAAAGGCCCGCTGACCGGCCAAGACTCCAACAGATTGAGCTGGCGAAACGAGATCAGATCCTGAGCTTGGCGGCCTATTTGAACATTGCTGCCAGATTGCGTCATCAGGCGGCTATATTTCTTTGGGATCGCCTCACCCCGCTCGGCCGCGTATTGTCCGGCCTTGGCCTTTGCCAGTACATTCGTGTCGAGATCGGTTGCCAGGATTTTGAAATCCCATCCGTTTTGCCAGTGCTGGGACGCCCGGGCGGTAAGCGCGATCGAGTAGGGTTCCTCACCGGTGGAACACCCTGCCGACCAGATCCGAACGCGTTTTGTTTTCCGGGCCGCGATGCCAGCCAGGACCGCGTTATCAAGATGGTCGAAGTGATGCCCCTCCCGGAAGAAGGCCGTTAGATTGGTGGTGACCGCATTGATGAAATGCTCGGTTTCTGCCTGCGCTTTTGGCCCATCGAGAAGCTTGATGTAGCTCTCGAAATCTGGAAGACCGAGCGCACGCAAACGCCGTGTTAGCCGCGACGTCACCATCTGCTGTTTGTGTTCTTTCAACACGATACCCGCCATGCCAAAAGCGAGATCTGCAACACGCCGGAACTCCCCCGAGGTGAGGAGCGGTATGCTTTCCTCCTCAGCGGACCCCGATCGCGGCTGTGCTTGACGCTCGGACAAAGCGGATTGACGCATCATCTAAGCCGCATCCTCGATCCGGCTTTCAAAGAGCGCGGCGAGATCAATCAGCGCGATCATCTGCTCATCAGTGCTGACCAGACCTGTGATGGCGGATGAATCGTCATCCGTCGCGCCCGGTGGTACTGGCCGAACCTCATCCATCGCGACTGTGACAATGTCCGAGACTGCATCAACCAGGACGCCGACCGTTTGCTCGCCGATGTTGATGATCACGATGACATGGTTCTCATTCGCGTCGGTGAGTGGACCACCGAACCGCGCGCGTAGATCATGTACCGGCACGATGGTGCCACGCATGTTGAGCACACCGCGCATGTAGCTGGGCTGGTTCGGCAATGCCGTCGTTGGTGACCATTGTTTGATCTCACGTACTTCGATGATGTTGATCGCGTAAACACGATCACCAACGAGGAAGGTGACATACTGCTTGGTCACACCGGTTGGAGCCGGTGCCTCCTTCGCATCTGCTTCGGGAAGGACTTCACTCATGATGCAATCTCCATTTGCTGGCTTTGGGTCAGCTCATCGGCCATGCCTTGCAGGCCCGAGACGTCGAGGATTAAGGCCACCCGGCCGTCGCCGAGGATCGTCGCGCCCGACACACCGGCAACGCGTTGGAAGTTGGCCTCGAGACTTTTGAGGACGACCTGACGTTGTCCGATCAGTTCGTCGACCAGAAGGGCGATCGACCCACCAGTTTCCGTATCAACCAGGATCGCCAGATCTTCGGACTTGCAACCGCCATGGACCTGGAACAAATCGTTGAGACTGACCAACGGGACATAGTCGTCGCGCATTTTGATCAAGCGCTGGCCATGCGGCAATACCGAGACACGCTCGTCTTCGATCTTGATGGCCTCCACAACACTGCCGATGGGAAGGATGAAGCGCTCATCCCCGACCACGACGATCATGCCATCGAGCACGGCCAAAGTGAGCGGCAGAGTGATCATGAAGTTAGCGCCCTGCCCCGGCGTATTCTTCACAATACAGCGCCCACCAAGCGCCTGGATCTTCTTCTTCACCACATCCATACCGACCCCGCGACCAGAGACCGAGGAGACCTCGGCGGCCGTGGAGAAGCCAGGATGGAAGATCAGATGGTCAATCTCCTCAGGCGACATCGTATCGGAGGGGTCAACCAGACCGCGCTCGATCGCCTTGCGATGGACCACGTCGCGATTGATGCCACGGCCATCATCGGAGACCGAGATGATCACACGTTCACCGCGATGCTCCGCCGCCAGGCGAAGCGTGCCGACACGGGGTTTGCCAACGGCTTCGCGATCCTCGGGCGTTTCCTCCAGCCCATGATCCATTGAGTTGCGCAGCATATGTGTGAGCGGTTCTGCCAGTTCCTCGATCACGGTCATATCGACTTCGGTTTGCTCACCCGAAACTTCGAGTTTTGCTTCTTTGCCGAGTTTCTCTGCCAGATCGCGCACAACGCGGGGCATTCGGCTGAAGACCGATTTGATGGGTTGGGCGCGGATCGCCATGACGCTTTCTTGCAGCTCACGTGTCTGACGAGCCATGCTTTCGACCGCGTGGGAAAGCTCCAGATTGCCGGTCAGATCAATTTCAGAAAGCCGCTGAGCGAGAACCGCCTGAGTAATCACCGTCTCACCTACCAGATTCACGAGCCGGTCTATGCGTGGAAGCTCAACCCGGAGGGTCCGCGCAACCTTACGCTTCGGCGCAGTCTGCCCTTTGGCCTCCTGCGGCTCGGCCGGTTCTGCTGGGCTGGCAACTGGCTGCGACGGCGGTGTTTTGGGCGCCTCTGCCGCGGCGGGTGCTGCTGGTTCTTCAGGCCCTTCATCGGTGATCGAGACGTCCGCAAATGCTTCATAGATCTCGAAGAAATCCTGAAATGCCTTTGGGGGTTCTGAACTCTCGAAGGTAAAGGCCCACTTGAGATCAAGGGTGGAAAGATCGAGCTCCGCCAATGGTGGGATCTCTCCTTGTTGTACAACGTCCAACGATCCCAGTCGGCGCGCGGCACGGATTACTTTGAGGGGATCGTGGCCCGCAGCCAAGAAGCCTGGATGCGGGCAAAAGTCGACAGTTACCGTCCGCTCAGGCAGTTCTTCAGGCAGTATCACAGTCTCTGCGTCCGGCTCTGTCTCAGCGCTTGGGGCTGATTTAGGTTCAGGCGCTTCGGTCCCCGCGGCGTCATGTAGTTCAGCCGCAACCCGGTCCATCATGTCGCGATCAGGCTCCCCGCCATCGCGTGCATTTTCGACCAGCTCCGTCAGAACATCGCCTGCGCGGAGGAGGAGCGAAGAAATCTCAGGCGTGACGGCGAGCACATCATTGCGCACCCGGTCCATCACCGTCTCGAACACATGGGCGAACCCGATCAAGTCGTTAAAACCAAAGGCAGCTGCCCCGCCTTTGACGGAATGCACGGCCCGGAAGGCCGCATTCACAACCTCGGGGTCGTCATCGCCGTTTGCCATTTGGTCGAGCTGCTCCTGCAACTCTCCCAACAGTTCCACACATTCCGTGAAGAAAAGGGCCTGATAGTCCTCGTCATCCTCGTCCATCGTCTTGGGTCCTTTTTAGGCGAGCTGATCAACCAGCCGCAGGATCTGATCGGCGTCGAATGGCTTTGTCAGCCAACCGGTTGCCCCGATCTCCCGCGCACGGGTTTTGAGGTGATCCGCCGTCTCAGTGGTGAGAAGCAGCATCGGCAGATCTTTGCCTTTGGGATCACCCCGTGCCGCCTCAATAAAATCGAGCCCATTCATGACCGGCATCGTTAAATCGGTGATCACGATGTCGGGCATCTGTTCACGGAGGCGGTCGAGGCCTTGCTTGCCATCTTCGGCCTCTACAACGTCATGGCCAGCGTCCCGCA
>JBCDAQ010000274.1:0-3602 GCA_039185285.1 Pseudomonadota bacterium
GCCTCGTTTCGCGAATAGGCGATGCCGCTGACGACGTTCTTTTCCACGATTTCCTCCTCATCGCATACCAGCGTGCCAGGCTTGTCCTCAAAGCTCGAGAGGACTTGCAGGCGGACCTTGTGGTTCATGGCAAGCTCGACTGAACGGGTCTGGAGCACCTTGGCGCCCAGCGAGGCGAGCTCCAGCATCTCTTCAAACGAGATCTTGTCGAGCTTACGCGCACGCCGCTCGATCCTTGGGTCTGTCGTGTAGACGCCATCCACGTCTGTATAAATGTCACACCGCTCCGCGCCAAGGGCGGCGGCGAAAGCGACGGCGGTGGTGTCCGAGCCACCCCGTCCCAGCGTTGTGATCCTATTGTCGGGGCCAATGCCTTGAAATCCCGCGATGACCGCGTGCAGTCCCTCTTCGAACTTGCGGTCGAGATTGGTTGTGTCGATCTCCTCGATCCGGGCCGCTCCATGGGCGCCTGACGTGCGCACCGGCACCTGCCAGCCTTGCCAGCTGCGGGCGGGCACGCCCATCTCCTGAAGCGCCAGCGCCATCAGGCCCGAGGTTACCTGTTCGCCCGATGAGACCACGGCATCATACTCCCGTGCATCGAAAAGACCGCCTGTGTTCGAACCCGGCGGACGGGCGGCATCGCTGACATAGCCCACCATCTTGTTCGTCTCGCCTGACATGGCCGAAACCACAACTGCTACGTCATAACCCCGCTCAACCTCGCGCTTCACCTTGGTGGCGGCATTGCGAATACGGTCGAGATCAGCGACGGAGGTTCCGCCGAACTTCATGACGAGCCGGGGGGCGGGGCGGGGCATTGAGTGAGCTCCTGGGGATGGGCCATGAGCGGCCGGGGGCCGCAACGCTGCGTCCCTATAGCGAGTGCGCTGGGCTCTCGCAACCTATTGGAATTCGGCAACCCTCTCAGGTTCGGGACGGGCAGTGAGGATCGCCTCGCCCAGATCCACATCCTGGGTCATCAGCGAACGACCGATAATGACACCGGCGATGTTGTAGACATATTTCAGCGTCGAGACGTCATCCAGCGATTTAACCAGGCCCGAGGAGATCACCGGCGTCTCTGTCTCCCGCGCGATCGCTGAGGTCAGCGCAATCGACGAGCCTGGTTCATCCAAATCCCTGTCGATATCGGTCAGCAAAATCGCCGCCAGCGGCGTGCCTGCGAATTGCCGAACAAAGTCGACGGGCGAGAAAGCGCTCGCCTCAGTGCGACCTTCGATCACGACCTTCTCATTCTGGAAATCGACGGCGATTACGATTTGGTCGGGATGGAGTTTCGCCGCAGTCTTCACCAAATTTGGCTGTCGGACTGCCGCGGTGCCAATGACCACCCGTCCCGCGCCTGCCTCGATCCACTGGGCCGCATGCTCCATCGAGCGTACTCCGCCCGCGACTTGCACTGGGATGCCAGCTTTTACGATAATCTCTCGGATCAGCTCTGCATTCGAGCCCTTGCTGGCTACGGCATCCAGGTCGGTCACATGGATCCAGTCTGCACCCGCCTCGGCGAAGCTTCGCGCCTTTTCTACCGGATCCACATGCCAAATCTCCGGCTGTTCCATCTGGCCACGGATCAAGCTGACGCAGTGGCCGTTTTGCAGTTCGATGGTGGGGTAAATGAGCATTACGGTTCTCCTGATCCGGGCTGACAAGATGAACTGGGATGCCTTTACACTACCATGAGGGGAGTATGTGATGCACGGAAATCGTTTCGGATCTTAACTGTCGGCGCGGCGCATGAACGGAATTGGCGCGACCGGGATCCCTTCCTCATGCAGCGCTTTGGCCTCTTCCTGGTTGGCCTCGCCCCAGATCCCGCGCGCATCTGCCTCACCGAGGTGAATGCGGCGCGCTTCATCGGCGAACTCTTTGCCAACATAGTCAGATTCTGACTCAATTTTCTGGCGCAATGCCTGCAGAGCCGCTTCGGCCTGGGACGGTGGCTTTGAGAGCGGCGCGTCATCCTTCACTGCGACCGATGGTGCCATGATCGCCTTCTCCACCTCGGGCGAACCACAGATCGCGCAGGTGACAAGACCGCGTTTTCTCTGCGTCTCGAAGGCGTCGGCGCTCGCAAACCAGCTATCGAACTGATGGTTCTCGGCGCATTTCAGGCGGTACTTGATCATCTGGCTCTGAGTCTCGATTCGCTACTGGGTGGTATATGACGTTCCAATGACCGTATTTCCAGTTCTGTAGCTTCCTTACCGTGTGTTAGTTGTAGGTAAAGATAGCAGAATTGAGAGAAGGCGCTTGCGCAAGCTGGATCAAAGACTGGCACCTGGCATCGGAGCCGCCCTGTTGGGTTTTGCGGCAGATGCCGTTTGGGCTGATCCTTTGATGACCATTATGTCCGCTGTCGTCGGTGCGACAGTGATGGCGTTGATTTTTACAGCACCCGAAGCCGAACGCCATGTTCAGACCCCGCCGGATGACGAGGCCGACGCGGAAAAGCCTTCGACTATACAGCCCCAAACCGTCGGTTTGGCACCCGGCCAGGGTCGCGCTCTGTTGGAGCGACTGCCGATGGGGATCATCCTGATCGACGGTCGAGGTCTCATCCAATTCGCCAACGATCAAGCGGAGCACTTGTTTGGCCGAAAGCTTCTTACCGAGCAGCACGGCGCCTCTCTGCGCGTGCCCAAGCTGGTCGAGGCGATTGACGTCTGCGTCTCGGACACGCTTTCCAGTTCCCTGCAATTCACCGTCACCCGAGAAAGCGAAGTACGTCTGCGCGCGTATGTCTCCGCGCTTAGCGACGAGGGTGATGAGCATCGGGACTCTCCCGCGGTGCTTGTGGTCTTGGAAGACATCACTCAAACGCACCGCGCCGTGGCACTGCACCGAGACTTCGTCGCGAATGCAAGTCACGAGCTCAAAACACCCCTCAGCTCCATCGGGGGGATCATCCAGACTCTGCAAGGCCACGCGCGCGGAGACGCCCAAGCAACTGACCGCTTTCTGGATCTAATGGCTTCGCAGACCGATCGGATGAAGAGCCTGGTCGAAGATCTCCTATCGCTCAACCGCATCGAGTTGAATGAGCGCGTTCCTCCGAGGGAGACGCAACCGATCCGGCGCATCGTATGGGAGACGGCCGAAGCGCTGATGACGATTGCAGACGATAACGGTGTCACCCTCGATGTCGTCGAGGCGAGCGATTTGCCCCATGTCCGCGGCAATCGTGAGGAATTGGCGCAAGTGTTCCGGAACCTGATCGAGAATGCGATTAAGTATAGTGGTTCGGGCACGACCGTCTCGATTGCGATAGAGCCGGAAGACACGAACAAACCGGAAATGATCGGTATCTCAGTGACCGATCATGGGCCGGGTATCTCGCGGGAGCATCTTCCTCGGCTGACTGAGAGGTTCTATCGGGTCTCGATCAGCCGGTCGCGTGAGAAGGGTGGCACGGGCCTTGGCCTTGCCATCGTCAAGCACATCCTTAACCGCCATCGCGGCGACCTAGAAATTGATTCGGAGGTCGGTCAGGGCTCGACCTTCACTGTCTGGCTGCCCATCACTGAGGCGGCAGATGTTGTGGATAACCAGCCCGCAGACGCAGCATAGGGCTCAGA
>JBCDAQ010000275.1:0-3570 GCA_039185285.1 Pseudomonadota bacterium
AATCGTAGGACAAAACGTGCCTGTTGACGCGGATTCACCCCTGCTGATACCCCTTGTTTCACTGAGGTGATCACCGGTGACGGTGCCTGTAACGGGAACAGAACACCGCCCCCGGGCACCATTCTTTAGGTCAACCTGTTGATATCCCTCAGTTTACTTGTGGAAACTGCGAGGGCGTGGGACATGGCGTCCCGAAGTGCTTCAGGTCTAAGGTTTCATTCTACAAAAAATCACCGCAATCAGCGGCCCTTGACGATCACGGTACAAGTTCCGATATTGAAGACGGCCTCAAGCACAGGCCGGTGTGTCCGCCATGCAAAGTTATTCGGTGCTTTTCAACTGATCAAACTGACACCGTTCCCTTTGGGCGGGTCTGGTTAGTAGCGGGCACCTAGTCGGATCCGGCAAATGGAATGGATCATGACGGATCAACTTTCTATCAACCAAATAAAGACGCTCGCGAAGCGTTACGGACGCGCGAAGCGCCTCCCTCACCATGAAGCACTGAACGCGTTTGCACAGCTGCTTGGCTTTCCTCACTGGAAGGCAGTTACCAAAGCTCATTGCAAAGGTTGGCAGCCTGACCGAGACCATGGGCGGCGAGTGCGATCGTTCCTCGAAGCGACTGCACCCAACGTACGCGACGCGATACCATCATTTGACGATCTGGGGCTCATGCTGGATGATGAACTAGAAGTCGAAGCAGGAGAAATCAGAGGACATCCGTATCAGATCGAAGAAGGCCTCACAGATCTGCATATGTTTGGAAATGGATGGCGCATACAGCTTGATCAAGCACCATCTGAAGAACCAACGATCGAGGTCACCGATCGAAGATACAAGTCAAACCCCATTCACGACATGGAGTTCGTCGAGGCAGCTCTAGCGATTGCGAACGTACGTATGGAACAGGTCCGGGCCAGGATTTCTTCTGATTGGCCGCGGCGATCTACTAAACCAGACGCGGAAGGACGCATCTGCCATCCGCTGTTTGATCGTGGATTGTCAGCTGAATGGCACTGCCTTCACTGCGACGGTAAATTTACTGGCCAAAGCATAGCTGCAAATATGTGGCATTGCCCCGCTTGCAATGCTACACCGCTCGATCTTTTCGCTAAACCATTCTGGTTGGGCGACGCAGCTGAGTGACACAAGCTGGGCCGACCTTAGTGTGAGCTTTGATCGGCCCAGCGCCTTCTTAACTGGTGATCTTCTGCATCCAACGGGCTAAGACGTTGAGTGGGTATCCGCTCCCATAGCCATGACCCACTCCCTCAGTTTGCCAACCACCTATCTGATCCACGATGTCGGCTGGACACTCAACAGCTCGAAGCCGGTCACGCATCGAGTGGCGAAAGCTGTGCATCGTACCCTTAGACAGATGGGATGTTCTTATCCACTTATTCAAGGACGCGCTCGCTGAGTTTGCGTTAGTCTGCTCGCCCTTGTTGTATCGCGGAAAAGCAAATCTTGCTTCTACAACGCTCCGATCTACTCTATCAGCAGCCCAAAGCGCCTCCCCAACCAATGGAACAAGACGCGAGCTGCCACTAGTCTTCAATCTCCGCCATGGATGCTCTCGAATGATCACATGTGGCATTGGATCGTCGAGCCTTATGTCCTCCTTCAGAAGCCCAGCGGCCTCAGCAAGGCGCATCCCCGTATCGGATACCAAAGCGACCAACCAACGGAGATCATCGTCAAGCTCGCGGCACTGCGCTTGAATCACTTGTATCTCTTCCAGAGGCAGTGGAATCCGCGCTTCAACACCTGCGTTACGATCATAGTAGACCTTCGCAAATGGGTTGGTGAGGTCGATACCAATCTCGCTTGCAGCAAAGTTTATGATCGACCGAACCGTTCCGAAGACGCGAGTCATACTGCTGCCAGCTAGCCCGCGATTGATCAGGCTGTCACGGAAAGCGTTTGCGTCTGCCTTCGTGTATAAAGAGATGTCCTTGTCGCCACAGACGTCGATAACGTAGCCGCAAGAGCGTTCCGCTGCCCGATGGAAGGTAACGGGTCGCCCGTGGCCTTTAAAGCTAAGGTAGATCGCTACGGCTTCGGAAAGGTTGACACTAGCGATCTCAGAGGCAGCGATCGTGGCTGTAGAATGTGTTGCGTTTCCCATGTTCGCCATACGCAGCAAGTGTTTGCCCGGGAGGTCAACGTCTCGAACGCGTAGGTGATACCAATACTCATCGAGTTGTTGGACAGCCTTTGCAGCTCTGGAAGTAGCGACCGCAGCTGACCTGGTTCTGAGAGAGTACGAGATTTTCTTGGCTGAGTAATGTTTCCAAAGGTCTCTTGGGATACGCCGCTCGAAGTAATAGATCCCGTTCTTGGTGAACGAAAAAGGCACCGATTTGTCATACGCCATGTCCTACGCCCTCGCAGTTTCCACAAGTAAACTGAGGGATATCAACAGGTTGACCTAAAGAATGGTGCCCGGGGGCGGAATCGAACCACCGACACGAGGATTTTCAATCCACTGCTCTACCCCTGAGCTACCCGGGCACGGGAACGGAGATCTCCGCTAGGTGGGGGCGTTCTATGATTTGCCATCGGGAGTGTCCAGAGGCTTTTTGACATTTTTTCAATGACGGCGCGGGGGCTCGGTTTCATCGTTTGGAAGGTCGCCATCCGCGTCCTCTTCACGCTGCGAAGGTACCGCATAGGACCCGTTCAGCCACTTGGCCAGATCAATATCTGCGCATCGTTTCGAGCAGAAGGGGCGGAAGGTGTGAATGGTTTCCTCGCCACAGATCGGACAGTTCATTTCAGCACCTCTGCCAATGGAATACGGCCCCGTTTGCGCTGAAGTTCAAAGTGGCCGAGTGGGGTCCAACCGGCCAGAATGGTCTCGTCGGGATCGGTCTTGAATGCGGCGCGCAAGGCGGCCTCGAACCCGCGCCGTTCTTTCTTGGGCATCGGGGCGAGGTCGAGGGTGATTTGCCCCGCAAGACCACGCACCCGCAGCGCGCGTGGCAGGACTTTTGCGCAGGCGAAGTTGGCTTTGCTTCCAGCCGCCAATGAACTGTCTGAACCAGTGTTGACGTCGATGGCCACTAGCGCGCGGGTTGGCTGGATGTATAGGTAGGCACCACCAGACAAAGGCTCGGAAATGCCGCGGGCAGTGTCCAGCGCATCAAGAACGCCGTGCTCTTCAAATCCGCCGGGGGTCGTGACGACCTCGGCCGGGTCGGTCCAGTCGCGCCAAGCGAGAATGTGAGGGCCGTCGCCTTCGCTGAGGGTTTCGGGCTGATCACCTTTATCGTTCAGCACCTGCTCAGCCTGAAGGCGCATGGCGGCGATATCCTCGGCGACCTCTCCGGTCTCAGCGCCAGCGCAACACGATCGGAGGATCAGGCCATGTCTGCTGTCGCTCATCTGCTCATGCGCGATCTCAAGCAAACGATCGCGTTCGCCTTCGTCGCGGATGCTGCGCGAGATATTCAGACCCGGTGCATCCGGGGTGACAATCGCATAGCGGCTTTTGAACAGAAGGCGATTGGTCACCGGTATGGCCTTGCCCGGTTCGGCGTAGCCGCCGACCTGGACCAAAAGCAA
>JBCDAQ010000276.1:0-3529 GCA_039185285.1 Pseudomonadota bacterium
ATGGCGCCGCGCATCCGTGATCAGGCCCACCGCCTCGGCGATCGAGTGATTATCCCCGGCGAGCCTGGAAGCTGCGCCAGGCCAGGTTGCAAGGATCGGGCACGGGGCCACCAAGGGAGGTCGCCGCATGAACACGCAAGTTCCAAACATTGGCAGAGGATGCGCGCGGCCAGTCCAACGCGAAGACGGGCAGCGCGAAGTCTTTTGTGGGCTTACGGGTATCATCTGGCTGCATCGCAAGATCCAGGATGCCTTCTTCCTGGTGATAGGCAGCCGGACCTGCGCCCACCTGATTCAGTCAGCTGCAGGGGTTATGATTTTCGCCGAACCACGATTCGGAACGGCCATTATCGACGACCACGATCTGGCCGGACTGAAGGACGCAAATGACGAGTTGGATCGGGTAGTCGGCGAGCTGCTGTCACGCCGGCCTGACATAAAGCTCTTGTTTTTGGTGGGCTCCTGCCCCTCAGAAGTCATCAAGCTGGACTTATCCCGCGCTGCACAACGACTTAACCGGACGCATCATGATTGCCGGGTTTTGAACTACTCAGGGTCAGGGATCGAGACGACCTTTACCGAAGGTGAGGACGCCTGCCTTGCCGCGCTGGTGCCGGAGATGGCTGAGACAGAGACCCCTCAGCTTTTGGTCGCGGGTGCGCTCGCGGAAGTCGTCGAGGATCAATTTTCCCGGATCTTTGACCAGCTTGGTATTCCCGCCAAGTTCTTGCCTCCGCGATTCGCGCGCGATTTGCCGGCGGTTGGTCCGGGGACCAAAGTGCTGTTGGCCCAACCATTCTTGCGCGACACCGCGCGCGCGTTAGAAGAACGGGGGGCTGAGGTTCTTCCGGCACCCTTCCCTTTGGGTGCTGAGGGCACGACGCTTTGGCTCAAAGCGGCAGCTAAGGCATTCAATGTCGCGCCCGCCGATTTTGATCGCGTTACCGGTCCTGCACGGCGCCGGGCGGAGGCGACGCTGGCCCATATTCGCGAAGGGATGGCGGGCAAGACCGTCTTCTTCTTCCCCGACAGCCAGCTGGAGCTTCCCATTGGTCGCTTCCTGACGCGGGAGTTGGGCATGGACCCGGTGGAGATCGGAACGCCGTACCTCCATCGTCAGCTGAACGAACCGGAGCTGGATCTGATCCCCGACGATATCCGTATGACCGAAGGTCAGGATGTTGATCGCCAGTTGGATCGCTGCCGTGCGGCGCGGCCAGATATCACGGTCTGTGGCCTCGGCCTTGCCAACCCGCTGGAGGCCGAGGGTATGACGACGAAATGGTCGATCGAGCTCGTCTTTACCCCGATCCAGGGCTATGAGCAGGCGGCTGACCTCGCCGGTCTGTTCCAACGTCCACTGGATCGCAAAACAAGGCTGGCGGTATGAAGCTGACCCTCTGGACATATGAGGGGCCGCCTCATGTCGGCGCGATGCGGATCGCTACCGCGATGAAGGGCGTGCACTATGTGCTCCATGCACCGCAGGGCGATACCTACGCCGATCTGCTCTTTACCATGATCGAACGGCGGGATCGCCGCCCGCCGGTGACCTATACGACCTTTCAGGCCCGCGACCTGGGATCGGACACGGCAAATCTGTTCAAACGGGCGTGCCTTGATGCGGTTGAGCGGTTCAAGCCGGACGCGATCATGGTGGGGTCGTCCTGCACGGCGGAGCTGATCCAGGATGACCCCGGTGGTCTGGCCGAGGGTATGGATCTCGACCTGCCTGTCGTGCCCCTGGAGCTGCCCGCCTACCAAAAGAAAGAGAACTGGGGCGCTGCGGAGACGCTCTATCGCATGGTTCGTAGTTTCGCTCAGCCGGTGTCGAAGATCGGCCAACCGTCCTGCAACATCCTTGGGCCGTCTGCGCTCGGTTTCCGCCATCGCGATGATCTCCATGAGATCCGCACCCTGATCGAGCGGATGGGTATCCATATCAACGTGATCGCGCCTTGGGAGGCGACAACGGCGGATCTCGCGCGCATCCCGGCCGCGGATTTCAATGTGGTGCTCTACCCCGAAGTGGCTGAGACCGCCGCGCGCTGGCTGGAGCGCGACCACAAGATGCCGCGAACCAAGACCGTGCCGATTGGCGTCAACGCCACCCGCGAGTTTGTCCGCGAAGTGGCGGAGCTGGCGGGCATCTGCGCGGCAGAGGCCCTGGCGGCGGTAGAGAGCAGGTTGCCTTGGTACTCCAAGTCGGTCGACTCGACCTACCTGACCGGCAAACGGGTTTTCGTCTTTGGCGATGCGACCCATGCACTGGCCTTGGCGCGGGTCTGCAAGGAAGAGATGGGGTTCGACGTCGTGGGCCTTGGCACCTATTCCCGTGAGTTCGCCCGCGAGATCCGAGGCTATGCGAAGGAGATCGGCTGCGAGGCTCTGATCTCGGACGACTATCTCGAGGTCGAGGCGAAGGTCGCCGAACTGGCGCCCGAGATGCTGCTCGGCACTCAGATGGAGCGTCATATTGCCAAGCGTCTGCGGATGCCTTGCGCGGTGATCTCCGCCCCGGTGCATGTGCAGGACTTCCCCGCCCGCTACTCGCCCATGATGGGGTTCGAGGGCGCCAATGTGCTCTTCGACACGCTGGTCCATCCGTTGGTGATGGGGCTGGAGGAGCATCTGCTGGGAATGTTCCGCGACGACTTTGAATTCTCCGACGAAGCGGGGCCTAGCCATCATGGGCATGCGGCAGAACCCGCGCCAGAGACCGAAACAAAACCCCTCGACGGACCGGTCCCCTGGGACGCCGTCGCTGAGAATGAGCTTAAGAAAATCCCCTTCTTCGTGCGCGGCAAGGCGCGGCGCAACACGGAAACTTTCGCGAAAGACCATGGCCTGACGACGATCACCCTCGAGACGCTCTATGATGCAAAAGCCCATTTCAGCAGGTGATCCGGTCCCGATCCGGGTGGTGATCCTGACGCTCGACCGGCATATCGCCGGGGCGATCGAGCGTGCGATGGGCGAATTGAAGCGCGACTTGCCCGGCCTCAGCCTGGATCTGCATTTCGCCGCTGAGTGGTCGGATCCCGCACGGGCCGAGGCCGCCTGCGACAGCATCGCCAAGGGCGACATCATCATCGCCACCATGATCTTCATGGAGGAGCATATCCAGGCGGTCTTGCCAGCGTTGAAAGCGCGGCGAGACGCATGCGATGCGATGCTGGCCGCGGTGTCCGCCGGCGAGATCATGAAGATGACCCGGATCGGACGCTTCCGCATGGACGGCAAGGACAAGGGGCCTCTCGCGCTCTTGAAGCGGCTGCGGGGGTCCAAGAAACCGGGCCAGACCAGTGGTGCGCAGCAGATGAAGATGCTGCGGCGCCTGCCAAAGATCCTGAAGTTCATTCCCGGCACAGCGCAGGATGTGCGGGCCTATTTCCTTTGCATGCAGTATTGGCTGGCCTCGACCGATGGGAACCTGGCCAATATGGTGCGGCTCCTGATCAACCGCTATGCCAGCGGCCCGCGCGAGATGCTGCGTGGCCGGGTCGCGGTGGCCGATCCGGTCGAATAC
>JBCDAQ010000277.1:0-3486 GCA_039185285.1 Pseudomonadota bacterium
CCACCGTCGGGATAATGAAGCCGGTATGCAGGTCGACAGGATCGCGCATGGGATAAGGCCCTTGATTTCTGGCAGTCGGAGGTCCGTTGAACGGCCCATAGGTTGCCTGAAAGGTTTAATGACTGCTTAGTGACGCTTCAATGGTCACCCGCAAAAATGTTTCCACCTAACAGGAGCCCAATACGATGAGCCCCGTCCTATACCGGCGCGATGGCCGAATCGGTCGTGTCACGTTGAACAGGCCCGACGTGCTAAATGCAATCGACGGGGAACTCCCGGAGGCGTTGGCAAACGCGATCCGAACCGCGAATGCGGATGAAGGTATTCATGTGATCGTACTTTCGGGGGCAGGACGGGCGTTTTGCGCAGGTTATGATCTCACATTTTATGCCGAGGCCGAGGAGGGCGAGGGCGCTCAGCTGACCCAGCCGATGCCTTGGGATCCGATGAAGGATTTTGCCTTCATGAAGCGGAATACGGATCTCTTTATGGAGGTTTTTCGGTCCCTCAAACCCGTGATTTGCAAAGTTCATGGGTTTGCGGTCGCCGGAGGGTCGGACATCGCGTTGTGCTCGGACATCGTGATCATGGCTGAGAACGCCGAAATCGGCTACATGCCTGCGCGGGTCTGGGGCTGCCCAACCACGGCCATGTGGGTCTATCGTCTTGGGCCTGAGCGCGCAAAACGCATGCTACTGACAGGCGACAAGATCACCGGGCAAGAGGCAGAGCGGCTGGGGCTGGTCCTGAAAGCTGTACCGGAGGACGATCTAGACGCCGAGGTCGAGGCTTTGGCAGATCGCATGGCAAGCGTGCCGATCAATCAACTCGCCATGCAAAAGCTGATGATCAATCAGGCCCTCGAAAACATGGGTCTTGCTTCTACTCAGACCCTCGCAACGATCTTCGATGGCATTACCCGCCATTCGCCGGAAGGGCTGGCCTTCAAGGCTCGCGCCGAGACTGTCGGTTGGAAGCAGGCCGTTCGCGAAAGGGATGATGGAACCTACGATTGGACACAGGATCGTCCTATCAACGCGCCCAAGTAGCGGCCTCTCAGATGCATCATCTTAAGAAACGCGGCCAGCGCCATTTGTGCGCGCAGTTTTCCGGCCGTTGCATGCCTGTTGTTGGATCAACGGTGGGCTGGTGGCATTGGCTCACACCCAATGCTGGCCTATCGCATGTTGCGCCAGGGCACGCGGACTTCGCTATAGAGAAGTCTGGTCGCTACGACGGCGTCTATCCGTGGCCAGCTTATAGCAGGATCCGATGTCGGAACGACGCCGCGCGGTCAGAGGGGCTGCGGGCGTGAGACCGCTTTGGCTGACACTCGCACCAGTCATCTTTCTGGGCCTGTGGTCCGGTGGCTATGTAGTTGCCAAGATCGGCATAGAATACGCGCCGCCTCTGACGCTTTTGGCTCTGAGATACGCCTTTGTCGTTTTGCTGATGGCGGTGCTGTTCGTCATCCTGCGTCCACCTTTGCCGAAGACGCGGGCGGATTGGGGCCACCTCGCGGTCGTCGGATTGCTGATCCAGGCCGTATACTTCGGCTTCTCCTATCTCGCATTCCGAGACGGCGTGGCATCCGGCACGGTCGCCTTGATCATGTCCTTACAGCCAATCCTGGTTGCGATCGTCGCGCCGATCTGGACGGATGAGCACGTGGGCTGGCGACGATGGATCGGTCTCGGTATGGGGCTGGCGGGGACCGTGATCGTTATCGTTGCTCGTTCTGTGATCGCTGTGCCGTCGCCCGCGGGCCTCGCATTTTGTGCCGCGGCTTTGGCGGGGATGACGATTGCTACCCTCTGGGAGAAGCGGTTTGGCCTTTCGCATCATCCAGTCACGGCCAGTTTGATCGGCTTCGTTGCAGGTTTTGCAGTGATCCTGCCCGTCGCGCTTTGGCTGGAGGACCCGGTCGTCCAGTGGACTTGGTCTTTCGCGGGAGCGCTTGGCTATTTGGTGATCGGGAACTCGCTGATCGCAATCAGCTTGCTGTTGGCCATGATCCGAGCGGGAGAGGTCAGTCGTGTCTCGGCACTCTTGTTCCTAGTGCCGCCTTTGGCAGCACTGATGGCGTGGCCGGTCCTCGGCGAGGTTATGCCGCCGCTCGCTTGGGCGGGCATGGCGCTGGCGGGCGCGGGCGTGCTGATCGCCACCCGCGCCCGCTGATGCCTATTCTTCAGCGTCGAGCGCTTCGAGTTCGCTCTCGAGGTCGTCTTTTGAAACCGGGATCTCGGTTACATTCGCCTTTTCCAGGATCAGATCGACGACTTTGTCCTCAAACAATGGTGCACGGATCTGTTCCAATGCTTCGCGGTTCTGGCGAACGAAGTCGAAGAACTCCCGCTCTTGGCCTGGATACTGACGTGCCTGGGCCATGATCGCCTGACCAAGGTCGCTTTCAGAGATCTCGACGCTTTCGCGTTGTCCCACCTCTGCCAGTAAAAGCCCAAGACGAACCCGACGCTCGGCCAGCTTGGTGTGCTCTTCTGATGGCTCTGCATCCGACTGGTCGGTCGGCTCAGCATCAGGATTTTCTTCCGCCCAAAGCTGCTGCGCGATCGATCGCGCCTCGATGTCCACAAGGCTTTCTGGCAGGTCAAAGGCCACCTTTTCATCCAACTCATCGAGCAATCGACGTTTGACGAGGTTCCGCGACGCCCCGGCGAATTCGGTGGCGATCTGGGCCGAGATTTGTTCTTTCAGCTGACCAAGATCCTCTGCACCAAAGCGTTTCGCCAATTCGTCGTCGATCGCGGCTGGTTTTGGTCCACGGACTTCCTTTACCGTTACAGAGAAAACGGCCGCCTTTCCTGCGAGGTTTGGTGCACCATAGTCGTCTGGGAAGTTCACTTCGACGTCTTTTGCATCGCCTGCTTTGGTGCCGACCAGCTGCTCTTCAAACCCGGGTATGAAGCTGGATGATCCCAGCACCAGCGGATAATCCTCTGCCTCTCCGCCATCGAATGCTTCACCATCGATCTTTCCCAGGAAGTCGATCATCACCTGATCACCATCCTCGGCTGCCGCGCCATCTTCCTTGGCCTCGTAATCCACAGCCGAATCCGCCAAGCGGCCCAGAGCTTCGTCCACCTGGTCATCGTTGACCTCGACGACCTTACGCTCTAGCGCGATCGTTCCGAAGTCTAATTCCGGAACATCGGGCAGGCATTCGTAGGCGATCTCGACATTCAGATCGTCGCCTTCGTCGAAGTTTTCGTTTGTGATCTTCACATCGGGCTGACGGGCCGGGCGGTGGTCTTGTTCCTTAAGATGATCCGCGACCGAGCTTTCCACCGTCTCCTGCACGACCTCACCCAAAACCGATTTGCCAAAGCGCTGCTTCAACAATGCGATCGGCGCCTTGCCCTTACGAAAGCCTTTCATGTGAAAGTCTTTGCGCAGCACCTCGAGCTTTTCTGTGGTCTTTGCCTCCAGATCAGCCGCCGTGACGACCAGCGCGTATTCGCGCTTCAA
>JBCDAQ010000278.1:0-3480 GCA_039185285.1 Pseudomonadota bacterium
GGGTTCTAATTTTTTTACTTTTGTTAGCCTGGGTAAATTGTTGGTTTTTTATTACCAAAAAACTGTGGCGTTTTTTGCTGTTTTGGGGTAGACGCTTTTTTATTTTCTGTGTTTCGCGGCGCGCGCCCAACGCCCGGATCCCTGCGAACAGTTCAACTGATCGAACTGCATCATCCCTTTTTGAGGCGAAACACAATCACTCCCGCTTCGCGATCTTCCGATGTGATCAGTTGATGGCCCTGCTCGGCGCAAAAGTGGGGGATGTCCACTCGGGCCGCAGGATCGTCGGCATAAACCTCGAGGACCTGCCCCGCCTTAAGCTCCGCCAGTCGCTTTCGGGCTTTGAGAACAGGCAAAGGACAAAGAAGCCCCTTCGCATCCAGCGTCGCATGAGGATCGGTCATTTGCTCTCGGTATCTGCTCGCAAGCGCTACTTCAAGCTATTGCGCGGATCGCGTTAAGAGCCCTAGTCTCTCCTCGCTCTTAAGTTCGGAACACGCATGAACTACTCGCCATTCATCCTCGCGATCGGTTTACTCTTTCCATCGCTGGTCGTCGCTTTGGACGTTGTGCCTTACACGATCACCGATGGGCGTCGCATCGATGCCTCCCTGACGGGTCAAATCGGTGACTGGCAGCTAGGACGGCGCTTGTACTTTGACCGCGAGCTCACTGGATGTTCGACCTGCCACGGCTCACCCGCGGGTCCGGGAGCTGAGACACGCCAAGACGTTCAAGCACCAAACCTGGAAGGGATCGCAAGCCGCCTCTCCAATGGCGAGATCCGGCTCTGGATCGCAGCGCCCATTGCAATCAATCCAGACACAGAGATGCCCGCCTACTATCTGCCTGGTCAAAGAACCAACCCCGACGCGCCGATAATCAACGGGCCGCGCCTGACTGCGCCGCAGATCGAGGATCTCGTTGCCTATCTCTCACGACAAAAGTCGGCGGAATAAGTCAGTATCTGACGCCAATGTGACGCGGTTGGATCGCTCTGGCCTTTTATGATTGTTTGAGAGCCTGTATCTCCGCTGCGAGGCAATGAGGGCGTGCGATGGTCATCGAGATCTTTTGGGCATTCATCGGTGGGCTGTTCAGCTTCCTGAGCCCTTGCGTGCTCCCGCTCGCGCCACCTTACCTCGCCTACATGGCGGGGACGACGATCGATCAGATCTCTGGCGAGAAGCAAGAAGTCGATTCTGCACTAAGAAACCGGGTTTTCCTGTCATCGGTTTGCTTTGTTCTCGGCCTAGGCGCTGTTTTCGTGGGTCTAGGGTTAGGGGCAGCGACAGCCGGAAACTTTCTACTCTCGAACAAAGCTTTGTTTTCGGTCATCGCAGGATATTTCATCGCTCTTTTCGGACTGCATTTCATCGGATTTCGCCATGGCTTAGCGGCTTTGGTCGCGATCTTGTTGGGTTTTATCCTCTGGTCCTTCGGTGACTTGGAAGCCCTCCTCGATTACGGCATCGAGATCTCTGCCCTCGCTCTGATGTGCATCCTGCTGTGGCTTCTATGGCGGCTGACGGGGACCGATAAGATCCCTATCCTCAATCGCGAGGCACGCTTTGAAGGGCCGGAGAAGGCGGGAAGCTATGGCGCCAGCTTCACGATGGGTGTCGCCTTTGCATTTGGCTGGACACCTTGCATTGGCCCCTTCTTGGCCGCCATTCTTGCGATCGCCGCCAATGGCAGCACGCTGCAAGGGGGGGCACTACTCAGTTTCTATGCTTTGGGCCTCGGTGTGCCGTTCCTGGTTGCTGCTTGGTACATTGGGCCGTTTCTCAACTGGGCGCGCGGGTTTCGCAAACATATGGGAACCGTTGAGATTGCAATGGGTGGCATGCTGATCCTGGTTGGGTGTCTTTTGATCACGGGCACGTTGGAGCGGATCGCAAACTTGCTTATTCAAGCCTTCCCGATCCTCGCTCAAATTGGATAATGCCACTGACCTGCACCGCCGGGCGATGGCTGCCTGGTCAGCTCTGACCACTCGAGCTGCGCAGTACCCAGTCTAACACGTGCAGACGTATCGCGCTCGCCAACGAAGCCGGCGGCTCTCGTGCAGCGTCCAGCTCCGCGGCCAAGGAATTGACCGAGCGTCCCTCCGATCGAGCAATTGAACAAAAGACGTCCCAAAAAGGATCTTCAAGGCTCACCGATGTCCGATGACCGCGCAGTGTGAGGGATCTTTTCCGAGGCCTGGGAAAGCTCATATGGATTCGTCCAAGAAACCGGAGGCGAGGAAAACACCTGCCGAAACGATCAGGATGCCCGCTATGTTCACGCCGTCAAGCTGCTCGCCAAGTAAGCTGTATCCCCCAAGCAAAACAAGAACCGGGGTAAGCGCCGTAAACGCAGCCGTGCGCGATGCACCGAGCAACTTCACCGCTTGGCCATAGCTGAGCAAGGCGAGCAAGCCCGTCAAAACTCCTTGAACAAAGGTCATGCTCGCCACAGCAGCAAAACTCGCCGAACCAATAGAGGCGCCCAAAATCCATGCCAACGGCAACAACACCGGAGCGGCCCACAGCATCGTCAGCGCAGCGGCCTCCAGCGGGGTAAGACCGGAGAGACGAAATGCGACCGTGTAGAATGCCCAAGTGGTGACGGCCGATATGATCAAAAGATGCCCCTGCCATCTTCCGTCCTCCCAACCCGTCAACGCCTCCCATCCTCCGATCGTTAAGCCACCAGTTAGGATCGCTAGAAACCCTAATACTCTCAGTCGGGAGAAACGCTCTTTAAGAACTATCAAGCTCGTTAGAGCGACCAACAACGGTAAGAAGCCGGGCCCTAGTGCGCCCGCATCAGAAGCTGGCGCAAAAGCCAGACCGCCCGACATCAGCAAGAAGAAGAATGGGCCAGATCCCAGAGCGATGATCACAACATGAAGAGGCCGAACACCTGCTGGCAGAAAGCCAAGCCGCCACCATATCGGGGCCAGCAGCAGAAAGCCCGGCAGAAAGCGCATTAGGACCAAACTGCCCTGATTGTAATCCCCCGCGATGCCAAACCTGAGCGAAAGAAGGAATCCTGCCCAGCAGAGGACAGTGATCAGTGCGGCCGCAACGCCGGCGGCCGACATGACCCCTCAGCCCGAACAGCTCGCGCCACCGAGGACGCAGAACTTTGCACAATGCGGATGGTTCAGTGGCACCGGCCGAGACGCTTCGGCCAAAGTGCCCCCCATTTCAAACTGAGGATCATAGGCAAGTAATGTGCACGATAGGACCACCGGTTTATCTGCGCCCCGTCGCTTCACAACCATCCGAGAGCTAGCGCACATAACATCATCAGGTTTCTTGCCCAAGATCCCCCAACAGGCCGTCGTAATCTCTGGAACGTCTACGGTTTCGTCCATCTCAGGAAACAGAACGCAGATCGCCGGGTTCGAACACTCGATGTCGAATCCCTCTTTTTCACAAAGACTGGCAAAGCCCGCGCGTGCCTGCGTCTCAGTTTCACCCCAGATAC
>JBCDAQ010000279.1:0-3362 GCA_039185285.1 Pseudomonadota bacterium
CACGTTTCCAAAGGCGCCCCAAAGCACCTCGAAAGCGCAGGACTGTCTGGTAGCGGCGCCAGTCCTCGCCGAACCCGTCTCGGCCGAAATTCCCTGATAAGCGAGGAAATACAGGGAAAACGTGCGATTTCGCGCCCAGAATTGCCAGACGACGCTGAAAACCGAGGCAATATCAATGACCTGCTGTCAAAGTCCCTAGACAACAGAACAGGGAAAGTTGCAGACGAAACAGATGTGCAAAACCTACTGCACGAAATTCTCTCTGCGTGCCACGAATGCATTCTTGTCTCAAGCCGTGATCGGCCCAGACCAGACTTCGGTGCTAAGCGCGACGTATGACTGCTCCCAGCCCCAAACTGACCGACACTGCGATGTGATTGAATAGCGGCAATGCGCCAATGCCGTTGAAAACCCGCGCATGAAGTAGCTTTGAGCGCCTGATTCAATCGATTCAAGAACAGGAGGATCGAGAGGATGATCGGGCCGAGGCAGGTTGCGCAAGGGTTGCTGTTCTGCGAGTTTAGCATCGAGGATCACGTTCCTGTGGACCACCTCCTGCGCAACATCGACCGGCATTTGGACCTGTCGGAGATCCGCAGTTTCATAGCGCCCTACTACAGCCACCAAGGCAGGCCCTCGATCGATCCGGAACTCATGATCCGGATGCTGTTGCTGGGATATGCTACGGGCATTCGTTCGGAACGGAGGTTGTGCGAAGAGATTCATCTGAACCTGGCGTATCGATGGTTCTGCCGTCTCGACCTGACCGACCCGATCCCTGATCACTCGACGTTCTCAAAGAACCGACATGGTCGCTTTCGTGGTTGCGATCTCTTCCGGCATCTCTTCGAGACCGTATTGGCGCGCTGCATCGCCGGGGGTCTGGTCGGCGGTGAAGCCTTTGGCGTCAACGCCTTGATCGTCCAGGCCGACGCCAAGCGACTGAACAAGGTCGAAGCCAAGGATTGGACGCCTGAACTGATCACACGTGCGACGGAGGAGTATTTCGAGACACTGGATGATGAAGCCTTTGGCCCCACCACGACGGTCAAACCGAAGGTGCTCTCACAGGTTGATCCTGCAGCTCGGTTTACAGGTGCGAAGAAGGCCCATTCGATCTTCGCCTATTCCACGAACTACCTGGTCGATCTCGACAACTCCGTCATCGTGGACGTTGAGACCACGGCACCCATACGACAGGCAGAGGTCAATGCAGCGCTCAATATGGTCGACCGGGTCGAAGAAAAGTTCGTCTTCTATCCGGAGCGTTTTGTCGGCGATGGCGCCTACGATAACGCGGAGACACTGGGTTGGCCGGTGCATGAGAAGGGTATCGAACCGCACGTTCCAGTTCTGGACAAGACTGGTCGGCAGAATGGGACTTTCTCGCGCACGGCCTTCAAGTTCGACCATGAGGGAGACCGCTATCTGTGCCCCGGGGGGAAGGAACTCCTACCCGCTCGCCGCCCGTTTCAAACCATCCGTCCGCGGGTCAAAGATGACGAAACGGTGCGGTATCGGACAGCAAAGGTGGATTGCGAGGGCTGCGCGTTGAAGCAGCAATGCTGCCCGAACACACCGACCCGCCATGTCAACCGTTCAATCCATGAAGGCGCGCGGGATCTGGCACGAGACATCGCAAAAACCGATGCCTTCGTCGCCTCGCGACGCGCCAGGCGGAAGGCCGAAATGCTGTTCGCCCACGTCAAGAAGATCATGGGCCTGGATCGTCTCCGTCTCAAAGGACCAAACGGCGCCAAAGACGAGTTCACTTTGGCCGCCACAGTCCAGAACCTACGCAAGATGGCGAAGCTGCTCCCAGCAACAGGATGAGGGGTAAAACTGTCGAATTCCCGAGCGCCCGGCCGCGCTGCAACGTATCGTTCTTCAACAGAATTGGCGGAAGGCTGACAGCCGTTGAGCTGCGCACCTCACCACTCCGTACCGACGGTTGCTTCAAATTCAGGGAAATTCAATGTGTTTGTGCGAGGGAAACGCGTGTGATCTTTTGGTTTACGTATCAGAGAGCGATTGATCATGAGGCGATCGTTGGCGGAAAAGAGTGCGGTTGCGCTCGCATGGCAGCGTGCAAAGTAAAGCCCGTTTGGTGTGATGATCACGGCTAAGTCATGCAATTGTGAGAAGTTGACCGACGAGACCGGATCCACGGTGAGCAAGAGCGCGGTGTGGCAGACTGACTACTTGGGCTACAATCGCCAAGGGGTGCCAGAGGGCGGAGCGTCTACTCCCCCGCACAACAACTGCGTCTAAGTATTTTTTCCGAGATCCAGAATCAAAGGATCATCGTCGCCGTGCGCTTCTCCTTACGGGGTAGCGGCTGCCCCGGCAGCTGTGGTGAAACTGCGGCGGTTGGTCTTGTGGGCCTTCTCGGTTACGGCATCCTTCCTTCGGACCCTTTTTCGCCCTCATGCCTCAAAAGCCGTAAGACGGTCTCACACCAACTGAAAAGTTGAATCACTCATCCGCCCACGACCTGTGCTGAGCGGTTCGGTTCGGTCAACACGCGGCCCTGGCATTAGACATGCGCCTCGAGTCCCTGCTAACAGGCGAGCCTCTCGGTGTCCTCGTCAACCGATGCTCAGTCTGTGAACGAATAGATCGTCGCAGGCTCGATGGCTGATCAGTTGCGTAGCATCGCCATTATCGCGATCCGACTGCCCAGAGGTCTGGTGATATCGATGCGATTGCCAAGGGCCACGCCCTGCAACATGTCTCTGGCCTGCCAGTAACTGGGGTTGGGGTCGAACAGGATGTCGTCCATGTCCTCAATCGCGGAGTGCAGGACGTCGCCGATCATCGCGGTGCTATAGGACCTTACAGTCGCGTTGTGCAGATCTTCTCGCGCGATCGGTTCTATGCATAGAAGCGAGAGGTCCGGCGGAGCTCGAAGCTTAGCGCCATTTCTGAGTCGTGTTCGCTGATCAGGGCATTGCAGATCAGATCGTGCCAAGAGCCATCGAAACCACCGCTGCGAAAGAGGAAGGTGTTGGTATAGCCGAGATGCTCGGCCAGACCGGCCTTCAACTGCGTGCGCCGGGCGATGAAATGCTCGGTCATGACCGGATCTGGTGCGATGGCCTCCCAGAAGACCAGGATCAGCTCTCTTCCGCAATCTGTTAGACTTTCGCGCCTGCAAATTCAAATCAGACCAATTCCATCGACCATTAGCGGCCTGGTTCAGACGTGATGGGTGATACCACGCGAGATGACATCTATTTCAGGTACTTCAACGAATCTTACGATCCAAACCAAAGCTGTTATTGCTGGGATGAGCAATTAGATCATCGTCTCGATAGCGAGCTTCCAACACGAGCTTTGAATCCGTTACTAGCGGATGGCAA
>JBCDAQ010000280.1:0-3303 GCA_039185285.1 Pseudomonadota bacterium
CCAATTGCTCCGCCATATACGCCGCGCCTGGACACTTCGAGTTCATCGATGATCTGCATTGCGCGGATTTTCGGGGCACCGGAGACGGTTCCCGCCGGGAAGCCAGCAAAAAGAGCGTCGACGGCATCCAAACCTGCTCGGAGATCGCCTTCGACGTGAGAGACGATATGCATAACGTGCGAATACCGTTCAATGACGAAACTCTCAGTCACTTCGACAGAGCCATAGGCGGCAACTCGGCCAACATCGTTCCGGCCAAGATCGAGCAGCATCAAATGCTCCGCCATCTCCTTCTGATCATTGAGCAGATCTTCAGCTCGGCGTGCATCTTCGGCTACATCTCCAGAGCGCGGACGAGTGCCCGCAATAGGGCGAATAGCAACCCGCCCATCCCGAACACGGACCAAAATCTCGGGGCTCGAACCCACAAGACGCAAATCACCAAAGCTCATATGAAACATGAAAGCAGACGGATTCAGGCGTCGCAGTGCGCGGTAGAGACTAATTGATTTTCGCTCGAAAGCCGCCGTGAAGCGTTGGCTCGGCACAACCTGAAAGATGTCGCCAGCTTTGATGTAGTTCCGAGCCGTCCCTACCATGCCCAGATATTGGTCAAATTCGGTATTCGACTTGAACTCAAGCTCGTCTTCGCTCGAACCAGCATCTCCCGATGGCGTTAGCGGTGGGGGAGCGGCAAGGCTCTGTTCAACCTCATCAAGGCGCGCCTCGGCAGTTCTCTCATCGCCGTCAAACGCTCGGGCGACTAATAAGACTTCCTGATAAAGGTGATCGAAGATTATCACGACTTCTGGGATCACTAACAGGGCGTCCGGCACAACGAGATGCTTCTCGGCTTGGATGCTCACCGGCTCAACGTGCGCAATACAGTCATAGCCGACATATCCGAAAGCGCCCGAAGCCATCGGAGGCAGATCTTCCGCTGCCTCGGCGCGCGCCTGGTGAGTAAATGTACGAAGCGCCGCTATTGGGTCGGAACTCAGAAGACGTGCGTCAGCAAAATCATCCGTGCTCGCCGTTTCTCCCACACCATCCTGTATGCGAAACCAGATTTTTGGCATGAGCCCAATAAAGGAATATCGACCTAGGCGCTCACCTCCGACAATGGACTCGAACAAAAACGAGCCAGGAGCATCAGGCCCAAGCTTGAGCATTGCGCCGACCGGCGTCTCGATATCGCCGATCCGCCGCCTAACAATAAGTTTGTCAGTCACTACTGATCGTCCACTATAGCTGAGCGGTAGGCGGCGAGTGCGGCAGTGTTGGTTTCTATTTCCAGCGCACTCTGTAGTTCGACTTGAAAGGCTTGCTGCAGGTCTTGTGAGAGACTCTGGTTTAGCTGCGCACCCGATATCACTGCAAGCGTATCTAACTCTTCGGGGGCAGGGCGATCCAACGCCTCCAGCTGCACTACATAAACTTCCCCTGGTAGCAAACCATCAGCAATGGCAACGTCGCCTACATCGCTGAGTGCGAAAGCTGTCTGTAAGACCGTTCGCGGAAGGCTCTGATCAAATGACGTTCTTCGAATGCCCGTGTCGGGTCTAACGACTGCACTCTGATAAATATCAGCCTGCTCCTCTATCGTGCTGATACCGCTTTCAAGCGTTGATTTGACGGCATTCGCCACAGTATCCAGGGCTTCTGACTCTCGAGTGGCCATCAACCGGCCTCGTACCGTCTCGCGGATCTCTTCGAACTCCGGGACGCGCGACGGCTCTATGCTGTCGACCGACACAACATACACGCTGTCGGCATCGTCAATCCGATCACTGACAACATTGACCGGAAGCTCAAACGCCTCGGCAAGGCCCTCACGCGCCCGTTGCAATACCGGCATTGGTGTGCCGTCAGCGGCGAAACCCTGACGATCGACTGCCAGCATGGAGAGAACGGGAACGCCAAGATCAAGCCCGATTTCTCCAATTGTCAGGCCTTGGCCAATCAGATCATCAAAGCGGTTGAACGCATTATAGTATTCGGTCTCTGCTTGTTCCGCTGAAAGCTCTTGCTCAAGCTCACCGCGCACCTCCTCAAGCTCCTTAGGCTCGCCAGGCTCTACGCTGACAACCTGACCGATTAGCCAACCCGCGGAAGTCTCGAACGGACCTACGACGGAGCCCTCAGTTGCGCCAGGGCTAAATATTGCGGTCTGGAAGTCCGGCGTTGCAATGTCATCTTCGACGCCAGATCGCGTTTCGACTGAGGTGGCTGATAGCCCGTCTAGATCACCGCCACCGGCCAATGTCCCAAAGGCATTGAGAGCGGTTTGTTCATCAGCGAAAACCGCCTCGACAAATGTACGAGATTCCGGCGTTGCAAGACGTCGTGTCTTGGTGGCCTCGTAGTAGGTCTCTATCTCCTCGTCCGTGAACTCGCCCAGATGCATGAAATCTTCCGCTGAGACAGTCAAAAGACTGATTTGTCTCCGCTCCGGCTCAGTAAACGCGGCTTGCTGCGATTCATAGAATTCCCGCACCTCATCATCTGTCGGTTCGGCGACTTCGGGCAGAGCGCCTTCCCGGAGTGGTATCCAAGCGATACGGCGTTCCTCCGCGCCATAAATTGCTTGAAGCCTGGAAAGGTCAGCAGGTGACGCAACTGCCGCCTGGATCGCCTCGTCCAAGTAGCCAATTGTCAGATCATCTTTGAGACCTTGCTCGTAATCCTGCTGACTGAAGCTATTGTTTGCGAGTACTCTGCGATAAGTGTCGAGGTCGAATTCACCCGTTACCTGATTTCTAAAGTTGTCATCCGATCGAATGATGTCCGCCAGTGCTTGCGAACTCGCATCAGCCCCGATTTCCCTCGCATAGCCGAGCAGCAGAAGACGCGATGTTTGTTGAGCAATTTCCCGATCGAGAAGACCGAGTTCAACTGCTTGTTGCCGCGTCAGGGTGCGATTAGCTTCGTCCTGGCGGCGTAGATTTCGTAGAGTTCGCTCAAATCCCTGATCAAGCTCCTGTTGGGAGATGTTTCTCTCTCCAACTGAGATGATCCCCGATCCGAAGTTACCCGAAAATATGTTTTCGGTGCCCCAAACTGCCATTCCCAGAATGATCAGGCCGAGCAGAAGCGTCCCGACAATTTTGTTCGAAACGAGTGATCTGAAGAATTCCATGGCAGTGCTACCGGTTTGGTCTGCTTGAGTCTTTGAACAGTGCTTGCTACGCGGGGGCGATTGGATAGGCAAGACAGGAGAAGCCGCGTTGCGCACGCTGATCGCTGGAAATTGGAAGATGAACGGCTTGAAAGCCTCGCTCGCCGAAATCCAGGCCATGGCCG
>JBCDAQ010000281.1:0-3292 GCA_039185285.1 Pseudomonadota bacterium
CGCGACCAGCATCTCGCTGAGGTCTTGCGGCATCGGTCCGAGCTCTCGCTGCGCCTCGGCGCTGCAGCCAGCGAGAAAGGCAAAGGGTAGGGCGAACAGCAGGATCAGCTTTGTCATCAGGGGGAGTGAGCTCTCGGGTTGCAAATTTCCAGTCCACCACATGGTTCGCGGGCGGGCGAGGCATAGTTACCTGCGACAAGCCGCGGCATCTTATCCCTTCATCTTGTGGACAAACACCTCTGTAGAGGGGGATAGACACAAGATGATGTGTGTGTTAAGAAGTTGTTCACCCAATCGCGAGAGCCCAGGGCATAAGGTTCCTAGAGGAGAGATTTCATGTTCGACGCCCCTGAAAACGGTCGCCAGCTGCCTGGTCTGATGATCCCGTCCAAGGGGTACAAGCCGCACCGCTATCCATGGGCGTATGATTTTTGGAAAAAGCAGCAGCAGGTGCACTGGATGCCCGAAGAGGTGCCCCTCGGTGAGGACTGCAAGGACTGGGCGCGGGCGCTCTCGGACGGTGAGCGGAACCTCCTGACACAGATCTTCCGCTTCTTCACCCAATCCGATGTTGAGGTGAATGACAATTACATGGAGCGCTATTCCCGCGTCTTCAAACCGGTTGAGGTGAAGATGATGCTCTCGGCCTTCTCGAATATGGAGACGATCCATATCGCGGCCTATGCGCTCCTCCTCGAAACCATCGGCATGCCCGAGGCTGAGTTCTCCGCCTTCCTCGATTATAAAGAGATGGCGGACAAGCATGACTATATGCAGGAATTCGGTGTCGAGAATGAGGCCGATATCGCGCGAACGGTCGCGATGTTTGGTGCGTTCACGGAAGGTCTTCAGCTTTTCGCGTCCTTCGCCATGCTGATGAACTTCCCGCGGCAGAACAAGATGAAGGGCATGGGCCAGATCGTGACCTGGTCGATCCGGGATGAGAGCCTCCACTGCGAGGGGATGATCAAGCTCTTCCACACCTTCGCGGCCGAGACGAACTGCCTAACCAAATCCGTCGCTGACGATATCGTCGATTGCTGCAAAACGGTGGTGGGTCTTGAGGACCGGTTCATCGATCTCGCTTTCGAGACCGGGGACATCCCCGGCATGACGCCTGATGATATCAAGCAATACATCCGCCACATCGCCGACTGGCGCCTGGGGCAGCTGGGCCTACCCGAGGTGTACGGCGTGTCCAAACACCCGCTCCCCTGGCTCCGCGAAATGCTCAACGGCGTCGAGCACGCCAACTTCTTCGAAGCGCGGGCCACGGAGTATTCGAAGGGAGCCACCCAAGGCGCCTGGCACGGCGCCGACGGCGTCTGGGCCCAGTTTGATAAGGTGAAGGGTTAGAAAACTGCCATTAGCCATTGACAGACTTCGGCCCCTGTTGAACGCTAGGTTTAATGGGGGTTCAAATGCGATTATTGGTTGTATTTATCGGGTTCTTGTCATTGGGGGGATGCGTCTCGAACCCATTCCCTGATAGATTATCGACTATTGCAGGGCGAGGCGAGGACGCGGTGACCGTCGCTGAGCTTGACCTGCAGATTTTGGCGCGCCATGGCGACTACCCAAATAACCTCTCAAGAGAGGAATTCCGCAACGATCTGATTATGGTCGGTATACGGCGTATCGACGAAAATTACGGCCATTATCAAAAGCGGATGGTGAGTGCGGACGCTGGCCGGAACATCGGGTTGGCGACAACTACGACGGCGCTGGGGGCCTGGGGTGCTCTCGTTTCGGGTGGCGACACCAGCCAGATTCTCTCAGGCATCACCGGTCTTTTGACTGCTACCGACACCTCGATCGATAAAGAGACCTATATCAACCAAACCCTGTCGGCGTTGTTCGAAGTGATGGCTGCCGAACGAGCACGCGTACACGCCAAAATTCGTTATCGGATGCGCGAAGGTATTAGTCAGTACTCCGTGGCCGATGCTTTGAATGATCTTGAGCGGTACTATCGGGCTGGGTCGCTTGTCGGCGCCATCGAGCGGGTCTCGGAGGATGCGGCAACCGATAAAACGAAGAGCGAAGGCGTTCTCAGCCTGCTACGCCGCGATGACTTCCCGACAATCGAGAAGCAGGCGCAGGTCGAGCAGTTCTTTGGTCTCGTTGATGATCTGGATGGCGCTGACGCACGCCGGATCCTGCAAGATCCGTTGATAGCTAACAACGTGGTGGCCAGTCCCTTGATCCGCGCCAGCCTCGGGCTTGCGCCCGCGGCCGGCGATGCCGCCGTCTCGGCGAGGATAACGCCGTTGACCGACGCCCAAGCACGCGAACTGTTGAAGCGAGTGATTGTTCTCGTTGATCGAGATGAAGAAACTCTAGCCTATTGGGAGAGCGCCCTGCGCGCTGCACAGTGATGCCAGCAACATTTACGACGGAAGAACAATTTCCAAGGGGTACTGAAGAGGCGCGTGTCCGGCGCGAGAAGGAGCTGAGGATCGCGGCTGGGGCAATTCGTTCGAGTTACGAGGGCAGCTTCAACGATGGCTGGCTCCTGCGTACCGAGTGGAATGTTCTTGGGCAAGACTAATCTTGAATCAGCGTAGCCATACATACGGGGTAGACGGCCAGTGCACCGTAACAACCGTTACATAGCTCCTTGCTCTGCTAGCTCACTCAAACCCCAACCTTGAACTTCCCGATCGACTTGCCGAAGCAGTGGACGGTGTAGTCGTGGTCGAACATCCGACCGTATCCGGATTTTTCCCAGAAGTGGTGCGTGAACCACCGGCGGAAATCGGCGACGTGTTCGAACCAAAACTCGCCGAAATTGGGGTCAAAGAACATCACGTTCTGCGCCACCCAGAGGGCGACGGCGTGGCCGCCTCTGTTGCCGTGGAAGCTCAGCTGTTTGTACATCGCCTGCCCCATGACGTAATCAGGGGCGACCAGCTCGGCGAGCTCCCGTCCGCGGGAAAAACTGTTGCCAGGAGCAAAGGCCTGCTCATTGACCGAACGGCTGTTACCATGCGCGGTCTTGCGCTCCACCAACCCCATTTTTTGAAGCATCCGCTTCATGAAGTGGTACTTCGATTCAACAAGGGCGTTCCGGATGTTGAGGCCGCCAGCGTGGTGGGCCTGCCCCATATAGGCGCCCTGCATATCGGCGATCATGCCAGCCTTCCGGACATTGATGTGTCCATTGTTGTCGAACAGCCAGCTCCAAAAATCGTGGTCATTGGCGTGGGAAGACATCCAATAGATACAGAGCGCTTTGCACACTCCGCCCCAACGCCGACCTGCCGTATACCGCAAGTGGTAGACCGAACCG
>JBCDAQ010000282.1:0-3236 GCA_039185285.1 Pseudomonadota bacterium
CCGGTTGGAAGAAGCCCTCGAGACGGTCGAGGGGCGCGACAAACTCTTCGACGACGAAGAAAGGTGGTTCGATGACCCATTGCTGCTCGCCGGTAAGATTGAAAATACGATCAAGGACAAAGCGCCCGACCGGCTCATCAAATGGTCTGCTGCCTTGCCTGAAGAACTCGCGAGAGAGCTAATCGATTATGAAGCCCGTCTCCTTGCAGCAGAACTCCTGCGTATGGAGAAGCCGCCGGTAAAGATGCCCGTTGAACCCTGGGGACTAAGGAAGGTGCTTGGGCTTATGGTGTTTGGAGGCGGTATTAGCTTCGAGATGCCATTCGTGAGGATGGCGCTGAGAGATTATCGCGCCATTGCGTTCCGACGCGGTTCCGGCAGGTATCACATGGTCGCTTCCTCAGATTGGATTGACCAGCAGATCCCCGAGAGGGGAACAGATGGCTGGCGCTTCATCATTACGTCTGATTTGCCCCGTGGCGTTCGTGGAACTGCAGGACACGGCCCGAGGCTCCCGTCAGAGATCAGCTGGGAAGACGAAGTCACAGCGACCCTGATCGATCTCAGAATGCAGATCGGAGGTAGTAACCCTTACTGCACAAAGCCTGAGTTCATCGAAACCTGCCGGTCACGCTTGGGCCTTACAGTTCGTGCCGCAGAACGGGTCTACGCCTCAGTTAAAACCAATAAGTGGCTTGGTACCGGCCCCAAACGCAAACTTCGTGAGCTTCTGAAGGAGTCGAGTACACATATCGAGTCGGTGACTCGCGATTTGGAACAGCGTCGTAGGTAACTGATTCCGCACCGCAATTTTGGAGGTGTGGCCAATATGCACGACGATTTACATCCGGATCGATTGCTGGATCGCCGACAAGTCTTCGAGTTATTCGGGATCCCGGTCAGGTTTCTTGAACTGGCTGCAGGACGCCGTGAAGGCCCACCGATAGTCCGCGTCGGCCGGCTGGTCAGATACCGGGTTGCCGACGTCCAACGGTGGATCTGTGATCAAACAGAACCCGGGAGCCGCTGAAGATGGCCGAAGGTTTCTATCGTCGCCGTGATGACTGGATGAGGAGCATCCTTCAGTCCCGGCATCTTACAAGAACCCAGCAGTTGGTAGCGTTCAATTGGGCGCTTCAGTTCCTGAATGCGAAGTCTGAAGAAGCCTGGCCCGCGGCGCGGACCTTAGCCCAGTCCGCAGGTGTTTCCGAAAAGACGGTTTATCGTACGTTCCAGCAGCTCCAGGCGCTTGGCTATCTCAAATGTTGCATCCGACGAGGGCGAAACTCGAAAACCTACAGGATGATCTATCGGCCGGAGCTCTGTTCAGGCGATCCCGAAAGCCGTAACGACCAATCCACAAGGCCCATGCTAGACGATGCCGGAAGCACGAGCTCGTCAGGAACTCCGCTGGCCGCCGCTTATCCGACACGGGCGCGTCGAACTGGCCCAAGGAGCATAGGCGAAATTCTGCAAGACCATGAGATGAACCACACCCTGATCTCAAAGGCTTCTTCAAAGGATTGACCCCCCGGGGGCTATCATCTCTGGCGCCATAAGGGGGCCGACCGGCAGGGGTAAGCAGATTTTTCCGAAACACGTAGAAATCAACAAGGGGGGGGTGTTTCTTTGTCCTAAGTTGATGAGGTCTAAAGAGTAGCCGAATGTGCGTAGCTGGGGCTTTATGCTGCAAAGCCTCTAGTGGCGCAGGAAGTCAACCGGGACAATTGGATTTGATATTGAATACTGGACTCGAGGTTGATCCGGTTCCTTAAGCTGCAGACACGGGATCTAGCAGCGGGTTTGCCCTGGGATGTGGTGCGACCAGCTCGGGGTTGAATTGCAAGAGACGGGCTGAGTTCAGGATGATCAGGAGCGCGTCTACATTGTGCAGTACCGCGATCGTCACCGGGCCCAAGAAACCAGCAGCAGCGAGAGTTACGAATACCAAACTGGTGCCCAACGCGATCCCAAAGTTGATGTTCATGACCACCCGCGCCTCGCGTGCGAGTTGCACCATATGGGCCAAACGGTCGATGCGACCGTGGTTTAGGACCAGATCAGCCGAGGCTAGCGCGACGTCGGTGTTTCCGCCGCCAACTGCGACCCCAACGTTTGCCGCTTTCAAAGCCAGCGCGTCATTGATGCCGTCGCCCACCATCAGCACCCTGCGGCTCTCGGCTTGTTGGAGATGCACTTGGTCGAGCTTTTCAGCCGGCAGGACTTCGCCGATCGCCTGATCGACCTGCAACGCCTGCGCGACCTCAGTCACCACCGCCTCACGGTCGCCCGAGACCAGCAGCTGCCGGTCGAACCCCATGTCGCGGAGCGTTGCAAGCGCCCCCGGTGCCTCGGCCCGGATCGTGTCGTCCAGATGGATCCAGCCAAGGAACTGCGTCTCGCAAGAAAGGCCAACCAGGGGACCGTCATGCGGTGGTTCAGCCAGCAGGGTGACCCCTGCAGCATGATGCATCGCCGCGCGGCCAAGCCGATAGCTTTTGCCATCAATCACAGCTTCGACCCCGCGCCCAGCGATCTCGTTGGCATCCTGGATCGCAGGCCCGGTCTCGGATTTCAGCACGGCGACCGCACGAGAGACGGGGTGGGTTGAGGCGCTCGCCAAAGCCGCCGCATGCGCCATCAATTCGCCAGGCTCAACCCCTTCGGCGGCGGTCACATCGACCACCCGCAACGCGCCCTCCGTCACAGTGCCGGTTTTGTCGAGCACGAGCGTGTCGCAGCGGGTCAGCTCCTCCATAAAAGCCGTCGATTTGATCAGAACGCCGAACCGCGTTGCCACTGCAATCGCCGCGACCGAGGTAGCAGGTGCCGCGAGCGCCAAGGCTGAGGGGCAAGCCGCCACCAGCACCGCCATCGCACTGGTCATGGAGCCGCTGACAAAGAACACCATGCAGGCGAACATCAGGACCACGGGCAAGTAATAGCCCGCGTATTGCTCGAGCATGCGGATCACCGGCGGTTTGCCCTTCTCGGCCTCCTGCATCAGCTGAACGACCCTGCCAAGGGTGGTCTCCTCGCCAGTGCCGATGACTTTCGCGGTCAGAAGGCCTTCTGTATTGATCGAGCCCGCAGCGACCTCGTCGCCCAGGCGAAACGAAACGACAAGGCGAAAATGCGCGAGAGCGCGCTACATATCGTCATCGTCGTCGCTGAGGGGAAGTGCCGTGGTGTCGGTAAGATCGAGTTTGTCCTAGTTGTTGCGTATCAAATCAAAC
>JBCDAQ010000283.1:0-3204 GCA_039185285.1 Pseudomonadota bacterium
GCCCTTACCAGCGCCATTGGCGGCTACGGTAACCATGTGTCGAGGATCTGGGTTTGCAAGGACCTTGCCCGCAAAGTGCGGTGGCAACTCCCTTCCAGCACGCCCGATCAGCAGCCCCTCGGCATTCACAAGACCGTCAAGGTTCTTGAGTAACCGCGCAGAGCCAAATGAGGTTCGTACGGCAGGTGGGCTGGGGTTGATAAACAGCCAGCCAAACATCACGATCCACAATAGGATGATAAGCGCACCATCACCCATCTGGGACCGTTTCGTATTTGAGGGTAACTCCGAAAAATATAGCAACCAGAGGATCTTAACAAACACGAGTAGCGGCGGCGCCAAGATTAAAATCATCACGTCAAACCGCTCACCGCCTTCGGCCCATTCTTGGTAAGAGGGTCGAGGGCGCCGGATGACAACAAAAACAGTCCAGGCAGCCAAAGTAAGGGTGGTTAGGATGAGAACGTCCAATGCCGGGAAGACGATGAAGGCCAGTCCAAGAACAAAACCAGCGCTGTAGCGAAGCCATCGCGGTAGACAGTCGAACGGTAACCCGAACAACACATAAACGAAGCGACGTGCCGCTGGCATCTGTGCGACCGGGTCCGCCTCGAGGGTGGATGATCCTCGATCGAACGGTTTGCCAAGTTCCATCACCCTTTATGAACTCCGAAATCAGAACCTTAGGGCTATATAGGGGTGGTAAGGTCAACAATCTTGTCGAGTTGAAACGTCGGTGGCGAAAATTCCAAAAGATATCTCCCTGGCAGACCTCAAGGCGCTGCACGCCCAGCATGAGAGCGCTGCATCAGAGATGATCCAGCACTGGCGATACCGAGCAGAGCGTGCGGAAGCAGACAATCAGACCCTTGAACGCGCCCTCCGGCGTACGGAGCGGCTATTAGAGCAATCACAAGCAGGGCAGGGGGCCCAAGACTATGCTGAGGCTGCGAAAGCCAGCCTGGAAGAGCTCCACGAAGCTCTCAACCGCTGTGCAGAACTAACCGGTGAGCTCGAACGGGAACGCAGCGTATCGAAGGCGCTACGCGCCGAACGCGATGATCTGCGCGCCAAGCTCGCTCGAGATGGCCGCCCGGCTGACCAGGATGCTTTCGAAAACTTGATGAACCGGATGTTTCCCGAGGATCAGTTTAAACCCAAGCATGACCCCATGGCCGAGCTCAACAGCCTGATCGGTCTTGAGACCGTCAAGCATGAGGTCAGGAACCTGGTCGCGACGGCCCGAGTTCGCACCGAGCGTGAGCGCCATCAATTGGCGACAACATCGCCATCACTGCACCTCGTGTTCACCGGGAACCCGGGCACGGGCAAGACAACGGTCGCCAGGATCATCGGTCAATTCTATCACAGCTTAGGCCTGTTGAGCGGTGCGGGCTTCGTCGAGGTGACGCGTGGTGATCTTGTCGCCAGTTATATCGGGCAAACGGCCCCGAAGACCCGCGCCGTGGTCGAGCGTGCCTTGGACGGCGTGCTGTTCATCGATGAAGCCTATAATTTGGTGCGACCAGGCGCAGAGAAAGACTTCGGGTCAGAAGCGCTTGAGGAGCTGCTGAAGGCCACCGAAGACTATCGGGACCGCTTGGTGGTCATTCTCGCAGGCTATCAAAAAGAGATGCAGATTTTCTTCGAAAACGGCAATCCCGGACTTGCCTCGCGCTTTCGCACGCGCGTTCAGTTCCCAGATTACGGTCCAGAGGATCTGGTCGCAATCTTTGACCAGTTCTGCGCGGCGGGAGACTACAAGCTAACCGAGAAAGCGCGACCTCGGTTGGCTGCGTGCTTGCAGCAGATTCATCACGAGCGCGAGCCACGGTTTGGGAATGGTCGTACCGTTCGGAACCTCTTTGAGACGGTGATCGAACGGCAGGCACGGCGGTTGACGTCTGGCGCACCTGCTCAGATTACAAAGGAAGCGCTTGCGACGATCTCATTGCGAGACATCCCCAGCTACCAAGAGTGGGAGAAGATCCAGGCAGGGGGCTGATGCAGGTGGTCCAATCCTGTTTCTTTGGTCTGGGTGATCTCAATCTGGTAGTTTTGCGCCATGACTGACCGCGGGCACCCGACGCTTGAAGATACGATCGCCTTCGCCGCGAAACTCCACGGTGCTCAGACCGATCAGGGCGGTGCCCCTTACATCGCCCATCTCGCCCGCGTCTCGGCGCATCTGATCAAACAGTTCCCGATGGCGAGCATTGCAGAACGCCATGCCGCATGGCTCCAGGACTGCCTCGAAGACACAGATTCATCCGCGAGCGATCTTGCCGCGCGGGGCTACGATGCGGCGGTCATTGAGCTGGTGGAAGCCGTGACGCGGCCGATGGGGCAGGGGATGACCTATCACGCATGGATCGACGGCCTCGCGTCGAAGGGGCCGATAGGGGCCATCCGGATCAAGATCGCGGATTTGGCCGATAACAGCGATCCGAGCCGTCTCGCGTCCTTGGAGCCGCCAGAAGCGGCATCTCTGGAACGCTATGCGCGGGCCCAGGCAGCGCTAGAAGCGGCTCTGGAGGCCCCTGAGGGCGCTCTGGAGCGCCAGGAGGGTGTGAGCTGGGCTCCCTTGCCCGTATCCCCTTCTCCGTCCCGCTGAGCCGCGATGACGTCGTGACCTTGGTAAAAGCAGCAGCGATTGCTGATCGAGACGCCGTCGCGTTTGTCGAGGAAGAGATCGTCTCCTTGGCACGCCTCATCCTCTGGCACCGCAATCTCGACCATGTCGAGTTGGCGCGACATCGCGTAGAGAAGTTCCGCGCCTTCGAAGAGGCGTTCGTCAACGGTGATGTTGCCGACACCGCCGCCATGCGGGATTGGGCAGCACTTGAAGCCGTGCGCCGCACTGTATCGCCCGCTCAGCCGAGTTCTGTGCGCTCGGCACCGGCGCGAGAGAAAAGGCCAAAAAGCTGACCAAGCGTCATCCGAAGCGGCGGAACGGATCAGTGCCGGCCTCATCAAGGTCGGCACCGATCCTCTCCGTTCACGGCCGCCAATCGGCTGGGCCGATGCCTGTGACCGTCTCAAATTGGCGGGCGGCTTCGGCTCGAGCCTCGGTGAACTTGGCAAGCTGCTCAAAGGCAGCAGCGGCACGATCCTCAAAACTGGCTGCGCCCATAACGAGAGCACCGGCGAGAAGAGCGTTGGTGACGAGCTTCGATATCATGTCCTGATCTCCTGTTCCTGATA
>JBCDAQ010000284.1:0-3137 GCA_039185285.1 Pseudomonadota bacterium
GTCTCATGGGAGACGTCGATGCCGCGCTCGTGCAGCAGGTCTTCGACATTTCGGAGCGAAAGCGGGAACCGGACGTAGAGCATCACCGCCAGGCGGATGATCTCTGGGTGCGTTCTGAAGTAGCGAAAAGGGGATCGTTTGGTCATCAGGTGAAGCTACGAAAGACCCTTGCCCGCCTCAATCTCGTTTCTTCTGACAGCTCCTTTGAGCGGCTTTAGAAATCCTTCCGCCGGATAGCACAGTGCAACGGCTACCGCGACCATGCCTCCGAGCCACACAACGAGCGACACCAGATGCGCAGCCTTGGTGACCTCATAAAGCATCGGAATCTAGCTCCACTGATTGGCGACGCAGCCACCGCTCGTTGAGGAAACCAGCACACGGAATGAACGCGCCAATTACCAGCCGCGCAGCTCCTAGGACCGAGATGATGCCTTCCGCGAGTGAACGGATGACAAACCAAACGAAGATCATGAACGCGAGCCCATGGATCGGTCCTATGATCGACGTGGCCTGCTCAACGCCGGCGGCGTATTTCAAGGGCATTGCAGCGCCGAGTAGCAGAATGAGTGTCCAAGCTTCGAAGATAGCTGCGCGTCTCAGACCGATCATGCGGGCGCTTGGACGCCTCGCTTGTTCTTTGCGGTCTCAATACCGGCCTTGTTCAGGCTGTCTCCCATGCCTTGCTTGATCATTGCGACTAGCTCAGGCCCGGCCTTGTCCGGGTGCCCTGTGTCAAACGGCTGCGCGGGGTCGTACTCCATGGCGAGCTGGGTCATTTTGGCGACCATCTCGCCCCGCAACTCCGCCAAAAGCGTGAGCCCAAAGTCGATGCCAGCCGTCACACCACCGCCAGTCATACGGTTGCGATCATGCACCACAGGTGCGAGATCCGCCTCCACACCAAGGGCTTCAAGTATGTCATATACTGCCCAATGAGTTGCCGCACGGTATCCATCAAGTAGGCCAGCCATGCCTAGCAACAGTGCCCCGGAACACACCGAGGTCACATATGTCGCCGTCTCACCCGCCTTGCTCAGGAACTCGATCACTTCGTCATCGCCCATCATCGCAGTGGCGGTGTAGCCGCCTGGCACGAACAACACGTCCAGCTCGGCCGGAACATCTTCGAATGTGTGAGATGGGTTGATCGGCAAACCGCTGTCGGTCGCCACTGGATCGAGCGTCTTCCAAAAAAGGTAGGTTTCCGAGTGAAATCCGAGGACAGCTTGAGGCCCGGTAAGATCGAGCATTGTCATCCCCGGGTAACAGAGCATTCCCACTTTCAAGGCTTCGGGCGTGGATTTTGAGATGGAAGTCTCCATGACGTATCCTTTCTCAGGTGTTTCTAGGCGCGCTCATTTGAGCGCTGGTCAGTCTGCGAAGAGTGAGACTTGCGACAGCGAAGGTCAGTACGGCGCAAAGGGCAATCGCACCAATCATAGGAAGTGCTGTCCCGTCGAAAACAACGGCCGCCAGGGCTACCATCAGCCCGCCATTGAGCATTTGCAAAGTACCACCAAGGGATGACGCAAGACCCGCGATCGCGCCGTAGGGATCAAGCGCCATCACCATAGTGGACGTTATGACAAGGCCGAGACAGGCGTTGGCCAAGAAAAGCCCTGCAATGATCACAGGAAGGTCTCCAAGCCCCGCTGTGGTTAGGGCCAACAAGATCAGAGTGGCGGCAGTGAAACCCAAAACAGCCTAGCGGATCACTCTCACCGGGCCGAAGCGCACCCCCATTGGGCCCGCAAATTGAGATGATGCGAAAAATCCCAGGGCATTGACTGCAAAAGCGATACTGAAGCCTGTCGGCGTTAGTCCAAATTGCTCGCCATAAACGAATGAGGCATTGGCGATGAACACCATGAAGCTGCCAAAACCAAAACCTCCGATCAGCGTCAGGCCCATGAACTGGGTATCGCGTAACAAGCGCATCGCATCTTTCGCGAGTTTTGCCACGTCGATTTCTGTACGTTCCTCTTTTGCATGAGTTTCCGGCACGGCCCTTGCCGTTAGACCCAGACCAAGTAATGCGGCCCCAGCAAGCACCCAGAAGATGATCCGCCATGTCCCAAACGCCATGGGGCCACTCCCGATCAACGGAGCCACCATCGGAGAAACAGATACGACAAGCATAACCATCGCCATGACCCGCATGGCTTCTAGTCCGGTATGCAAGTCACGGATGACGGCTCTCGGAAGCACCATAAGAACCGCCCCACCAAGCCCTTGCAGCACTCGACAGACCAACAGGAACTCCAATGACGATGCCCAGGCACAGCCAACCGATGCAACGGCAAACAAGGTAAGGCCGAATTTAGCGGTGGTTTGCGTCCCGCCTGATCCGACCACGGGCCATAGATCAGTTGCGCAAGACCGAACCCCGCGAAATACGCAATCAACGTTACTTGAACCGCTGCTGGCTCGACCGACAAGTCAGTCGCCATCGTCGGCATGGCAGGCAAATACATGTCGATTGCAAACGGACCCACTGCGGATAGCAGACCGAGTATCAAGGCGAGACGCAAAGTGGGCATCTTAGCTCCAATCCAGTGATTGATCGAATTGTCCTCTAAGAGGGCACTCACGTCTCGAATCTATGTAAACGCTCGTTTTCTTTACGTCAGCGATGCGATAATGTAAACATTCGTTCACATGCAGACCGCCGCTACGAAAAAGAAGCCAACGATCTCCGTGAAGGATCGCGCTGCCACCGAGGCGCGCATCCTGGACGCCGCCCGCATGGTGTTTGCGCAACGCGGATACGATGCAGCAGGGTTGCGGGAGATCGCAGAGATCGCCCAGGCGAACCTATCGCTGATCAGTCGCTACTTTGGCGGAAAGGAGGGGCTGCTTCAGGCGCTGACTGACAAGTTCGTTTCTGCTCGGAGAGAGGGTGGCTTGCCCTATCCACCTCAGTCCACTCTACGGGACGAAATCTATCACTACCTTCACGCCAAACTCGCCGAAGATCTGAAGGATGAAGACATCGTGCGTCTTCTCGTCAGCCGCTCGGCGATTGACGCAGGCTATCGAATGAAGGGGGCGGAGAGCCTAGACGGAAAAGCAGACGCCAACTTCCGCGAGCGGGTCTTGCGATTACAAGAAACCGGCGCAGTACCGATCGAAAC
>JBCDAQ010000285.1:0-3094 GCA_039185285.1 Pseudomonadota bacterium
ACGACTTTTTCGAATGGCGCAAAGCTGATTGGGTGACGATTGGCCATGATGTCTGGATCGGGCATGGGGCGACATCCTTGGTCACAACCGCGCCGGCGCCGATCACGGCACCCGTCCCGATGGTCACACCAGCGGTCACGGTCACCCCATGCCCGATCCAGACATCATGGCCAATCGTCACCCAATCAGCTTTGCGCCATTCGAAAAAGTCGTAGTCGTCTTCGCCCAAGCCATAAGCTTCGGCACGATAGACCGAATGGTGCTGCACCGCGCGCCATGTGGGGTGGTTTCCGGGATTGATACGGGTCGAATTGGCGATCGAGCACATCTTGCCAATTGTCGTCCAAACCACATGGCAATCCTTGGTGATATAGGACCAGTCGCCCATGGACCCGTGTTTAAGCAACGTCCCCTTGCCGACCTCGGTCCACATGCCAAGCTCGAAATCGTCGACAATGGCACCGTCATGGATGGTGGGCGCTTCGGACAAAGCGCTCTTTGAACCGGCTCCGGCCATCAATGCGCGCCTTCCCATTTGCCGATGACGCGGGTGCGGATCAGGCCGGACAGGTAATCGACGATGTAAACCATTGCGATGATCAGAAAGATGATCGTCCAGACCTGATCCCAAAAGAGCCCGGCGATCCGATCGGACAGCATGAAGCCAATGCCGCCAGCTCCCACAATGCCGAGGATCGTGGAAGACCGCACGTTGGACTCAAAGTTGTAGAGAATGATCGAGAGGTGCACAGGCAGAACCTGCGGCATGATCCCATAGAGGATCGACTGAAAGCGCGATCCGCCCGAAGCAACGACACCCTCGACGGGGCGTTTGGAAGTGTTCTCAAGCGCTTCGGAGAATAGCTTTCCAAAGGTTCCGATCTCCGAGACCGCGATAGCGAGAATACCGGCCAGAGGGCCGAGGCCAAAGGCGCGAATAAAGATCAACGCAAGGATCAGCGTCTCGAATGCACGAATGATGTCATAGCCCCGCCGGGCACTGTGGCGCAGCCAGAAAATCCGGTTGATGTTCTTGGCCCCGAGGAAGGACACCGGAAAGGCGATGATCAGCCCAAGCACCGTGCCGAGGAACGCCATCGCGACGGTTTCGCCAAGGGCTGTGAATACCTCGATCCATTCGGGCCATGTCTCCCAGAAATGGGGCGGGAACATGAAGGTTACGACCGTACCGAACCGCTGAATACCAACCCAGATCCGTTCAGGCGAGAAGTTGAAATCGTAGAGGCACCAGGCAAAGAGCGCGCAGAAAAGGACCCAAAGCCCGATCTTGCGGGCGCGCACAGCGGGCCTGTCCCGAAAGGCACGCGGTTGCTGTGCCATCCAGTCTTTTATTTGGGCGTCGGTCGGGGTCATGTCGCAGGCCCTTTCTCAAGTCCGATGATGAGGTGACGAAGCTTTTCCGACCCAAAGTCGATGACCATGACGGTTACAAAAATGATCAGGAAAAGGGCCGACAAATCCGTGTATTCCTGCAAGGACAGCGCCTCGCGGAATTCCTGACCCAGTCCGCCTGCGCCCACATAGCCGATGATGGAGGAAGCCCGAACGTTGATCTCGAACCGCAGCAGCGTGTAGCTGATGATGTTGGGCATGACCTGCGGCACGGCACCGTAGCGGATCTGGTCAAACCATGTGCCGCCTGCGGCTTTCACGCCTTCCAGCGGTCGCATATCGATGTTTTCGTTCACCTCCGAATACAGCTTGCCCAGAGCACCGGCCGTGTGAAGCCCGATGGCCAACACGCCCGCCATAGGCCCTACCGAAAAGCAGAAGACGAAGATCAGCGCCCAGACCAGTTCCGGGACTGTGCGCGCGATCTCAAGATAGCGGCGGCAAAACCAAAGAACCCATCGGTTGGGGGCAAGGTTGCGCGACGCAGGGAAGGACATAACAAACCCGCCAAAGACGCCAAGAGCCGTTGCCATGAAAGCGATCAGCACGGTCTCAATCAGAAGGTGCAGCCAGACCTTCCAGCGCCAGAACCATTCAGCGATATCCGCGCCAAAACTGTCCCACCGCAAAACGGGCAGCGTTTTTTCGATGAACTCGCCCAACCTTGGCAGGCCTGCCGGAATGATCCAGCGCCATTCGCGCGAGCCGTCAGGCAGCGTGACCTGCGTGACCTTGAAGAAGTCTCCAAGCCATGCCGAAAATGCGAAGAGCGCGAAAAACAGGCCACTCGCGATCAGCCAGCCGAGTTTTGCGCGTCGCCTTTGGGCCGCGTAGTCCAATTCAAATTGGTCCATCGGACGCAAAGGCGTCACATCGGCAACAGCGGTCATGTCGGGTATCCCAATAAGAAAAGACCCTCGCCGGTTTGGCGAGGGTCCAGATCTGTCAGCTTACGAACGACGCTGCTTTTTCAACCAGTCGCGCATGTCCACGATCCACTGGTAGCGTTCCTGATCGACCTCGATCCAGCCTTTCTGGGTGGAGGTCTCACCGCCCGACATTTCCTTGAATGCCGCAGGGTCTTTTTCCGGAATTTCCATGACGGCCTTCGTCATCGCGTCCATCAATTCCTGTGGCAGGTTTGCGCGTGCCGTCAGAGGACCAGAGGTGATTTCGGGCGACTGCCAGATCGCGCAGGCTTCGCCTTCTTCAATCATTCCCTTATCGACCATACGCTGGACGATCCCCGAGGTTTCGTTGGTCTGATAGGTGGCTGCGGCGTCAAACGTACCTTGCACAACGCCGGCCACACCAGCCTCATGCGAGCCGGAGAAGGGGATGGCCGAGAAGTAGGTCTTGGGGTCAACTTCCTTGGCGAGGTTGAAGTAAGGCACGGCGTAGCCCGAGGTGCTGTCGGGGTCAGCAAAGGCCAGAACCTTGCCTTCGAGCGAAGCCAGATCATTCAGGCCGCTGTCGCAGCGTGTGACAACGATCGAATAATAGCCGGTCGAGCCATCGTTCTGAAGACGGCTGACCAGCGGAATCACACCGCCGTCCATCGCGGTGTAGGCTGCGGCATAAGAGGACGAGCCGAGGAAGGCGAATTCGATCTGATCGGCGGCCAAGGCCTGGATCACACCGTCATAGGCACCAGCGGTGAATATCTCGACTTCGACGCCCA
>JBCDAQ010000286.1:0-3079 GCA_039185285.1 Pseudomonadota bacterium
GCAAGTGCCAGAACCGGGATCGCAAAGGCGAGAACCAATCCAACGTCGCGGACCTTGGGATACCAGGACTTTGATCGCCAGAGATAGTGCAGACCGATGATACCATGCAACCAAACCACGGTGACCAGAAGTGTCTGATCCCAAAACTTGCCAGGCCATAACTGACTGAGCGTGCCGAGGTAGCCATCATTCACACCAGCAAACTCGGACACGTAACGGGTCCCGATGACGTGTTCGTAGACCAGTACAGGAATAAGAAGGCCAAGCGCGATCTGCACGGCTTCCTGTAACGGCATGCGCCAAGTTCGGCGCTGCACAATACGCTTCACTGCTAACAGGACATGGATGAGCGCGGCACCGTAAAGGATGATGGATCCTGGTAGCGAACGCCAGATATAGACGCGCCACACCTGGACAGCCTGCATGGCGTCAACACCGAAAATGCCAACGGCATGGTTGAGAAGATGGGTAAGAACGAAGACGAACAGGATAAGTCCTGCCCAAAGTCGAGTAGTGCGCTCCCAAGCAATTCCGCCCACGCGAGCGTTCTGGCTCTGAGCCTGGCTGGTGTCAGTCATTCTCTACTCACGCATCCGCACGGGCGGCGACCTGTCGATTCATCGTTTCGACCCGACGGGCCAGTTCTTTGGCGATCGCCAATGTCAATTGCGGTACGTCACGGGCAACCTCGTTGAAAGTATAGCGGTCAATCTGGATGACCGTCACAGGTGTTGCAGCCTCGATCGTCGCAGTGCGCGCCTGATCGCATAGCACACCGGTTTCCCCGAACATATTACCTTCGCCAATTTGCGCGAGGCGGACCCGATGTCCCTCAGCTTCCTTGATCACGTCGACCGTACCTTCAAGGATCACATACAAAGCTTCAGGGGGATCGTTTTCACGGAAGATGATGTCTCCGGCCTCATAAGACATACGCTGCCCGGAGAGCGCGAAGAGGCGCAGTTTGGCGATATCCACCTCGTGGAACATTGGGATCTTTTGCAATGCAGCGCATTCTGCCTGAATACTCATCGATCAGTTCAATCCCTTTACTCGCCTGGAACCTGTTCCAATTTCGAACCAGATTCGGATTTTGATGACTCTCCATAGTCGCTTACGCGAACTCCATCGAATTCAATAACCCGATCGAACTCACCCGTATATGTCCGGTCCGAGAACGCCATAATCAAGGTCTTTCCCTGCATTAACCCATGCAAGCCGCTCACCAGGCGTTCGGCATCCTCACTGGAAAAGTCTGACAGGCTTCCATCAACAATCAATGTCTCTGGCCGACGAATCACACAGCGTGCCAAGTTGACTGCAAACCTTTGCGGGGCAAACAGAAGTTTGCCGCCGGGGCCAACTTCATAGTCGAGACCGAGCTTGTAGACAGTATCCAGGAGCCCGAGTTCTGTCAGCGACGTCTTGAGAACTGCTGCCACCTTCTGCTCAGAGTTAGAGATGCCATATGCAACTCGTCCAAATAGCAGATTATCTCGAATTGGAGCCGCATGGATGACACGCTCTGGATCATAGAATTCGATCTCGGCTTCATACTCCTGCGGAATGAATTTCCGGAAGCTTTGGCGCGCGCGCAGAACACGCTGCTCTAGAGCAGGATCGATCAGGCTCAATCTATGTCTTGGCTCGATGTAGCCGAGTGCCAGTCCTATTAGGCGATCATAGTCCACGCGCGATAGTCTGGTGCTCGCATCGCGAGCCTGTGCTTTTTCGATCAGCTCCGCGAACTCCTCGAGCTCGCTCGACTGCATCAGAGCATAGCGCTCGAACAGGGGGTGGCCGGGCGGAAGACCAGCAAACGTTTCAATCGTTGTCTCAGCGATGTTCTGACCGAGGTCGGCAAGCGGTTTTTCCAACCCCTCAGAACTGATGATGGACCGGAAAAACCTGTCGCTCGCTAGTCCGCGCGATGACAAGCGTTCGCCAGCGGCGACACCGAACACCAGGTTTTCACCCAGTGAGGCGTTGCGGTTGAAGCTCACCGGGTCGAATGGCTCGATGACATTAAGCAAGTTCTCTTCGGCGAGATGCTCGCGAACCACATGGCGCGCATCGACGATGCGTTCGAGTATGGCCGGATCAGTGTCCCGGCTAAGTGTCCCAAGTAAGCCGAAGTTATAAATGTCACCTTCGAGGCCCGTTGTGCGAAGTGCGCCAAACACCGCCTGGTCAAGCTCATCGGAACTCGTGACGCCGGCAGCTGAGTAATCAATCCAATCTGCCTCAAGGCCGATCTTCGGATTGTCAGTGCGCTCAGATTCAACAAGGGCCAGGCGCTCTTCGGCAGTCTCCGGTTCACGAATAGCCGGTGTTGCTCTCTGCAATGAGAATGTCACGTTCTCGCGAAGTGATCCTGGAAACAAAATTGGCTCGGGCAGTGCATAGGCAAAATGGCGACTGAATGCGTCATTGCCGATCCGGGCAAGATCGAGCTCGCCAATGCGCAGCCGTCCCTCGAAGTCTGTGGTTTGACGTCCAAGCAGGCGCATAAGCACATCTCGGCCACTGCCGGGTGCGCCGACAACCGCGATATGTGAGGGGCGGTCCAGTGAGACTGTCAGGGCGTCCAGAATCGGGCTGCCGCGTTGGTCTGTAACTCGGAGGCCGTCCATACGAATAGGTGATGCTCCCGTCAGCTTCTCTTCGGCCCTCGGATCCTCTTTCGGCATCAGCTTTTCAGCGCCGAACTGTGAGATTACCTGATGATACTTGATCGTCACATCGGCCCTGCGCTGATCCCAGTCGATAAGCTCTTTAACGGGTGGGGGCAGGTCTTTATAGGCCGCGATGACGGCGACCAGCTGCCCGATATCAAGCGAGCCCGTCAACGCAAAGTAGCCGCCAATCGCGTAGAAGAAGAACGGCGTGATCTGGGACAAAAGCGTGTTCAAGTACTTAACCGCATACTTGCGGTTATAGAGTGCGACGCGAATACGAAACAGATTCGCCAGCCGTCCGCCGACCTCAGCTTCTGCGTAAGGCGCTGTGCCATGGCCATGGATGAGTGGGGCGCCGTCTACCATCTCGCCGATACGACCGGCGAGCTTACGCGCTGCAA
>JBCDAQ010000287.1:0-3069 GCA_039185285.1 Pseudomonadota bacterium
CGGCGGTGTGATCCGGGTGACCACCGATCTGATGGGCGATACGCTTTTCGGCCTGCGCCTGGCGACGCCGATTGCCCATACGCTGATCGCTTGGCTGATCTTTCTGAGCGCCCGGCGCCTGTTCGACGCGATGACGGGGTTCTGGGCGGCGGCAGGCTATGCGCTGGCGCCGGGGGTCGGCGTCTCTTCGATGATCATCTCGACCGATCCGGTGATGATGGTCTTCTGGGCCCTGGCGCTCTACGCCATGGTGAGAGCCGATAAGAAACGGCTCTTCTGGTGGGCTGTCATGGGGGCTGCCATCGGTCTGGGGATGATGGCGAAGTATACGATGCTCGCCTTCGCTGTGGGTTTGATCGGCTGGTTCCTCTTCACACCCGACCGGCGGAACTGGGCTGGGATCGCGGTAACGCTTGGCGTTGGCCTGTTGGTTTTTGCCCCCAATCTTATTTGGAACGCTCAGAACAGCTTTGCCACCATCACCCATGTGGCCGAGGACGCCAATCCGGGCGGGAGCATGTTCAACCCGGGCAAGCTAGCGGAATTCTTGGGCGCACAGTTCGGAGTGATCGGTCTGATCTTCTTTCCTGCCATCGGGCTCGCACTCTGGCATTGGAAGAGCTGGAAGCCCGCGCCCGCGATGAGCCTGCTGGCTTGGCAAACCGTGCCTTTGCTGGCGGCGATCACAGTCCTGGCCTTCGTGACCCGAGCTCAGCCAAACTGGGCGGTGCCAGCCTATGTGGCGGGGTCGATCATGGCGGCGCATTGGCTGCTCGCTTCTGGGCGGCGGGCTTGGATGCTCTGGGGGCAAGGGGTTCTGTCGGTCGTAGCCGTCGCCGCTGTTTGGGGGATTGCTTTCGTCTATGCCTCCGGGCCCGAATGGCCGCGCGCGCCGGATCCGTTCAAGAAAATGCGCCTGTCAGAGCCGTTCTGCGAACGGGCACTCGCCGCGATGTCTGAGGAAGGGGCTGAGATCCTGCTCTCCAACGACCGACGGCGGCTGTCGGAATGCATGTTCCTGGGTGGGCTCAGCTGGGACGAGATCGGGGTCTGGAACCCAAATCTCGCGCCCCAGAACCACCACGAATTGGTGGCCACGATCTATCCCGGCGATGAGCGGGTCATGCTCTTGGCGGTGCTCGGCGGGGGCTCTGAGATTGCCAATCGCTTCGAAGAGGCGCGTGAGATCGACACCGGCAGCTTCCCGACCCATGCGGACCGGGATATCAACTACAGCCTCTGGGTGGTCCAAGGCTTCAAGCGATACTGAACTCAGGGGGGCAGGACGCTGCCTGATGTCATCACAAGGCGATCGGATCGAACGGGGCGCTCAGTAGACTTTATATCGACCAATGTCTGCAACTGAACCGACATCATCGCCCGGCGGCACCGCCGGGCGGCGCCCGACCTTCCCCAGGAGGGCGCTTTGGCGACGTCGCTCTGAGTACAAACGGCATCGATGCTTTGATGCACAGCATCGCTTGAAAGTCGAGGACCCGCCCTCCAGGTCGGGCGCTGCCCTCTTCTTTCTCTTCAACCGTTGGCCAGGCACCAGCGCAGAATGCCCTTCTGTGCATGGAGCCGGTTCTCCGCCTCGTCGAAGACGACCGATTGCGGGCCATCGAACACCTCGGATGTTACCTCTTCCTCGCGATGAGCCGGTAGGCAGTGCAGGAAGATCGCGTCCGAGTTGGCTTTGGCCATCAACTCGGCATCCACCTGATAGGGGCGAAGCTGATTATGCCGACGCTCACGCGAAGAGACATCGTCATGCATCGAGAGCCACGCGTCGGTGACAATCACGTCGGCCCCATCGGCGGCGCGATGCGGATCGCGCTCGATCGAGACATCCGCACCCGCAGCCTTCGCCGCTGCGATTACACCGTCTTCGGGGTCGAGCGTCTCTGGCCCCGCAAACACCATCTCAAAGCCAAAAGCCGCGGCCCCGTGGATCCAACTGGCGCAGACATTGTTGCCATCACCGTACCAGACGACTTTCTTGCCCGCGATGGCTCCGCGATGCTCCTCCACCGTCATCACATCTGCCATGATCTGGCAGGGGTGAGAGCGGTTGGTGAGCCCATTGATCACGGGCACCGTCGCATTCTCCGCCAGCTCCATCAGCATCGCGTGCTGGAAGGTGCGGATCATGATCGCATCGACATAGCGGCTGAGCACGCGTGCCGTGTCGGCGATGGTCTCGCCATGGCCCAACTGCATCTCTTGGCCAGAGAGGACCATGGTCTCGCCCCCCATCTGCCGGATGCCCACATCGAAGGAGATCCGGGTCCGAGTGGACGGTTTCGAGAAGATCAGCGCCACGATCCTGTTGGCAAACGGTTGATCCGCGTCAGGCGTTAGTTTGCTCTGCCCCGCCCGCGCTGATTTCAACGCCAACGAGTCGTCCAGGATGGCCCGCAGTTCCGCTGCGGGCACCTGGTCCAAATCCAGGAAGTGTTTCATGACGCCAGAGCCTGCCTTGACGCTTTGAAGGCTTGGTCGAGACGGCGAACCCCTTCGGCCATGTCTTCTTCTGAGATGTTGAGCGCGGGCAGAAGACGCACGACATTCTCGGCCGCGGGGACCGTGAGAATGCCCGCATCGCGGCCCGCCTCGACAATCGTGAGGTTGGACGCGTCCTCGGTGACTTTGAGGCCCAGCATTAATCCCTCGCCCCGGACCTCGGCAATCTCTGGGTGGTCATCGGCAAGCTCGGCAAGCTTCTGGCGCAGGAAGGCTGCTTTTTGCTTCACGGCATCGAGGAACGCAGGTTGCGACACTTCCTCAAGCACCGCATGTCCCACCGCACAAGCTAACGGGTTGCCGCCATAGGTCGAACCATGGGTGCCAGGCACCATGCCAGAGGCTGCTTCCTCGGTCGCAAGGAACGCGCCAAGCGGGAATCCACCACCAATGCCCTTGGCGACCGCCATCAGATCCGGCGTCACGCCACAGGCTTCATGGGCAAAGAGATACCCCGTGCGCCCCATCCCGCATTGCACTTCGTCAAAGATCAGAAGTGCTCCGGTCTGATCGCAAAGCGCGCGCAGGCCACGCAGGGCTTGCGAG
>JBCDAQ010000288.1:0-2970 GCA_039185285.1 Pseudomonadota bacterium
CCCCCTGAACCGCCGCCCCCACGCTCGCCGCGCCGAGGCGGTCGTCCTCGAATTCCAGGCGCACCAGGCGCCAATCGGCCCCGGTGAGCTCCATCTGGTAGAGCGCCTGGACGGCGGCGAGGCGGGCGGCGGAGCGGGCGCGGCGTTGGGCTTCGTGGGCGCGGCTTGCCATCTCAGATCGTCCGGCTGAGGCCGGTGCCACCGGCCAGCATGAAATCATCGCTCTCGGGCATTGGCTGATCGCCGCGCTGGACCCGGAAATTCCGTTTGAGGGCGGCGAGGTGGAGCGCCGCCGCCGCCGCACCGCCGCCTTTGTTCATCTGCTCGGGGTCGGCCCGCACAATGGCCTGGTCCATGGTCTCGCAGGTTAGGATGCCGTTACCGATGCAGAGCCCGTGATCGACGCCGAGAATCATCAACCCGCGGGAGCTGTCGTTGCAGACAGTGTCGTAGTGGGTCGTCTCACCCCGGATGATGCAGCCAAGCGCGACATAGCCGGAATAGCCTTGGTTCTGGGCCGCAATCCGGATCGCAGGTGGTATTTCCAGCGCGCCGGGGACCTCGATCAGATCGTGGGAGCAGCCCGCTGCCTCGATGGTCGCACGGGCACCGGCCAGCAGTCCCTCGGCGATTTTTCGGTAGTAGGGCGCGCAGACGATCAGGATTCGTGCGGGCGGATTGAACTCGGGCAGCGGCAGGGTGGTGTGTTCGTCACTGGTCGCCATCAGAGGCCCTCTCGCTCTGGGATCGCGCGGGTATCAACAATCGAGAGATCGTATCCATCCAACCCGACCACCTTTGGTGCAGGAGAATTGGTGAGCATGATCAGCTCAGAGATGCCGAGGGAGACAACGATCGACGCGCCGACGCCGTATTGGCGCAGTTCCTTGGGGGACGCGCCACGGGGGCGCAGCCGATCCGAGACTGCATTGGGTGAGGGATCGCGGAGGATGATCACTGCGCCGCGCCCTTCGGCCGCGATCGCTGACATCGCGTTGGGCACCTGGCCCCAGCGATCGGGATTGAGCGCGATGACGTCCTCGAGCGGGTCCATGACGTGGATCCGGGTCAGAACCGGCTCGGCCGTGGTGATGTCACCTTTGACAAGCGCGAAATGTTCGGTGTTTTCCGGCGCGTCGCGGAACACGCGGACCTCCCACTCCCCACCGATGGCGGAGGTGACTGTGGCGTGCTCAACCTCGCGGATCAGGCCGTCATGCTTGTGGCGGTAGGCGATGAGGTCCGAGATCGTGCCGATCTTGAGATTGTGTTTTTGGGCAAAGGCCACCAGGTCCGGCAGGCGAGCCATCGTGCCGTCATCGTTCATGATCTCGCAGATCACGCCCGACGGGTTGAGCCCGGCGAGACGCGAGACGTCGACGGCGGCCTCGGTATGGCCGGCGCGGATCAGCACGCCGCCTTCCTTGGCGCGCAGTGGGAAGACATGGCCCGGCGTTGCGATATCGGCGGGGCCTGACGCCATGTCGATCGCCACTGCGATGGTCCGTGCTCGATCATGGGCAGAGATCCCGGTGGTCACCCCCTCGCGCGCCTCGATCGAGACAGTGAAGGCGGTTTCATGCCGCGACTGGTTCGAGGGTGCCATCATGGGCAAACCGAGCGCATCGAGGCGCTCGCTTTCCATCGCCAGGCAGATCAGCCCGCGCCCATGGGTCGCCATGAAATTGACTGCATCGGGGGTTGCCATCTGGGCAGGGATCACCAGATCGCCCTCGTTCTCCCGGTCCTCGTGATCGACCAGAATGAACATGCGCCCATTGCGCGCCTCATCGATGATCTCGGCGACCGAGGAGATCGCATCCGTGTAACTCTCTTCACTCATGCGGCGCACATAGCGTGCCGCGATCAGGAATGCCAGAGGGTGTGGCGTCTTTAGAGAGTTCCGAAGAGTATGAACGCGTCGTTCCTCTCTGCGAGGTCAACGTGTGGTGATCTCCCTGAGTCGTGTACAATCGCAACTCTGATCAACCGTCTACCCTGTGAGAGAATGAGTTTAATGGATAAGACCCACACAATGCTTTTAACAAGAGTGTGACCCTATCAGCGGACCTGGCGTGGAGATTGTTGATGATTGATGCAGGTTATGAAGTTATTGATAGTATAGATTTAACAAGTAAGGTATTTCAGGGGCTTTCTGATTTTGTTTCGGACTTCCATGACGCCACCATTCTGGATTTCTACACATGCCCTTCAGATCAAGCCTTCGTGGTGGTAGTGAGCGATCTAATACTTCTAAATGAAGAAGAATGGATAATTTCTAAGTTTCTATGTCTTGAGTTCCGGATTTATGAGGTTAGAATTTATCCAGGAACTGTTGAGTTTGAAAGACTTTCTGAGGAATGTTTGACGAGTATTAGTATTAATGCGAAAGGAAGTCAGCTTTGTTTTGAGAGTGTAGGCGCAAAAGCGTTTGTTGACTTTGAGCGTGGAGTGGTGCTTCCGCGCTGGGTTGTCCAGAGTTCGGAGTAGACTTTGCTTCAAAGGCGCCATCAAAAGCTTCGAAGCAAAGTTTGTTTGAATTGTTCATTCTTGCTCTGTCAAATTGGGCGGAACGGTCTCGAATGGACTTTTCGTAGCCCGCTAGACACTAACTTCTCTATAATCCCATTGCTGCAGAAAGGTGTTTAGATCAGACAGGTTTGCGGAGCCGGAAGTGTAGAAAAATCGGCGTGATGCGAGTGTCTGCTACATTCGGGACGGCTTTTGCGGTTGCTTCGTCGGCCATGGGTTCTTGAAGAGCTTCGATGGTAAAACCAGCCCGCGTGATCATGGCGACCCAGTCGCTGAGTGTCCGGTGAAAGCGGGGAACGTTGAAAGGTGGGTGTTTGGTGCGCAGCTCTTCCGAGGCCGAGTTGAAAGTCCAGGTCTCGACCTCGCCGTCGGTGCGGCGGAAGTAGTCGGCGACCAGGACACCGATGACCTCTCCCTCCTCGTTCCGGATCGTCTTGC
>JBCDAQ010000289.1:0-2948 GCA_039185285.1 Pseudomonadota bacterium
ATGCCAGAGCCCGAAACCGAAGCCGAACGCAGCCCCGCGCCTGCCAGCAGCTCCCGCCACTGGCCCGGACTTTCATTGGTGGTCACATCCACGGTCTCCGCGTTCATCGAGAGCCGCGTAACGCGGAGCCCCGCGACGGTGTCAAACATGCCGCCGCCGGTCTCATCCATCTTGACGAGCAGATCGCGGCCAGGTTGGGCTGCCATGGTCAGTCTCCTTGATCGGACGGGGAGAACCCCGAAAAAACGTGATTATTGAGTGTCTTCCAGCGTGACGCGAAAGCGCATGTCGACCCGCCTCAGCGCGTCGTTTTCGGCCCGCGCGGTTCTGGCATCGATAAAACGAACCTGAACAATCCGACCGCGCGACATTGCAGGCTGAGCTCCGACCAGGAGGTCGGAGATCAGGCCCGCCGCTTGCTTTGCATCCGCAAACCCACGGCGCGGCGCATGAACGGAAACAACCAGCGTGTGCAACGCACCTGTATCTCGCGCTGTGCGCCAATCCTCGGCGATCTCATCGCCGATGGTCACATACAAGCCGTCCGGGGCAGCATCGGCGACCTGCTGAGGTGCCGCGTCGTAGATCCCGCTTACCAGTGCACCCAGCGTCGCGTCGCTGGACAAGAGCTGAAAAACCGCCTCCTGCAACGGCCAAGCCAAGGCATAGGTCATTGGAACGGACCCTCCTCAACATCGATGCGCAGATACCCTTGCATCTCGTGATCGACGACACCGAGGATCGCGAAAATCCGGTCGCCCCGGCGAAGACGCTGCTCCGGGCGGGGCCGTTGCGGTGATCCAATCGGAGCTGAGCGGACGACAACCCGGTGGCGGATCTTTGCCGCCGGGCGCAGCCCGGCCAGCTCCTCGCGGCTCGAACGGGTCGTCACAGCGCCCCAAAGGATTCCAATCGGATTCCATGACCGGGAGAAACCTCCCCCGCTATCGGGGCTCTCGACCGGGGTCTCGAGGGTGAATTGATGGGTGAGTGCGGGTGGTATCATCAGATCCTCACGACCGCATGCGGCGCGATCAATTTAGAGACCAGAGAAGGATGCGGCGCATCCCCATCGCGGTTCTCATAAAGATGAGCGGCGAGCACCAGCACCGCCTGGCGGAGCTCACCAGGTACAGCCGAGCCTGTCGCACCATAACCGGCGTCAAACCGGATCTCGGCTTTCGAGCCCGGTAGGATCGGTGGCAGTGGACGGCCATTCGCGAGGCTCAACACCTGCCGCGTCCGCCCCGGTGTGATTGCTAGATCCGCAACCTCCACCGCGTTGCTCGCACCACCTGCGACGAGCTCAAAACCGGTGAGAGCCACCACGGGACCGATCGGCATGCGAAACACGCCGTCACGATCCCAGCAATCGGTCTCGACTTGGAAACTCCGGATCACCAAGGCCTGACCCAGCTTCTGCTCAATCGTGGCAATTGCATTGTCTAGATACAGCCCGACCAAACCATTCTCGGCCATTTCATCGGCAAAGCCCTGGTTCAGGCGCATATGGTCTTTGAGTTCGGCCAGTGAGACAGACGTCTCTCCTGGGTCCGTCAGTTGGGTCACAATCATGGAAAGATCCTTGCGCGCAGAAAGGGATGTTTGGTTTCGGTTCAGCCACCCCACCCGCCGCTCCACCCAATGGCCGAGGTCAAGCTCGGTGTTTGAGTGGGGAGGCGGGCGGGGAGGCAGGCCAATGAGAAACCCTCATTGGCCTCTCAGTTTCACGACGCGCCGAACTTCAGCAGTTTAATCGCCTCAAAGTCAGTCACGTCGCCGCCAACCCGCTTGGTCGCAAAGAAGACCACATTCGGACGGGCCGAGAAGGGATCCCGCAGGAGGCGCAAGTCAGGGCGTTCCGCAATCGTGTAGCCACGAGTAAAATCACCGAAGGCCAGCGAGAAGCTGTCTGCCGCAATGTCCGGCATCTCCTCGACCACATGAACCGGGTAACCCATCAGGCGCGCTGGTTGGTCGGCAGCAAAACCTTCGTTCCACAGGAACCGGCCCTGGCTATCTTTCAGCGCACGGATCTCGCCCGCGGTCTTCGAGTTCATCACCCAGCTTGCATTCGCGCGGTACTGAGCCCCGAGGGTGTAGACTAGCTCGACCAGCACATCCGCCGGATCGTTCGGATCAAATCCGCCCGAAGTCCCAGTCGCGATGTAGCCCAGCTCATCCGCATCCTTCGTCGCATTCGCCGCCGGCGCACGGAACAGAAGGCCAACCGGCTTGTTCACGCCATCGCCGTTGATGAAAGCCTCGCTTTCAGCGCGCAGGAATCGTTCTGCAATACGCTCGGCCAACCAAGCTTCGACATCAAACGCGGCATCATCCAGGATCCGCTGGCTCGCCATTGGCTGGGCCGAAAGCTCATGCAGCGGGATCGAGATCCGGACAATCGCGCTCGAGTCCGCGTCAATCCCGGTGGTCGAGGTCTCAGCAATCCAGCCCGCACCGATATCACCACGGTCGATCAGCACATCGTAAGCGCCAGCATCAACCTGGACCACGTTGGAGATCGCACGAAGCGAGGCGCCCGAGCGCAGCACATGCTCAACCATCGACGCGGTCTGAGGATCGATCAGTAGACCGCCCTCAGCAGCTACAGTGGTAATGCCCTTGGTATCAATATCGAGCGCCTTCATAAGGTCCTCGTCACCACGGCGGATGTAGGCGTTGATCGCCTTTTGATGCGGCTGACGCTCAGCCGCTGCGGTGGTCAGCATCGGGCGGCGGGTCTCGACCGATTTGCGGTCGATATGCTCGACGCGGGTGTTCAGTTCGCTCATGCGTTTTGTCACTTCCTGCTTGAAGCCTTTAAAATCGCTCAGAAATTCCTGAGCGGCCGATTTCGCCTCCGGGCTCACGGCCGACTGCGTTTCCAGCTCGGTCATCGATGTCTCCTATCGAGGGGGTTGATCGGGCCCGGAGCGGGCCCTGGG
>JBCDAQ010000290.1:0-2939 GCA_039185285.1 Pseudomonadota bacterium
TGCCGATGATTGGCGCGCTTTAAGCCGTCATCCACCCTACCCGTTCAAGGGACCTTAAACCTTAGGTTGTATGTTATAACACATCACACCAAAGGAAGGACCCCTTGATGATGGGATCACTACTCAGCTCCGTCGCTCTTCTCCTCGCCGCCGCCCCGGCCGGTGACGATTGCGACGCCCACGCCATTCATATCGACCAAGTGCTCGGCGCCGACACCGCGCTCAAGGCTTACGACATCCTGCACGATCACACCGCGGATCCAGCCCACCTGATCGATGATCTGAAGGCGGAGCATCCCGACGTTGAGCATGAGCTCGAAGACTATGTCGCTGCGGGCTGCACGCGCGCCCTCCTGGTGGCGCACGCCCACGACTAAAGCCTTCGGCTTTTAGGTTTGAGGCCCTGCTCGCCGGTGCGAGCGGGGCCTTTTTCGTTTTGGAAATCGGCGAGCTCGTCATCGGTGAAGCCGCGTTCCTTGAGGCGACGGAGGAGTTCGTCCTTGCCCAGGGTCCGCGCGTGATGGAGCAGCATCGCCTCCACCTTGGCCTGCAGCTGCGCCCGGGTGAGCGGCGGATTTTTGAGCCGCGCGGCGCGCTCTTTCTCACAAGGCGTGTTTCGGTGCTTTCTGGGCATGGTCGCTCCCTTTTTCCCTCATCGCCGCTCTCCACGGCGAAGCGTGAGCGAAGACCGTGGAGCCCATCACCGGGGGGCGTTGGACACCACGGTCGTTGCCGTGGTGAGCGCTTATGAGGGCCATAGCGCAATGACCCCTCGGCATACCGAGGAGCGCAAAGATGCGGGGGACGCGTGCGGCCGGACCGTGGGCGTTTATGTGTTCTCTTCGGGCGGGCCCTCGGTCTGAAGGTTGCCAAACCAAGGCCGCACGCGCGGTCAGTCATCGACGATCCGGATACGGCCAAACTGATAGCTCACGCACCCGGCTGCCATTGCGAACAGCAACAACCAACCTCAGCAGGCGATGGGCAATGGATCCAACCGCCCCGCTCCTGCTTTGGTGGGATCGTAGCGCGGTTTGGACGTAGGGGGATAAAGGACAGGCTAGCGCTCTCGACGGCGAAGCGCCAGCGACGACCGTGGAGCCCATCACCCTGATGTGGCGCGGTTCAGAATGAAGGAGATGGATGCCACGGTCTGCGCCGTGGCAAGCGCCCTGGAGAGAGATCTCCCCCGTCATCCCGGAAAGCGCTCCGGCGCTTATCCGGGACCCATGGATAGAGGGTTCCGCTGGCGCAAAGGTGGGTGCGTTCTGCCCTGGGTCCCGGCTCTCGCTCCGCTCGGCCGGGATGACGGTTCACGAGGAGTTCTCAACGGCGGGGCACCAGCTATGGACCACCCATGGGATGCCTCGTTCACGCGCGTCGTTGCTTTGCAACGGTGAAATGTTATGTCTGGGGTCCGAGTATCTGTTTTTTATAATCAATTCGGCTCTGGAGGCTAGAGAGATGCCTGCGACAAAGCAGTGGACGAGAGTTTTGGCGATCGCCGCAGCCTTCATCACTTCGATTCAATGCGCCTGGGCAGTACCCGGTTACCGAGGGTTCCTTTTTGATGGCCGAGATGTGCAGGCCATGGGCCCATACAATGTTGCGCATGATGATGTTCAGTGTGCGTCTTATATTGGCATTCCCTCAACCCCTATTCATTCGAACATGAACGAGACCGCCCTTCTTGAAGAGCGAGTAGCGATAGCGGAAGAGTTTTTCGAGCTTGCATTCGAGACGTGCGCCAATATTCAATCTGAGGTGGCCGAGCAAACAAGAATTCTCGTTGGCTGGGAGTATCTATCAATGCGAGGCATCTCTCAGTTTGCTGGTGACAATGATCCTGCAGTACTTAATTGGTTCTGGCGAGAGCTCCTTTCCTCTTTCGAAGATGACTATTCGACATCTACTGTTGTTGAGTTTACCTGCACCCCCGACGCGCGTTGTCGCCGCACAAGCCAGGCAGACGTTCCCGTTGGTCCCTCGAGCTATAGGCTCTCCGGGCCCAACCAATCGATAGAACTCGAACCAGGGTTATCGGTCGAATTGATCGGTCAAGCACACCAAACAGTAAAGAGGAAGAAGCAGCAGTACTTTACCTATATCACTGACGTGCCAGTAGAAGACACTGCTCGAATCGACGAGCTATCGATTCTGCTGGTCGAGCAGTTGTTGGGCTCGGAGTTCCGCAAACGATCATATAGGAGTGTTACTGTCTACGCACTCAATCAACGACCTGATGATCGGTTCCACTTCCCACAATATCATCGAGTTAGGTTGTTTCCGGAACGACGCTAGCGGTTAACCGACCAACTAACGCACCCGTTCCTTCTCGTCTTCGGCATCTTTGTCTGCCGCTTCGACCCTGGCGGGGTCTTCGGGGATGAATTCGAAGGCGAGTTTTTCGTCATCGCCCAGAGTGACCCGGACGACGCCGCCGAAGCGTAAGGAACCGAAGAGGATTTCGTCCGCGATCGGCTTTTTGATGTGCTCTTGGATTGTGCGGCTGAGCGGCCGAGCGCCCATTTCCTCGTCAAAGCCGCGGGTGGAGAGCCAGCGGGTGGCCTCGTCCGTCAGCTCGAACGTCACATTCCTGTCGGCGAGTTGTGCCTCCAGCTGCAGCACGAACTTGGCGACGATGCGGTCGATGATCGGCTTCGAAAGGCCAGCAAACTGGATCACGGCATCGAGGCGGTTCCTAAACTCTGGCGTGAAGAGCTTGTTGATCGCCGTCTCTTGCTCCGACTGCGCCCGGCCGCGGCCGAACCCGATTTCCTGCCGGTTGGCATCCGCCGCCCCCGCATTGGTCGTCATGATCAGGATGATGTTCCGGAAATCGATCTTCTTGCCATGGCTGTCGGTGAGGGAGCCATTGTCCATCACCTGGAGCAGGATGTTGAAAATCTCCGGGTGCGCCTTTTCGATCTCATCAAGCA
>JBCDAQ010000291.1:0-2929 GCA_039185285.1 Pseudomonadota bacterium
ATCGCCAAGTTTTTGCCTGCTCGCCTTGGTATCGAAAATTCATAATCTCAAATAACTCCAAGCTGCACGAGAAAGCCTCCGCATACCGGACGGCTTGTCAACAGGCAGGAGCTGCATCTTTGCAAGATCGTGATCCTCATAAAGCGGTCATTCGCTCGAATGCCATGAACGGCAGCTTTGTCCCGCAGTCCTGATGGCGGAATTCTCCAGGCTTTTTCCGACAGGCAAACTACTTGGCTCGAGTTAGTTCGAGTTTTAAGTGACAACTGAAGATTCTTTGTATATCTAAATTATAAAATCTTTGCACACCTAGGCTCCACGATGCTTTCAAAGAAAGAAGCCTGCTTCGAAGACCTGAAGGCTCAGATCCTCACGCAGGCGCTTGCACCAGGCTCTGAGTTGGATGAGGCGTCGCTTTCAGAAGCCTATGGTGTCTCGCGCACGCCGATGCGTGAAGTGATCCATCGATTGGCAGGTGAGGGCTTTGTCTCGCTCACCGCAAATCGGGGCGCCAAAGTGGTCTCGATGGATCTCGCGACCATGCGGGTGTTTTTCCAAACAGCCCCGCTGGTCTATTGCAATATCGCGAGGCTCGCGGCAGAGAACCGAACGCCGCACCAGCTCGATACGCTAAAATCGATCCAAAAGCGTTTTGCAGAAGCCGTTGACGCGGCCCGGCCGGCCGAGATGGCGATGGAGAACCACAGGTTCCATGAGTTGTTCGGCGAGATGGCCGCCAACGACTACCTCGTTCCCAGTCTCAGACGGCTTTTGATCGATCATACGCGCTTGGCCCAGATGTTCTATCGGCCCGCCGCCCCGGCGGAGCAGGTCGCCATCAAGCAGGCCTCGCAACAACACGACGCCATGATCTTTGCCATTGAGGCGCAGGAGATTGACGTCGTCGTCGACCTCACATTGCAGCATTGGGGTCTAAGCCGGGACCGGATCGAACGATTTGTTCGCCCGGATCCTTTGCCGTTGGAACCACCAGAAGCGTTGATCGCAAGTTGAGAAAGGGGCCAAGAGCAGGGCCAATGGCGTGTTTGCGCGCAAAAAAAGAAGAAGACTACTCGCTAATTGTTGCGGCGAGACCTGATGAAACTTCACACACGGGGAGACGATTTAGATGTCGGTTAAACCACCATTCACCGATCTAGAGATCAAGCGGCAGGAGTCGGGCTTCTACGAAGGCCATTCGCTCCCGATCGCAGTCATAAGTAAAACGGTTATGTCACTGCTCGTTATCTGGGCACTTGTCTGGCCGTTGAACGCGAACGGTATGCTCTCGACAATCAACTGGGCGCTGCTGGAAGGATTTAACACCTTCTACATCATCGCTGTTGGCGTTTTTGCGTTCTTCTGTTTTGCAGTGGCCATCATCCCATCGACCGGCAAGCGGTTGCTGGGGCGCGAGGGTGAGAAGCCCGAGTTTTCCACCTTCTCCTGGTTCTCGATGATGTTCGGTGCTGGATTGGGTGTGGGCCTGATGGTCTACGCTACGGCTGAACCTTTAGGATTGTGGAACTCCAACCCGGTCGTCGTCGCAGGCAATGCCGAGGGGGGAACGGCCAGTGCCCAGCAGTCGGCATGGCGCTATACGTTCCTTCATTACGGCTTTCACGCCTGGGCTATCTACGTCGTGACGGGCCTGTCGCTCGCCTACTATGCCTACACACGGGACATGCCGCTGACGATCCGGTCGGCCCTGACGCCGCTTTTCGGTCGGTTCTCGAACGGTTTCGCGGGCCATATCGTCGATGTTTTGGGTGTGATTGCAACGATCCTTGGCGTCTCTGTGACCATCGGTTTCGGCGTGAGCCAGTTCGTTGACGGGGTTTACTCGGTGACGGGCATGGAGTGGCTGGTCAAGGAAAGTGACGGTTCTGCGCCGCCACCGCCATCGACGGTTGGTCTGATCGCAGCGCTCTTGGTGATCATGGGCTGCTCAATCTTGTCAGCGGTCTCAGGTGTTGGCCGAGGGATCAAGTACCTCTCCAACCTCAACATGGTCCTCTCGCTTTGCCTTTTGCTGACCTTCATCATCTTCGGCTCGTTCCTGTTCGCGATGACAGCCTACGGTACGGCGATGGTGGACTACATTTTCCACTTCATCGCTTTGTCCTTCGAAGCCTATGGCCCGCAAAGCCAGGCCGCGTTTGAGGCTGGATTGCCGCAGGCGGTACAGGCGTTGAACCAAGAGGATCTGGCGACGCTCTACGGGGCTGGAACCAATGCTTGGGGCTCGCTTGACGGGTTCAAGGCCGAGCTTCCAGAAGCGTTCAAGGCGCTTCCGGACTCTGACGCTCTTGCAGCCCAGGTCTATGATGCAGGGGCTGGCGGACGTCTCTTTGGCTGGCAGGCCGGCTGGACGACCTTCTACTGGGCCTGGTGGATCGCCTTCTCGCCCTTTGTTGGTCTGTTCCTTGCGCGGATCAGCCGGGGTCGCACGATCCGCGAGTTCATCCTGGGCTGTGTCATTGCCCCGGCACTGGTCTGCTTCGCCTGGATGACCATCCTTGGCGGCACGGCGATCGATCTGGAGCTGAACGGCGGTGCAGGTAGCGTGATCTCGGACGCTTCGACCACGGCGAAGCTCTTCGTGACGCTCGCTCAGATGATCGATGGTGCCTTGCTGTCAGGGATTACGATCATGTGTGTGGTGCTAATCATGACGTTTCTGGTGACGTCGGCTGACTCCGGCATTCTCGTGATGAACACGATTATGTCGGGAGGCGATCAGAACTCCGGCATCAAGCACCGGATCATCTGGGGTGTCATCCTGACTTCTGTGATCGGCGCCCTGATCATTGCCGGCAACTCAGGGGCTGAAGCGGATCCGTTCGAAGCCCTGAAGAACGCAATGATCATCGGCGCGTTGCCCTTCACCTTCGTGATGGTTGGAATGGTCATCGCGCTGGCCAAAGCG
>JBCDAQ010000292.1:0-2888 GCA_039185285.1 Pseudomonadota bacterium
ACCGCGCGGGGGATTGAGATCACGCGCAGTGAAGTCGAGGCCGTGTTGGGCAACCAACCGGCCGCAGCCCCTGTGGTGGGGCAGGGCACGGGGGAGAGCCTCTCGGATTCCGTGGAGCGTCATCTCAAGCGGTACTTCGATCTGCATGGCAACACGCTTCCGCCGCCCGGGCTTTATGCGCGGATTCTGCGGGAGATGGAGCTGCCTTTGATTGAGATTGCGCTGGATGCGACCCGGGGAAATCAGGCGAAATGTGCGGATTTGCTGGGGATCAACAGAAATACTTTGCGTAAGAAGATTACGGACTTGGATATTCGCGTGACACGCCGCCGCAAGTTGATGTAAAACTGCAACAGCACTGTTGCCGGGAATCGCGCGAAGTCACGCCACCGGCCAGATGTTGGGGTTGCCTGAGCAGGCATCGACGAGAGCTAGGGGGCTGCCAAGTGGCGGTAAGGACACGCCAGTTGTCTTGGGATACCGTAAGCCGGATCAGGCGCTTACGCCGCGTGCAGACCGCCGCGACCTTCAGCCTTGCGGTGATGGGGCCGGTTCTGGCGCTGTTGACCTATCGGGTTATGGGGCCGCTTGATCAGGGTGCATCGTCCAATTATCTGCGCTTCGTTCTGCTGATTGACCTGATCTACGTGATCATGGTCGCCGCCCTTGTGTCGCAAAATCTCATTCAAATGGTCTCCGCCCGGCGGCGCCGATCGGCGGGGTCTCGCCTACATTTGCGCCTGACGGGTGTGTTTGCGGGGATGGCGTTGTTGCCCACAATTACGGTGGCCGTTTTCGCGACCTTGTCGGTGAATATGGGGCTCGAGGCGTGGTTCTCGGACCGTGTGGGCCGGGTGGTCGACAACTCGGTGCTGGCGGCGCAGGCCTATGAAGAAGAGCACCGGCTTGATCTGGTGACGGATGCAGAGGCGCTGGCCTCTCTCATTAATGCGACCCATCGGGCTGCGGTTTTCCTCGATGACGGTGAGCTGCGCCAGATCCTCACGCGGGGACAGCGCGGCATTCAGCGGGGGCTGCGCGAGGCCTTTGTGATTGACGGCACCGGCGACATCCGGGCGCGGGGGGAGCGGTCATACCTCTTTGATTATGAACAGCCCAGCGAAGAGCAGATCACCGAGGCGCGGCAACTGGGCGTGCTGGTCATTCAGGATTGGGACAACAATGAATTCCGCGCGCTGATGCCGCTGGAGGAGATCCCGGATCGGTATCTCTATGTCAGCCGCGATGTGGATGGGGCGATTCTGAGCCTCTTGGATGAAACGCAGGAGACGGCTGTTTTCTATCAGCAGCGCGAGAGTGAGCGGGGCCGGGTGCTGTTTGAGTTTGGCCTGCTGTATGTGGGCTTTGCCGTCATCCTGATCCTCGCCGCGATTTGGCTGGGGATGTGGTTTGCGGAACGGCTCTCGCGGCCTGTGGGGCGGCTCACGTCAGCAGCGCAGCGGGTGGGTGAGGGCGATCTCGACGTGCGCGTGCGCGAAGAACAAGGCGACGATGAGATCGCGCAATTGTCCACGTATTTCAACCAGATGACGCGCGAACTTAAAGGCCAGAGAGAGCGGCTTTTGGCCAATACCGAACAGATTGAACGCCGCCGCAGGCTGTTTGATTCTGTGCTTGGGTCGGTGTCCTCGGGCGTCGTGGGCCTCGATGCCGATGGGCGCGTGGCCTTCGTCAACCGCTCGGCAGAGCGGCTCTTGGATTGGGATGCGCATAACCAGCAATCGCTCGCGCTGAGCGTCGCGATCCCGGAATTTGCCGCCCTCTTTGAGCGGCTGCAGGGCACGGCCAGTGGGTTCGTGCAGGAAGAGATCAAGGTGAGCCGGGCAGGCCGGATGGAGAACCTTCTGGTGCGCATGTCGACGCGGACGCGGGATGACAGCAGCTCGGAAGGGTTCGTGGTGGCGTTTGACGATGTGACCGATCTGGTCTCGGCCCAGCGGATGGCCGCTTGGGGCGACGTGGCGCGCCGGATTGCCCATGAGATTAAAAACCCGCTGACGCCGATCAAACTCTCGGCCGAACGGATCAAGCGGAAGTTTGGGCGTCAGTTGGAAGAAGAAGAGGCCGAAGCGCTCGAACAGCTGACCGATGTCGTGGTGCGTCAGACCGATGATTTGCGCCGCATTGTCGATGAGTTTTCAAAATTCGCGCGCATGCCCGAGCCGCAGACGCGGCATGAGGATCTCTCTGCGCTCTTGCGTGAGGCGGTGCTCTTGCAGGAGGCGGGGCAGCCGGATGTGCGGTTCACGACGGATCTGCACGCAGGGACAATCTCCTCAGAAGTGGACGCCACGATGATTTCTCAGGCGCTCACGAACCTCATTAAGAACGCGGGCGAAGCCATTGAAAGCCTGCAGGAAAAAGGCGCGCCAGAGGGACATGCGCCGCAGATTCGGATCGCAAGCCGGATCGCGGGTGAAGAGGCGGTTATTGAGATCTCGGACAATGGCATTGGCCTACCCGAGGACCGGTCACGCCTCTTTGAGCCTTACGTGACGACGCGGGAAAAGGGCACAGGGCTAGGCCTGCCCATTGTTAAGAAGATTATCGAAGAACATGGCGGCACGCTCTCCCTTGAGGACGCGGATGCTTTTGAAGAGGGCGCCCATCTGGGGGCCAAAGCAGTTGTGTGTTTGCCGCTTTCGGCGGGCGCAGAAGAGAATTTGAGCGAAACAAAAGAAGCGGTGTGAGGATACCATGAGCGACATTCTGATCGTTGACGACGAACGCGACATTCGGGAGCTGATCTCGGACATTTTGAAGGATGAAGGCTTCACCACCCGGCTGGCAGGCAACTCGGATGAGGCCATGGCGCAGATCTCGGGCGAGCCGCCCGCGCTGCTCATTCTCGATATCTGGCTCAAAGA
>JBCDAQ010000293.1:0-2844 GCA_039185285.1 Pseudomonadota bacterium
CGATCTGACGCCGCTTTCGCACTTCGCCTTGGCGCTGATGGGTGAAGGTGGCTTCATCGACTGCAACGGCAACGACGTGGCTTCTGAGACTGTATTGCAGACGATGAAGCCACCTTCACCCATCAGCGCCAAGGCGAAGTGCGAAAGCGGCGTCAGATCGCCGCTCGCACCAACCGTTCCTTTCATCGGAATGCAAGGAGCGAACGGGCTATCGAGCAATGAGATTAGGCGCGCGACCAGGTCCGGTGAGGCACCCGAGACGCCCTGAGCAATCGAAGAAAGCCTGGCCAGGACGATCATGCGCGCCGCCCTCCAGTCCGCCAGATCTCCGACGCCCGTTGCTAGATGATAGATTAGGTTTCGCTGAAGGCTCTCGATGTCCTCGGGTGCTGTTATGCGGTTGGCCAACGGTCCGAAGCCTGTCGTGATCCCGTAGACCAAACGGTTGTCACCTATACACCGTTGCAATCGCTCATGAGCCGCGGAAATTCGTTCGGCGACCTCTGGCGTCAACATCGGACTTGCGCGCCCTTCAGCGACAGCCGTTGCATCGGCAATTGAGATCGACCCTTCGATCATTACGGCAGGCCGCCCAGGACCAAAGCCGGTACGGGGTTCAGTCATCACCGACATTCGCTCCTCCGTGAGGTGACTTTCTTATCGAGAGCACCGTTAACGGAGTGTCAATCGAGCGTACTGAGTGAACGCAGCAAGTTGAGACGAATTCGACGCACATCAACCGGTCGAGAGATGTGCGCGTCGAAGGTTTGTTAAGCCGCCTGTGCGAAACCCCGAGCTGCTTGGGTTCGACCCGAAAAAAGGCTGAACCCAGAGTCAACAGGAGAAGCGCTATGGATGAAATCGGTCGCCTGAAGAAGGCGAATGGGCGATATGAATTCAGCTTTGACGAGCTGGATTTGGTCGTTCGAGGCGCCCAAGCAGAATGGGTGCTCGAAGCGGCGACAGAGATAATTATGCAGGCGAATTTCGCCGACATGGAAGGTCAGATCAGCGAACTTGAGACCCTTATGGAGATGGGTGAGGCCGACGAAATCGATCTCGACATCCTCAAGGATCAGCATCAGTCGCGATTTGAGCGGATGCCGCAATGCGTGGTGTCAATGGGAGACATGGACTATCGTTGGATCGCTCCGGAGGGCCGGGACAAGTCTGAGGACAGTCCCGAGAGTCGTCAGAGCATGGAACGCCTGATCGACCAGTCGGCGACCCGCAACAACACCTTCTTGAGCAATGTGGATGGCGCTTTCGATCGCGCCCCGAACGAGTAATCCTGAAGTAGAGGACTGGGAACATGGAAGTCATCCCTTTTGGCACCAACGATATCGACAACATCCTGCAGGCGGAACCGCGTCGCGCAGAGTATCTGCCCTTCGGCGCTGTCATGGTCGATCGCACCGGTAAGATCCTGAAGTACAATAAGGCTGAAGGTCTGATCGCCGGCCGCGATCCGTCGAGCGTGATGGGCAAAAACTTCTTCAACGACATCGCGCCTTGCGCCAAAGGTAAGCGGTTCCACAGCGAATTCATCAAGTTTGCCAAAACCGGACAGGTCAATACGCTGTTCGACTACCAGTTCGCCTACAAGGGCGCGAATGTGAAGGTGCGCATCCACCTGAAGGCGTCCAATGATGGCAATTGCTGGATCTTCGTGAAGCGCGCTTGACACAACGGGATTGACCAAAAATGTCGGTCGACGTCGAGGAAAAACCTGAACGAGCCAGCCATGTCGTCGTCCACGACGACCTGCGCGCATTGTTCAGAGCTCGGAGAAAGGGTAGCCCTCAGGAGAGGTTCGAGGATCAAGGCGTTCAAAGCCATGTTCCTCGGCATACCCCTGCGGAACCAGAGGCCGAGCATTCCACGACCAGGCTTGCGGCAAAGACCGATGAACTGGAGAGGTTTTCTTTGGGCCCATCCGTCGGCTATCGCTTGCGTTGCGATGGTCGACGTCCCGTAGTGTTCGAAGGAATTGTCCTGCTCGAAAGATCGGTCGAGACTCCGACGGGTGACGGGTATCCGCCCATTCGCCAGGAGTTCTCGCTGTACCTATCGACCGAGGGTAAAACCTATGCGCGAATAGCGATGATGGTGCCTGAAGGCACCAACGCGTTTCCGCTCAGAAAGGTTTCCTCTCCCGGTTCTGCGGCCGAGTTGGATCAGTTCCTTCATTGCTATGACCCTGCTGAAGGCTGGTCATGGCTGGCGCTCGGTACGTCAGCATTGGTCAGACAACACGATGACTTGCTGACAGCTCTGCGGAATGACTTTGGCCATCTTGTAAAGGCCGCGCTCGGTGCTGCGCCAATCCAAATCAACTCCTAAAATGAGAAGTAGAAATGAACCAGATATCCGCCTTTGAACTGCAAGAATCAGGTATCGAGCCGGACTCTGCTCCGGCAACGATGCCGCCAATGCAATACAAGATCATGCGAACCGGTCAACGACCGTTGGTCTTCGACGGCATCGAGCTATGCATGGCGATGAACTTCATCCCAGGAGCGCCCTATTGGTTTGAGATCAACATCTACCGGACGGCAAGTCAGCACTTCGTTGCGGCCGTCAAGACGTTCTTCTCGGACGAAAATGCGCGGGATCGTGCGAAGGCCTGGGAGTTCGAGACGTTTGATGAAGTCGTCGAAGCACTCGAGGCCTACGATGCAGCATCCGATATGCGTGTTGACAGTTTTGCTGACGAAACTGATCTCAGCGCATTGGAACTCGCTGCACTGGGATATTCGTTGATGGCCAAGGCCAAGGCCGCGCGTGATCAGTACTCGGGCCTCATGGGTGAGATTCTGCACGAAGTCGACGCCTGACGAATGC
>JBCDAQ010000294.1:0-2825 GCA_039185285.1 Pseudomonadota bacterium
CCGCCAACCATTTCCTGGAACTCCGCGTTCCGGGCAACGAAATCGGTTTCAGAGTTAACCTCGACAGCCACACCGGTACTGCCCTCAACAGCGACAGCGACAAGGCCTTCGGCGGCTGTCCGTCCCGATTTCTTCGCGGCCTTCGCGAGGCCCTTCGTGCGCAGCCAATCAACGGCAGCTTCCATGTCGCCATCGGTTTCGGTCAGCGCTTTCTTTGCGTCCATCATACCTGCGCCGGTCTGATCGCGCAGGGCCTTCACCATGCTTGCGGTGATCGCCATTTCTCTGATCTCCATATTCTGCCCCCGCCGCGAGATGCGCGGCAGGCAGCCATTACATTCTAACTACGACAGCGGTGCGACAGCCTTAGGAGGCCGGCGCTTGCTCAGCAGGCGCTTCTTCGGCCGGAGTTTCTTGCGCGACGGTTTCTGCCAAAGCTTCTTCCTCAGGCAGGTCTTCCAACTCACCCAAATCAAAACCGGCAGCATCCAGCTGGCTCGCCATGCCATCGATCACCGAACGAGCCACGAGGTCGCAATAGAGCGCGATCGCACGTGCTGCGTCGTCATTGCCTGGAATCGGAAAGGTAACGCCCTCCGGATCGCTGTTCGTATCCAAGATCGCCACGACGGGAATGCCCAATTTCTTGGCTTCAGCAATCGCGAGGGCTTCTTTGTTGGTGTCGATCACAAAGATCATGTCTGGGACACCGCCCATCTCGCGGATGCCACCTAGCGACAGGGTCAGTTTGGTACGTTCCCGCTCTAGGTTCAAAAGCTCTTTCTTCGTGTAGCCTGCACCACCTTCGTCCAGTTGCTCATCCAACGACTTAAGACGGTTGATCGAGTTCGAAACGGTTTTCCAGTTGGTCAAAGTACCACCCAACCAACGGTGGTTCATGAAGTACTGAGCCGAACGTTGCGCAGCATCTGCCAGCGGCTGAGCCGCCTGACGTTTGGTGCCGACAAAGAGGATCCGACCACCCTTCGATACAGTCTCACGCATGGCGTTGAGCGCAGCATCGAGAAGCGGGACAGTTTGGGTCAAGTCGATAATGTGGATCCCATTGCGGTCGCCATAGATATACGACTGCATTTTCGGGTTCCAACGATGGGTCTGGTGACCAAAGTGTACGCCTGCTTCAAGGAGCTGGCGCAATGAAAAATCTGGCAGAGCCATGTCCGCATTTCCTTTCCGGTTTTGCCTCAGCAGGGAGAAGAGCTTTCGCCCAACCGGCGGACGTCCAGGATGTCTCCCCTTCGGCCCAACCCTGCCTGTGGATTGATTTGCGCGCGTATAACGATCTCTCTCGGATTTGCCAAGCCCGATTCGAGCGCCTGCTCATCCGAGACCAATCGTTTGCCTCCACCCCGAGCTGGATGCATAGTTGTACGGTCGGCCGGGGGGAGATGAGATGCCATTAAAAAGGGAGCAACTGCTTCGAACAGCTTTGAGCCTTTGGGTGGTCGGAATCTTTGGGTGGTGGGCAGCGATCACCTTCGTGATCAATATGCTGGACCAAGAGAGCTTTCGGATCGATTTCGTCGCCTTCTGGGCAGCTGGAAAACTCGCGATAGCCGGTGAGGCGATGTCGGTCTGGGATCCGACCGCTTTTGAAGTAGCTCAAGGCACCGATCCCGACGCTAAACTCGTCCTCTCATGGTTTTACCCGGCGACCTTTCACTTGCTCGTCACACCCTTCGGCCTCGCGCCTTTTTCGATCGCCTTTGGTTTATGGACTCTTCTGACAATCGGAGCGTTCTGGCGGAGTATCGCCAAAATTGCACCGACAGCTTTGCCCCTGATTATCATGTCCCCGGCCATCTTTCTGACGGTGAAGTTAGGGAACAACGCGCCTTTGTTCGCTGCCTGTTTGGCGTTTGCTTTGCACAATCTAACTCGGCCGGCCTATTCAGGCTCGGCCATCGCTATGCTAAGCTTGAAACCGGGGCTTGGTCCGATGATCGCCGTAGCTATGATCGCCGGCGGTCGATGGCGGATCGTTCTTTGGATCACCGTGATTTCGCTGTCACTTCTCGTCGTCTCGACTGGCCTGTTCGGTTTCCAATACTGGATCGCGTTCGCCGATAATCTTGAGTTTGCGGTTGAGCGGATCACACCTGATGCCAGACTGACCGGTCAGATGACCTCGTGGTTTGCCTTGGCGCGCTATCTCTCCTTCGACCCGACAGTGGCGATGCTCGTCCACCTATCTTTCTTCTTTGTAATCGCCTTCTTGACCCTTTTGATGTGGCGGTCCTCCACCGCGGATCCGAACCTCCGAGCTGCCGCCTTGGCGATCTCCGTGATTTTGAGTAGCCCGCATGCTTTCCACTATGAGATGGTCTATGCCCTCGTCGCGATCGGTTTTTTGGTACGAGCTGGACTAGGGTCCGTGGACAGAGTTGTTGTCGCTCTCCTCTGGATCGGACCTCTGCCAGGCATATGGCCAATCGATCTGCTGCCTGTTTGTTTGTTTGGCGCACCTATGCTGACGGCCTGCTTCTTCTACATGTCTTGGAAGGCGTTGCGGCCGCGAAACGTTCCTGGTGATCATTCAAGAGAGATGGCTGCATGAACGCTGATCACTCACCGACGCTCTCGCGCTTCGCTCGCGCCTGCCTGAGCCTATGGATTGTGGTGCTTTTAGGCTGGTGGGCACTGGTTACCATTCACTACTACCAGACCGCGCAACAAGGGATGCTGCTCGACTTCAGCGCGTTTTGGAGCGCGGGGCAATTAGCGCTTTCAGGCGATGGCATGATTGTCTGGGACAAAGCTGCTTTTCAGGCGGCGCAGAATACAGCCGAAAGTGCGGATGGATC
>JBCDAQ010000295.1:0-2805 GCA_039185285.1 Pseudomonadota bacterium
CTGAAGAAGACCTTGCTGGAGAACCTGGAGGCGGAGGCCGAGCATGCCCGCGCCGGGCGGCCCGCGCATGTCTGGGCGAAGATGAACAGCCTGATCGAGACCGAGGTGGTCGATGCCCTCTATGCCGCGAGCCAGGCGGGCGTGAAGATCGACCTCGTTCTCCGTGGGATTTGCGGGATCCGTCCGGGCATTCCAGGTCTGTCGGAGAATATCCGGGTAAAATCGATCGTGGGGCGCTTCCTCGAGCATTCCCGGATCGTCTGCTTTGGCAATGGCCATGGGCTGCCTTCACCCGAGGCGCGGGTCTATATCTCCTCGGCCGATTGGATGGGGCGCAATCTCAATCGCCGGGTGGAGACGATGGTCGAGATCATCAATCCGACCGTCCACAGCCAGATCATCGACCAGATCATGGCCGCCAACCTGCGCGATCAAGCGCAAAGCTGGGTTTTGATGCCGGGCGGGCAGTATGTTCGCCCTGTTGAGGCGCAGAATACGGAACTTTTTAATTGCCATGATTTCTTTATGAAGTATCCATCCCTATCAGGACGGGGGCGGATCGGTGCGGCCGACGCCCCTAAATTGACAAGCACCGGCTAGAACGGTGGTCATCCTGGGGGGATGTAGCGCTGAACAAGCAGGTAGATCCGCTACCGCCAGCCCCTAGTCGCCAGGGAGAGATCTTTGGCGAGACGCCGCTCAGCTTTGCTCCGGCGACTGTTGCGAGTGATCCCAAGCGTATCGGCGTGGTCGATGTCGGCTCAAACTCCGTTCGCATGGTGGTCTTCGAAGGCCACTGCCGGGCGCCTGCGGTGCTCTACAATGAGAAGGTTATGTGCGGGCTTGGCGCCCAACTGAACGAGACCGGCGCACTGGATCCAGAGGGCAAGATGCGCGCACTGGGTGCGCTACGCCGGTTCTCGGCGCTCGCGCCGGGGCTGCGCATCGGTGCGCTCTGCGGGGTGGCGACAGCGGCCATTCGCGAGGCAGTCGACGGCCCGGCCTTTCGCGACATGGTGGAGCAGGAAACGGGGATCCGCCTTGCCATCGCCTCTGGCGCCGATGAGGCGCGTCTTGCGGCAAAGGGCGTGTTGTTCGGGAACCCGTCCGCTGATGGTGTTGTGGTGGATCTGGGCGGTGGATCGCTGGAGTTCACCCGGATCCGCCGGGGCGAGGTGACGGAGGGGACGACGACCCCGCTGGGTCCGCTGCGGCTCAACGCGTTTGATCTGGCCGGCGATGCCGAGGATGAGATGGATCGCCATCTCCGCGAGATTGGTGGGGAATACACGCTCGACGGTGGGACACTCTATCTGGTCGGTGGTTCCTGGCGCGCTTTGGCGAAGGTTCAGATGATCCGTTCCGCCCATCCGGTCCAGGTCATCCACGAATACCGCATGAGCCGGCGGGAGGCGGAGGCGCTCTGCGATCAGGTGGCCGCGGAGACGCCGGAGGAACTGATCGCCCTACCGGGAGTTTCGGCCAACCGGGTCGGTTTCATGCCGCTTTCGGCCAAGCTCTTGAAACGGGTGATGCACTGGACCGATCCGGGCGATATCCGCTGCTCAGGCTTTGGCCTGCGCGAAGGGGTCTGCCTGGAGAACTTGCCCGAAAGCATCCGCAGCCAGGATCCCCTGATCGCCGCCTGTCGGGAGCAGGAGATGCGCCGCGCCCGCGCGCCGGGTTTTGGCAGTGAGCTGGGTGACTGGGTGCAGATGGTGCTGCCACCGCGATCGCCGCGTGAGGCGCGCCTTATGCGGGCGGCGGCGACGCTGTCGGATGTGAACTGGCGCACGCACCCGGATTTCCGCGCCGAGGGGTGTTGGGAGACAGTCACCCGCACCTCGATCACCGATGTGGGCCATGAGGGCCGGGTCTGGCTGGGGGCCGCCCTGGTGGTGCGCTACAAGGCCCGCGGCAAGCGGCGGCTGGCGGAAATGCCTGAAGTCTCGCTTCTGGGTGAGGAGGAATTGGACCGGGCGGAGAAACTGGGCCTCGCGCTGCGCCTCGGCGCGACATTGGCTGGGGCGGCGCCGGGGATCCTGCAGCACTCCCGCGTCTTCAAGACCGACGAGCTGCTGACCCTGGAGCTCGACCCAGAGATCCGAGGCTTCGCCGGTGAAGAGGTCGACAAACGCCTCGGCCACTTGGCTCGCGCGATGGAATTGGAGTGGGAGCTCCGGTTCCGAGACTGACCAGCTGTTTTTCCAAGCGGTCGCTCTCATCTCGCGAGCTTGAGCAAAGGCGGTGTGCATTCGCTTGCGTGGCCTGACCATTCCGCCTACACCCCGCTTGGCCCTGAGCGATTACCAAGAGGACCCCCATGCGCCTTACCCGTTACTTTCTGCCCGTTTTGAAAGAGACGCCTGCTGAGGCTCAGATTGTCTCGCACCGGTTGATGCTGCGCGCGGGCATGGTCAAGCAGGCGAGTGCTGGGATCTATTCCTGGCTGCCGCTGGGCTACAAGGTGCTTCGGCGGATTGAGGAGATCGTCCATGAGGAGCAGATCCGCGCGGGCCACCAACCAATCCTGATGCCGACCCTGCAATCGGCCGATCTCTGGCGTGAGAGCGGGCGGTATGACGCCTATGGGCCGGAGATGCTGCGCATCAAGGACCGGCAGGATCGCGATCTCTTGTTCTCGCCCACGGCGGAGGAATTGGTGACCGATATTGTCGGCTCGAACATCTCGAGCTATCGCGATTTGCCGAAGACGCTTTATCAGATCCAGTGGAAGTTCCGCGATGAGATCCGGCCCCGTTTCGGGGTGATGCGTGGCCGCGAGTTCCTGATGAAGGATGGCTA
>JBCDAQ010000296.1:0-2787 GCA_039185285.1 Pseudomonadota bacterium
AGCTTCCACTTCAAAAGCAAGGAGAACCTGTTCAAGGAGACGCTTACCTTCCTGGCCGAAGAACACCGAAACTCGTGGGTTCAGAGCCTTAAGACCTGCGATCAAACCCCGGCGGGAAAGCTGCGTGCCATCATGGATGCACATTTCGACCCAGCGGTGTGCAGTCAGGATAGGATTGCGGTGTGGTTCGCTTTCTTTGGAGAGATGCGCTACCGCAAAACCTATCGGGAGAAGGTGACCGGCTTTGACCGCGAGCGTCAGCGGATCACCGAAGAGCTCTGCGCTGAACTGGCGGCCAACGAGGGGGATCCGACGCTCGATGCGGCCGAGATTGCCGAAGCGTTGGAGAGTTTTGCCGACGGGCTGTGGCTCAACATCATGATGTATCCCGAATGCCTGACACCCGCGAGCGCGCGCCAGCATGTTAGCAACTATCTGACATGGACGTTCCCGAAGTCTTACGCCGAGAACACGCCAACGCTTTGTAGGGGGGTCGGATGACGAAGAGCCGTTTCCAAGACCAGCGCCTCAGCGGGCTGATGATGGACCGACGATCCCTGTTGATGGGGCTGATGGCGTGCTCGGCCTTGCCAGCCGCCGCACAGACCCTGCCGAGCGATCCGGACGTGGTTGTGATTGGCGCGGGCTCGGCGGGACTGTCGGCGGCGCGGACGTTTATTGCCCAAGGGTATTCGGTTGTGGTGTTGGAGGCTGCTGACCGGATCGGGGGGCGGGCTTATACCGACACAGCGACCCTGGGTGTTCCCTTCGATGTTGGATGCTCGTGGATGCAGGGTCCGAAGGATCTGGAGCTGGTCTCGCTGGCGCGGGACTATGGCTACACCCTGCTGGATCATAGTGGTGCGAGCGAGGCATTCTATGTCGGCGACCGGCTGTCGACCACGGCTGAGCGCAACAAGTATTGGGGCTCGTACGAGGCCATCGAGGTCGCGTTGGCCAAGGCCGGGGCGGCGGGGCGCGATGTCGCTGCCTCGACCATCATTCCACCGGATCTGCCCTATGGCAGCGTGGTCGAGAGCTGGATCGGGCCGATGGATTGGGGGGTGGATTTCGCCGACCTCTCGACCTTGGAGAGCCAAAGCACCGCCGATCTCGGCGTGAACTACATGATCCGCGAAGGGTACGGCACGCTCATCTCGCGGATGGGGGACGGCTTGCCCGTGCAGATGGGCACGCCCGCGACCCTGATTGACTGGAGCGGCGAGGGGGTTCGGGTCGAGACGCCAATCGGCACGATCCGCGCGCGCGCCTGTGTGGTCACCGTCTCGACCGGCGTTCTGGGCAAGGGGCAGATCAAGTTTGCCCCAGACCTGCCGGATTGGAAGGCCGAGGCGATCTCGAAGGTGCCAATGGGCCTCTTGACCAAGGTTGGGCTGATGTTCGACGGGGAGAGGTTTGGCCTGTCGCCGAATGCCTGGCTGACCTATGGCAGCGAGCAGAAGACCCCGCTTGAGGCGAGCTATTTCCTCTCCTTCCCGTTCAATTTCGACGTGATGGTGGGCTTTCTGGGTGGCCAATTTGGCTGGGAGATGGCCAAAGCGGGCGAGGCGGCAACCATCGACTTTGTGCTCGGCGAGATGGAGAAGATGTTCGGCAGCAAAGTGCGCAAGCATTTCGTCAAAGGCATGGTCAGCGACTGGGCGACCAACCCGCTGACCCATGGTGCCTATGCCAGTGCCAAGCCCGGCCATCACAGTGCACGCGAGGGGCTGCGCCGCCCGGTTGGGGAGCGCGTCTTCTTTGCCGGGGAGGCCATGGCGGGCCCCTACATAACGCTCTGCGGTGGGGCGTTCATCAGCGGTGCGGCGACCGCGAAGGCGGTGATGGCGGCGCTCGATTGCGATAGCTGCGCCGGGCGCAAGCAACGCCTGAAGAAAAAGGCGATCCAGCAATGAATAAGTTCGAGCCAGCTCTGAAGAGCAAGCGCGACCCTCGCTATGACATCCTTTTCGAGCCGGTGAAGATCGGCCCGGTCACGGCGCCGAACCGGTTCTACCAGGTGCCCCATTGCAACGGGATGGGGCGGAGCTACCCGTCCTCGATGGCGGCGATGCGGGGTGTGAAGGCTGAGGGCGGCTGGGGCGTGGTCTGCACCGAAGAGGTCGAGATCCACCATACTTGCGATATCAGCCCGACCATCGAAGGCCGTCTTTGGGATGACCGCGACATCCCGCTTTTCGCCAAGATGTGTGACAAGATCCACGAACATGGCAGCCTTGCGGGGCTGGAGCCCACCTATAGTGGGGTGGGCTCCACGAATAACTACAGCCGGGAGGTGCCGATGGGCCCCTCAGCACGGCCGATCGACTATCTCTATCCGACGCAAGCGCGCGCGATGGACAAGCAGGACATCAAGGACCTGCGGCGGTGGTATCGCGAGGCGGCTTTGCGCGGGCGCAAGGCGGGCTTCGACATCATCTATGTCTATGCCGGGCACAACCTGCCGGCGCTGATGCATTTCATGTCGATCCGGCGGAATGACCGGACGGATGAGTATGGCGGCAGCCTGGAGAACCGCACCCGCCTGTTCCGCGAAGTGCTGGAGGAGACCAAGGAGGCGGTGGGCGATACCTGCGGCGTCGCCGTGCGCTTTGCAGTCGATGAGCTTGAGGGCGACGAGGGGATCCGCGCGGATGCCGAAGGCCGAGACATCGTGGAGATGTTTGCCGAGATCCCGGACCTCTGGGATGTAAATGTCAGCGAGTGGGAGAATGACAGCCAGACCTCGCGGTTTGCGCAAGCCGGGTTTCAGGAGAGCTATATCTC
>JBCDAQ010000297.1:0-2743 GCA_039185285.1 Pseudomonadota bacterium
CCCGAACGGGATCTCGACCTCGCTGCCGATGGATGTGCAGGAGCGGTTTGTTCGCCAAATCAAGGGGTTGCAGCGTGCGGAGATCCGTCAGCCCGGATACGCTATTGAGTATGATTATGTCGATCCGAGAAGCCTCGACCGACGGCTTGCTCATCGTGAGATCAGGGGGCTGTTCTTGGCGGGCCAGATCAATGGCACGACTGGGTATGAAGAAGCAGCAGCTCAGGGTTTGATCGCTGGCGCGAATGCAGCGGCTGTCGCACTCGAGGAACCTTTCGTGGAGGTGGACCGTGCAACCGGCTATGTCGGGGTGATGATCGATGATCTCGTGTCGATGGGTGTTTCAGAACCCTATCGAATGTTCACCTCGCGGGCGGAGTATCGGCTGCAACTGCGGATCGATAACGCTGATCAACGCCTGACGCCAATTGGGATCGAGCACGGTCTGATCGGCGCCTCGCAGCGGCTGGCTTTTGTTGAGAAGCAAGAGGCGCTCGCCGGGGGCAGATCTGCGCTTAGTGACGTGTCGTTGACGCCGGCTGAGGCAGAGGCGCGGGGCATCTTGGTTCGCGCTGATGGGGTGCGGCGGGACGGGATGGCACTTCTCGCGATGCCTGAAACGTCGTTTGAAGAGTTGGAGTCATTGTCCCCAATGCTGGCGGATGTATCGCCAGACATCAGGGAGCTCTTGGAGATCGAGGCGCAGTATCAGGTCTATCTTGACCGTCAAGCGAACGACATCGCGCGGCTGAGGATGGAGGAGAGCCGTCGCCTCCCGCCAGATCTCGAGTTCGGTTCAATCGCGGGGCTTTCTTCGGAGCTCCAAGCAAAGCTCTCTGAGGTACGTCCTGAGACGATGGCACAGGCGCGCCGGATCGAAGGTATGACGCCGGCGGCGTTGCTGTTGCTCCTCGCTGCTGGAGAAGCAAGCCGGCGTCGGTCAGCGACCGGATGAAAGGTCGAGAGGCTGTTTCAGAGGTGCTCGGCGTTTCACGTGAAACACTGGGCTTGCTTGACGCATATGTGGACCTTTTGCGCCATTGGAATGCTCGCATTAATCTTGTGTCCAAGGGGTCGCTCGATCAGGTTTGGGAGCGTCATATCCTTGATTCAGCACAACTTTTCCGGCTGTCTGAGGATCGACGAGGCGTTTGGGTCGACCTGGGTTCGGGTGCCGGCCTACCCGGGATCGTCGTCGCCATCATGGCCACTGCCGATCGCCGGTTCCAGGTGAAGCTGATCGAGTCGGACCTTCGTAAGTCAGTCTTCTTGCAGCGGGTGATCAATGACCTGGCCCTGCCCGCGACGATAGATGCCGCTCGAATCGAAGCGGCTGAACCGATGACAGCGACCGTGATCAGTGCTCGTGCTCTGGCACCACTCCCTCGCCTCTTGCATCTTGCAGCCCCGTTTGCGGCGGACGGGACGCTTTGCCTCTTTCCCAAGGGCCGCACTGTCGAGGATGAATTGACCGAGGCGCGGGCGACTTGGCATATTGACTGCAAGCGAGAGCAGAGCCTGTCGAACAAGGACGGGACGATCCTCGCGATCCGCAGTTTTCAGGCGCGCGCATGACCCTTTCACAACCGGCCGAGGGTGAAACGACACAAACGTCGAGTACGCGGCCCCGCGTGATCGCCTTGGCCAACCAGAAGGGTGGCGTTGGCAAGACCACGACAGCGATCAATCTGGGCGCTGCATTGGCTGAACGTGGTGAGAGGGTCCTGTTGATTGACCTTGATCCGCAAGGGAATGCGAGCACCGGTCTCGGACGGCTGTCGTCTGATCGAGAGCTTACGGCGTATGACTTGCTTATCGGCGATGCCGATCCAGCAGAATGCCTCTATAAAACACGATATCAATGTTTCGATCTTTTGCCTGCCAGCACCGATCTCGCGGGACTGGATGTTGAGCTGGTCGACGATCCGCAGCGGGCGCAGCGGCTCCGCCAGGCGCTAGGGCTCGACGATCTCGAAGGTCCGCTGGCAGGTTATGACCTGGTCCTCATCGATTGTCCGCCATCCCTGAACATCCTTACCGTGAACGCAATGACCGCCGCCGCCAGTGTACTCGTACCGCTCCAGTGCGAGTTCTTCGCCCTCGAAGGTCTGAGCCAGCTCCTGGCAACGATCCGCCGTGTACAGCAGCGCCTAAACCCCGGGTTGGTTATCGAGGGTATCTTGCTCACGATGTACGACCGGCGGAACAACCTCTCCGCTCAGGTGGCGGTCGACGTCCGCGAGACGTTGGGGGAACAGGTCTACAGCACCATCATCCCCCGAAATGTTCGTCTCTCCGAAGCGCCAAGCCATGGTGAGACCATCATTGCATATGACAGTGCCTGTGCTGGGAGCGATGCGTATCGAAGGCTGGCGATGGAAGTCATCGCGACCGCCTCCGACGCTAATGCTAAATTTGCCGAGGTTGCGACATGAGCCGGAAGCCTGCGCGCAAAGGACTAGGCCGTGGTCTTTCCCAGTTACTTGGCGATGTCGAGGGTCCCGCTGCCGTAACCGACGATAAGGTGCCATCGCCAGAGAGCGATGTTGCAACGCTTCCGATAGATCTCGTTCATCCAAACCCGGATCAGCCCCGAAAGTCATTCTCGACCGCAGAGCTTGATGAGCTGGCCTCCTCCATAAGCGAGCGTGGTATCGTCCAGCCACTCGTCGTTCGCCGTCATCCAGAGAAAGCTGAAGTTTATCAATTAGTTGCAGGCGAGCGGCGCTGGCGGGCAGCGCAG
>JBCDAQ010000298.1:0-2734 GCA_039185285.1 Pseudomonadota bacterium
AAGAGCCTGGCGGCTTCTTCGACCTTCGCGTTGATTTCAGTCTTCGGCAGGCCAGCGATCTTCAGCCCATACCCCATGTTCTGACGCACTGACATATGCGGATAAAGCGCATAGTTCCGGAACACCATTGCGATATCGCGGTCCATTGGCTCTTTGTCATTGGCACGCGTGCCACCGATCAGAACGTCGCCTTTCGTTACCGTTTCCAGCCCGGCCACCATGCGCAACAACGTGGATTTGCCGCAGCCGGAAGGACCCACAATAACGATGAACTCGCCGTCTTGAATCTCCATGTCGATACCATGGATGACATCGGTCGACCCGAAGCTCTTCTTGACGTTTTGCAGGGTGACGGTTGCCATCTTATTTCTCGCTATCAACCAAGCCGCGTACGAACAGCTTTTGCATCGACACCACGACGATCACGGGAGGGATCATCGCGAGTATGGATGTCGCCATGATTGTCGGCCAATGGGCAAAGTCATCGCCGCTCGGGAACATTTGTTTGATGCCCATCACGATGGTGTTCATTTCCGGGTCGGTGGTGATCAGAAGCGGCCAGAGGTATTGGTTCCAGCCATAGATAAAGAGGATTACGAACAGCGCCGCGATGTTCGTTCGACTCATTGGAACAACGATGTCGATGAAGAAGCGCATTGGGCGCGCACCGTCTACGCGCGCGGCTTCCGCCAGCTCATCAGGGATGGTGAGAAAGAACTGGCGGAACAGGAACGTCGCTGTTGCCGAGGCGATAAGCGGGAAAATGAGGCCCGAATAGCTGTTGAGCATCCCAAAGCCTGCGACGACTTCGAAGGTCGGCACGATACGAACCTCGACCGGGAGCATCAGTGTGATGAAGATCATCCAGAAAAATGTCTGTCGACCTGGAAATCGGAAGTAAACGATCGCGAAGGCTGAGAGCAGGGAGATGGTGATTTTCCCGACAGCGATGCCGACCGCCATGACCAGGCTGTTGATCAACATCGTGCCGACCGGGACGTTGATCCCGGAAAAGATCGCGTTCTTGTAATTGATGAAGAACTGATCACCAGGCCAGATCGGCATGGGAGGGCGGACGATGTCGGCTTGCGTGACCGTAGACGCCACAAAGGCCAACCATATTGGGAAAAAGATAACCAAAACGCCGAGGATCATGAACGCGTGGGTGAACCAAATCCCAACACCTTGCTTCTCAACCATGCCGCTCTGCTGGGCCATCAGTAATGCACCCGTTTTTCGACGTACTTGAACTGGATCACGGTTAGCAGCCCCACGACCACCAGAAGGATGACAGATTGTGCGGATGATGAACCAAGGTCTTGGCCAACGAACCCGTCAGAAAAGACCTTGTAGACAAGGATTGTCGTTGTTTGCTGCGGGCCACCGGCAGTGATCGTGTGGATCACACCGAAGGTTTCAAAGAACGCGTAAACCACATTCACAACCAGCAAGAAGAACGCGGTTGGCGTTATTAAGGGCAAAACAATCCCAAAGAAGCGACGCCAGAAATGCGCACCATCTATCGCCGCTGCTTCGATCACGGATCTTGGCACTGATTGCAAAGCGGCAAAGAAGAACAGGAAGTTATAACTGATCCGACCCCACGCAGAAGCAACGACGACAAGCCCCATCGCTTCGCCCCCGTTCAGCACGTGGTTCCATTCGTAGCCCAGTTGACCCAAGTACCAGGACACGACACCAACACGCGTATTGAACATAAACAGCCAAAGGACACCGGCAACGGCAGGCGCAACTGCATATGGCCAGATCAACATGGTGCGATAGACCCCTGACCCCTTGATGAGCCGATCCGCGATCACAGCCAGGAACAATGCCGGGATCATGCTGCACAGGGTCACGAGGAGCGAGAAGACCGCCGTCGTCACAAAAGCGGATCTATAGAAACTATCGCTCAACAGAAATTCGAAATTGCCCAAACCTACAAATTGGGACGACAAGCCAAATGGGTCGGGAATGAAAAGTGACTGCCAGATCGCTTGCCCGGCAGGATAGAAAAAGAAGACGGCTGAAATCAGCACCTGCGGTGCGATCAGCAGAAGCGGCAGCAACCAGCCCCGAAACGTGACGCGCTTTTCCATACGCTTTTCAATGTCCAGAAAAGGTCAGCCCGCCCCGGAAAGCTGTCTGGGACGGGCCGGTTGTGATCAACGATTTGCGGACTCAAACCGACGAAGAAGAGCGTCACCGCGCTCTTTGGCGCTGTCCATCGCCTCTTGGGCGGTCTTATCGCCGGACCAGATAGCCTCCAGTTCCTCGTCAATGATTCCGCGGATCTGATCGAAGGAGCCCAGACGCAGACCTTTGGAATTTGCGGTCGGCTCCTTGGCAGTCATTTGGATCACGGCGATATCGGTGCCTGGATTCTCGTCGTAAAATCCAGACTCGCGCGTTGTCACACCGGCTGCCGCAGTGATCGGCAGATAGCCGGTATTCTGATGCCAATCCGCCTGCACATTTGCCGAGGACAAGAAGCTCAGGAATTCGCCAACGCCCTTATACTCCTCTGCTTCATGGCCTGCCATGACCCAGAGCGACGCGCCACCGATGATGGTATTTTGAGGCTCATCCGCGACAGCTTCCCAGTAGGGCAGCGGGCGCACTTCGAAATCAAATTCAGCGTCAGCCTTGATGCCGGCATACCCAGCAGAGCTTTCCGTAAAGAGGGCACACTCACCCGCACGGAAATTTGCGCCGCCCTCGTTGCGACGGCCCG
>JBCDAQ010000299.1:0-2704 GCA_039185285.1 Pseudomonadota bacterium
GAGCACGGATTCTAGTTTTTCCTCGAAGTTCCCCTTCGGTTTGGCTTTTGGGCTTTTCGGTGAGGAGACGTTTTGCCCGCTCCAATTGGTCGATCTTTTGCTCATATCTCTGGATCATGGTGGTGTGGGTGGCGCCGAGGATCCGCGCGAGCAGCACGTCTACCTGTTTTTCGGTCTCTTTGATCTTACGCTTTCTCGCGTGGACAACCTCCTTGGGCTGAGTTTGCCTCGCGCCCCATGCATGTTGGACCGAAGGCGATGAGAAGCACCCCGTGAGCCCGCAGCATCAAAACCGAACCAAGGCTGCTCCGAAAACAACAGAAAACTTCACGCTAAAGTTAAGCGTAATCGACATGCTTAGACCTCCAAGTATTGGTGTATGATCGTCCCTTCGAACTGGTGACGGACTTGACGGAGCCAAGCTAGGCGTTTTGATGAAAGCGTTGCGGGAGGCTTCATGACCATCCACTGCTATGGCTCGATCAACATTGACCATGTCCACCGTGTGCCTCATTTCCCGGCGCCGGGTGAAACACTCTCGGATCTCAGCTATGAAATGCATCTGGGTGGGAAAGGCGCCAATCAGGCCCTTGCGGCGTCGGCTGCGGGAGCTCGGGTTGCGATGATTGGAGCAGTCGGGCCGGATGGAGCGTGGGCAAGGAGTAGATTGGCTCAGGCCGGGTTGGATGTCTCGTTTTTATCAGAAAGTGCGCAGGCCACAGGTCATGCGGTGATCTATGTGACACCCGATGGCGAGAATCAGATCGTCATTCACGGGGGCGCTAACCGCACACTCTCTGCGGAGCTATCGACCAAGAGCCTGGAGAATGCATCATCTGGCGACTGGTGGCTTTGCCAAAACGAAACCAACAGAGTTACCGAAGCGGCAGAGGCAGCGCGCGCCAGAGGGGTTCGAGTGGCTTATGCTGCCGCGCCCTTCGTTGCCGAGGACGCGACGAAGATTTTGCCTTACGCAGATCTTGTTGCTGTTAACAAACTCGAGGCTCAGGAGCTCGCCAAGCATCTCGGTCAGAGTGTCGAGGCAATGCAAATTCCTATGATGCTGATCACAGAGGGGCCCGCCGGGGCCCGTTTGATCGCCAACGGCAAGGAAATTGCCATCCCGGCCTTTCCTGTTAACGCCGTTGATACGACCGGTGCGGGAGATACCTTCCTGGGCACTTTTCTGGCTGGTTTGGATTGCGGACATGAACCACGGTCGGCTCTGACCCGAGCGGCGGCGGCAGCCGCGATCCAAGTAACCCGGCCTGGTGCCAGTGATGCCATTCCATCTATCGACGAAGTCGATGCTTTCTTGAAGGACCACGTTTGATGCCGAGGAAAATCTTGATCGACACCGATCCAGGTATCGATGATGCCATGGCGATTGTGTACGCGCTGAGCGATCCCGAACTCGAGCTTTTGGGTTTGACGACCGTGTTTGGGAATGTTCCGGTCGAGCAGGGCACACGCAATGCGTTGGCTTTGGTCAAGCATCTTAACGTTGATGTCCCCGTCGCAGAGGGTGCTGCTCGACCTTTGGAACAAACGCCTGCTCCGCATCCCGATTTCGTTCATGGTAAGGATGGGTTTGGCGGCGTCGCTTTGCCCGAGTCTGACAATGCTGTGCACCCCAATGATGCTGCGGATTTCATCATCGACACGATCCGAGCCTATCCGGGCGAGGTCACCTTGGTTCCCGTCGGACCATTGACCAATATCGCCGAAGCGATCCGCCGCGATCCCGGTATCGCTGAATTGGTGCGCATGGTCGTGATCATGGGGGGCGCTTACGCCCGAGGCGGAAACGTGACCGAGTTCGCCGAAGCTAACATCTGGCAAGATCCGCACGCGGCAGAAATCGTCTTTGCCACGAACTGGCCTATGATCATGGTCGGACTCAATGTGACCGAACAAGTCCAGTGCACGCAACCCGACTTCGACGTTCTGGGGATGATCAAACCCGTATCAGGGGCTTTTCTACGCGACGCGGTCAAATTCTACATCGCTTTCCACCGGGAGCGGGTCGGTGTTGACGGTTGTTTTTTGCATGACCCAAGTGCGGTCATAGCAGCTATTGCGCCCGATCTCTTTAAAACCGAAGAGGTTCCCCTCACCGCGATCTGCGGCACTGAGAAAACTGGCGCTACTGTCCCGGCCAAAGATGGGCGAACACCCGTCAAAATCTGCGTCGACGTGGATCAAGTCATGATAAGGCGCCGTTTCTTCGACATGATCGGCGAAGGCCCCTTGCCGTAGATCAGAGCAAGCGCAATAAAGATGCCATGTTCGACATCGCCACTGTTTCCTACACTGATCCCGGGGCCCCTCAGGCCTTTGTGAAATCCCTGCGCGAAACCGGATTTGCCGTGCTCACAGATCACCCGATCGACGCGAGCCGGATTGCCGAGACCTATTCCAGCTGGGGCGGGTTCTTCAACTCGGATGCCAAGGCCGATTGGACTGTGAACCCTGAGCGTCAGGACGGCTATTTCCCCTTCCGATCCGAGAATGCCAAGGACGCAAAAGCTAAAGACCTCAAAGAGTTCTATCACGTCTACCCGGATGGCAGGGTACCGCCGGATCTGGAGCCTGACACTCGGGTGATGTTCAGTGACCTGGTCGGGATCGGCCAGACGCTGCTGACTTGGGTCCAAGAGAACAGCCCCGATGAGGTGACAGATATCCTGGCCGAACCGCTGCC
>JBCDAQ010000300.1:0-2689 GCA_039185285.1 Pseudomonadota bacterium
ACAAAGGCCGTCGTGGGCGGGGGCGCGACCGCTATCGGATTTGTCAGGGACCCAGCCGAAAATCCGCCGAAGTCGGAAAACGCGAAGGCATTCTCGAAGTCTTGATCGATAAAGGAGCCCGAGAAAGTCAGCCGATGGTCGATCGGACCTGTCGTAAACTCCGCCCGGATGCCGCCATCGATGGAATAGACCGTGTCTTCCCTCGTGTTCACAAATCGAAACGAGGACAAATTGCCCGCGGCGTCTGAGTTGGGGTTCGCGAGATCGTTTGACTCGTCCCCAAAGCGGAACCCACCTGCCAACCAAGCGGTGATCTCGTTCGTCAGATCAATCTCGCCCCTGGCGGCGAAGAAGATCTGTTCCTCCTCCGCGAATGTGAAGGGTTGAGCATAGTTTGCATCGGCGTCCGGCAGCGCCGGTACGGCGCCCAAGGGCGTCACCTGCGGGCGTGGGTCGTCCAACACGTTGTTCTGATACCCAAGATCCGCGTTAAAGCGTATGCCTTCCCCGTCGTAATCGACACCCAGCGAGAAGGCCGAGAACGATTGATCTGCATCCTCGACCGACGTCTCGCCAATCCGACCTGTTGCGCCGACCCTAACCCCCCACTCACCCTCTTCGCCAAAGCGGCGGCCGAAATCCGCTGTTCCGAAAAATTGCCCATCACTTTCATATCCCAGGGTCAGGCTTGTGATGCCCTCCTCCGGGGCACGCTTGGGCACGATATTGATGATCCCGCCAACACCGCTGCCGCCCGGCGCAGCGCCGTTCACAAAAGCATTGGCACCCCGCAGGATCTCGACCCGTTCGACCAGAGGGGCTGCCACCGTCTGCCTGGGCAGGATGCCATAGACACCGTTCAGGGTGATATCGTCCGAGAAAACAGCAAAACCCCGGATCTGATAGACTTCCTGGAAATTGCCGAAGCCCGCCGCGACACGAACGGTCGGGTCATTCAGGAGGACATCGCCAACGCTGGCGGCTTGGCGATTTTCAATGAACTCGGAGGTGTAGGCCGTGCCGCTGAACGGCAGATCGCTGTATTGGTTGTTGCCAAGAAATCCGACCCTGCCGCCAGAGGCGACCTGGCCGCCGCTATAGGGCAGCGCAAGCTCTACCTGTGATCCTTCGACCACGATTGGATCGAGGACGATCAAGTCCTCTTGTGCAGACGCGTGCACCGCTGCGAGCGATGCCATTGCAGTACCAGCAAAAAGATGAAGTGCCTTCGGTCGACGAGCCATGCGATCCCTTGTGACGTTAAGTGCGACGGGACTAGCTGGCCGTGATGAACGCTCGCGAAGTTCACGATGAAATGACAGAAAAAACCCATGTCGTCAAACGGGCGTGCCTTGATCTGACGCCGCCGATCACGGGCTTGCCCATGCGCTGTGCCCGTCAGCTATCGGGTTGATGTGGTTTGGGAAACCTGGGGCTGGTGTGAAGTGGTCCCGGTTTTTCGGACAGTTTTGCAGCGTTTCTAAGGTGTATCGGGTTTAGGTTTCATGCTGCTTTCTGCTCTTTCAAGCCGAACCGATATGCGTCGTCGGGCGTTCGCCGATCAAGCGCGGAATGGGGCCGCTCGGCGTTGTAGAAGGCCATCCAGTTTTTGACGACCCTTCGGGCCTGAAAGCCGTCAGTGATCTCTTCCAGATAGATCGCCTCTTGCTTCAACGACCGCCACAAACGCTCGATAAAGATGTTGTCCAGGTAGCGACCGCGACCATCCATCGAGATGCGCACGCCAGCCTCGGTCAGCGTCGTGATCCAGGCCGATCCTGTAAACTGAGATCCTTGATCTGTGTTCACGATCTCCGGTGGGCCGTATCTGGTGATGGCTTCGTTCAAAGCATCGATGCAGAAGTCGGCGTGCATCGTGTTCGAAAGCCGCCAGCTCAAAACCTTGCGCGTCGCCCAGTCCATGATCGCCACGAGGTAGAGGAACCCGTTGCGCACCGGCACGAAGGTGATGTCGGCGCACCAAACCTGGTTCGGGCACGCGACCTGCAAGCCTCGAAGCAGATACGGATAGATCGGGTGCTGAGGATGCGGCTTGCTGGTTCTGGGCCGTTTGTAGATCGCCTCCAGGCCCATCTTGCCCATCAGCCGCCTGACGCGGTGCCGCCCCACGACCGTGCCTTCTCTTTGCAGATAGGCCGCGATCTGGCGCGATCCGAAGAACGGGTATCTAGTGAACACCCGGTCGATCTCTTTCATCATCGCCAGCGTGTCCGCGCCTATGCCGACAGGCGTGTAGTAGAACGCGGACCGGCTGAGCCGGACCAGCTTGCATTGCTGGCTGACGCTCAGTTCAGGGTGATCCCGTTTGATCATCGCGCGTTTTTTCTCGGGGCTCACCGCTTCAGCCCTTCGGACAAAAAATCGTTCTCGACGGCCAGCCTCCCGATCTTGGCATGGAGCTCTTTGACTTCGGCTTCCGTCGGACCTTCCGGTTTACCGCCACGAGCAAAAACATCGGCCATGCCTTCGACAGCCTGACGCTTCCACGTGCTGACCTGGTTCGGATGCACCTGATGCTTCGCCGCGATCTCCTGGATCGTCTTGTCGCCACGCAGCGCTTCCAACGCCACCTTGGCCTTAAACTGGTCTGTAAACTTCCGGCGCTTCGCCATTCTCGTATCCCTTCAAAGGTCTGGGATACACCTTAGCTCGCTGTCCAGTTTGCTGG
>JBCDAQ010000301.1:0-2680 GCA_039185285.1 Pseudomonadota bacterium
CGAGGGCTGCCGAAGGCGTGGACCTCTGGTTCGATAGCGAAGTCCTCGACATTCTCTTCCTCTCAGACCGGCTCGCCAAAGCAATCAAGGCGGCGAAGTTGAAGAGACACGGCCTGCAACCCTGCATCGTGGTCGAAGGCTGATGGATCGTTCCCCGCCGCATCGCCCCTCTGGCAAGACCGTACTGAAGACAGGAGACCGCCATGACCCGATTACTTGATGAGACCGCCTCGGGCGTTTTCACCATCGCTGTGACGCCCTTCCTGCCGGACGGCGCTTTGGACCTCGAGAGCATCGACCGGATGGTGGATTTCTATGCTGAGCAAGGCGCAACCGGGCTTACGATCCTGGGCATGATGGGTGAGGCGGGGAAGCTCTCAGCCGAAGAAAGCCTGACGGTCGTGCGCCGGGTCGTCGGGCGAACTGATCTGCCGGTGGTCGTCGGCGCCTCGGCGCCCGGGCTCGCCCAGATCAAATCGCTCAGCGAGGCGGCGATGGCTGCAGGTGCTGTCGGCGTTATGGTGGCACCCCCCTGGACGCTGAAGACCGATGCGCAGATTGTGAGCTACTTTCAGAACGTCTCGGAGACACTTGGCCCGATCCCTTGGGTGCTGCAGGACTTCCCGCTCGCGACCAACGTCGTGGTGCCGGTGGAGGCGATCCTCAAGATCGTCGAGACCTGCCCGACCTGCGTCATGCTCAAGCACGAGGACTGGCCAGGGCTGGAGAAAATCTCGGCGCTCAGGCGCGCGTCGGATGCAGGTGCGAGGCGGATCTCGATCCTTTGCGGCAACGCGGGTCAGTTCCTGCCCGAGGAGATGAGCAGGGGCGCTGATGGCGCGATGACCGGTTTCGCCTATCCCGAAATGATGGCCGGGATTATTCGCCTCTACAACGCTGGCGAGTACAACCAAATGCGCGATCTCTTCGATGCCTACCTGCCAATGATCCGATATGAGGCACAACCTGGGATGGGGCTTGCTATCCGTAAACACATCCTTGCGCATCGCGGAGCCATTGCACATGCGACCGTGCGAAACCCTGGTGGAGCACTGTCGGTAGATGCCAAAGCGGAGATCTATGACTTGATCGCCCGGCAAGAGGCAAAGATCGAGTCATTGATGTCTTAGGCCATTCTCCTCGCGCAAAGTGCTGCTTTATCTGATGGGTTTCTCGAGCAACAAAGCATAGGGCAGCCAGGAAGAAAACGACACTTACAGCCGACTTTGGCGCCTCACTTTGACCCAACCCTTTTCGACTCAGCCGCCCAGAGTGGAAGACTGGCTGAATCACGGGTAATGCGTTCGGCTGCGGTCCGAGCGCCCGAAGCATGTTTGGGGTGAGCCTCGCCACACCATTGGTCCGAGTGACAGTGGTGAGCGACATCGTCCAGGCTCGGCCGCGGGACGCCAGGAGGTGTTGCAGGTTCACGGTCTTGAGGAGTTCATCCGTGAGTGTCTGGCGATCGAGGTATCCCTTAGGCTAGACAGTCAGAGGATCCTTGCGGTTCTTGCCGACCTCATGGTGGTTCGTTGAGTACTGGACTACATCCGATCCGACAATCGACCAGAGTGCGCAGTCAATGCCGTCCGTCACTGGATCGCGAAGGTTGGTGCTTGGACGCTGTTCATAGAACCAGCTTCACCGAGGGAGAACGGCTATAGTGAAACCTTCAACGGTAAGCTCCGCGATGAGCTGCTCAACGTTGATCTCTTTAACGATGTGAGAGCGGCAGAAGTGCTCATGGAGCGATGACGCCGGCACTCCAACACCGTTCGCCCGCACACACCTTTAGGCTGCCAGCCACCGGCGCCCGAAGCGGCTGCCCTGACTGAAGTTGCCTACAATATGCGGAGGTTTCAGCCAGATCAGACTTCGATCAAGGGCGACGCGATGCTTACATAAGAAGTGGCCACGCCTTCAGGGTATCGTCACGGCCATCTCCTTCAAATCTACTCAGAAGTGGATCTGGTCACTGAAGGCTTTCAGCTTACTTTGAAGCGCGTTTAGAACCAGGCCATGGCCTCACACACGCTTAGTCCTGACTGGTTACTTTGAGTTGTCGAGTTGACGCCAGACGCGAGATGTCTAGTGAGCTGCGTAGAAAAATGGTCTGGGTCGATACATCAATCCTCAAGAGGACGTCATCACCCGTGTCCTCGATCGCGGATAACCGCGGTCTGAACGAGAAAAGTTGGTACATACCAGTTCACCCGGAGGCGGAGCGCAACCAGTCAATCCAACCGACGTTCCACCTCCAAAGTAACCGGGAAGAAATGCCTTCGAAATTATGATGTTTATCTGACGAGATGATCCGTCTTCGGCGTATGCCTCCACCCCGCAGACCCGAGTTTCGGCATAGAACTCATCATCGCTCTCATAGCTAACCTCTTCAATCGGACCGAACGCCAACAAGCGAGCGCCTCTAAGATCCAGCTCTGTCTGATCGTCAAAGAAAATCCCGTTGAAACGCCCCTTTGAGTCACGATGCATAACCGTGTCTACCGAAACAACAAGATCGAGCTCGCTACAAGCTGGAGGCGTAAGATCTGTTCTTGAAGCGAGTTCATCGGGAGAACAGCCGATCAGAAGAAATCCAACTAAGTAGAAATAGCGCATGATTCTGTAACGTCCATGGATCGCTCCCTCGATCTCCAAAACGGGCCCGATTGGCGAACCA
>JBCDAQ010000302.1:0-2664 GCA_039185285.1 Pseudomonadota bacterium
AGCCGATGCAGATATTGATCTCATCCGCCCGACCCTCAGCCGCTTTCTTCACAAACTCCGAATCCGCCAAGAAGGGTCGCGCCATCGAGACCATGTCGGCATGACCTGCGGCGAGGATCTCCTCGGCCTTCTCCGGCGTATTGATCCGGTTGGTTGTGATCAGTGGGATCGAGACCTCACCCATCATCTTCTGGGTCACCCAAGTGAAGGCTCCACGGGGCACCGAGGTCGCAATCGTTGGGATCCGCGCCTCATGCCAGCCGATCCCGGTGTTGATGATCGTGGCGCCCGCCGCTTCGATGGCTTTGGCAAGCATCACGACCTCGTCCCAGGTTTGCCCATTCGGGATCAGGTCGATCATCGACAAGCGGTAGATGATGATGAAGTCTTCGCCAACGGCCTCGCGCACGCGTTTGACGACTTCGACGGGGAAGCGCATGCGGTTCTCATAGGACCCGCCCCACTCGTCTTCGCGTTTGTTCACATGGGTCACGAGGAACTGGTTGATCAGGTATCCTTCGCTCCCCATGATCTCGACACCGTCAAATCCCGCTTCTCGGGCGAGTCTCGCACAGCTCGCGTAGTCGTTGATCTGTTTCTCAATCCCTTCCGCATCCAGCTCACGCGGTGCGAAAGGCGTGATTGGCGACTTGACGGGAGAGCAAGAAACCGCCTCAGGCGAGTAGGCATAGCGGCCCGAATGGAGGATCTGCATACAAATCCGGCCGCCTTCTGCATGCACGGCTTTCGTAGTGATCCGATGCTCCTCGACCTCTTCCATAGTGGTCAGTTTGCCAGCTCCCTGGAAGACCGCACCTTCGGTGTTGGGGGAAACACCCCCCGTCACGATCAATCCGACACCACCCCGAGCGCGCTCGGCGAAGTAGGCCGCGACCCGGTCATGTGCGCCGCGATCTTCGAGCCCAGTATGCATCGAGCCCATCAGAACGCGGTTCGGCAGGGTCACATGCCCCAAGTCGAGCGGTGCGAGGAGGTTTGGGTATTGAGTCATTTTGCCTTGGCCTCTTCCATGGCGCGCAACTCCTTGCGGAGCACTTTGCCAACGGGGGTTTTCGGGAGATCCTCAACGAACTCGATGATCCGCGGGCGTTTGTAGCCAGTGAGATTGTGACGGCAGTGTTCTTTGATCTCGTCTGCTGTCAGATCCGGGTCTTTCTTGATCACGAAAACCTTTGGAGCCTCGCCGGTTTTCTCACTCGGCACGCCGATACAAGCCGCCTCGAGGACCCCATCCATGGAGCAGATCACATCTTCGATCTCGGTCGGATAGACGTTGAAACCCGATACAATGATCATATCCTTCTTGCGGTCGACGATCTTGATCCGCCCCATCTCGTCAAAGATCGCGATGTCGCCTGTTTTGAAGTATCCGTCCTTTGTGAAGCTCTCCGCCGTTGCCTCCGGACGCTCCCAATAACCCTGAAACACCTGAGGGCCTTTTACACAGATCTCGCCCGGCTCGCCGTCCGGCACCTCGACCTCATTCTCATCGCGGAGCGAGACTTCGGTGCCCGGCATCGGATAACCGACCGTACCGGTGAACTCTGTAATCGAACCATGATTGCCACAGACCACCGGAGAGGTTTCGCTGAGACCATAGCCCTCAAGGATCGGCTTGCCGGTTATTGCCCGCCACTGATCTGAAGTGTCTCGCAGCGTCGCGGTCCCACCGCCAAAGCAGAGCTTGAGGCGAGAAAAATCCAAGTCTTTAAACCCAGGTGTGTTGGCGAGCCCAGCGTACAGCGTGTTCACCCCAGGGATCATGGCAAAAGGCTTTGTTTTCAGCTCTTTCACAAACCCTGGAAGATCACGAGGGTTGGGGATCAAAAGCTGGCGATACCCGCGATGGAAGCACAGGATCGCCATGTTCAGGGCAAAGATGTGATAAAGTGGCAAAGGCTGCACTACCCGCGATCCGGCATCGGGGAGCCCTTGGTGATTGAACGCGCTTGATTGACAGATATTCGAGACGACATTGGCGTGGGTTAACACCGCCCCCTTCGCAACACCGGTTGTTCCGCCCGTGTACTGGATGAAAGCGATGTCGTCAGGCCCAGTCTCCACTGGCTTTGGAGGTTTTGTAGCTCCCAGTCCCAAGGCGTCAGTGAATGCAACGGCCCCCGACAAGGAGTACGGCGGCACCATCTTTTTCACGTGCTTGACCACCAAATTGACGAGATGGCGCTTCACAAAGGGCAGCATGTCACCCATCCGGGCTATCACGACATGCTCGATTTCGGTCTGCGCGATTACCTCTGCAAGGATATGCGCGAAGTTCTCTAGGATGATGATGGCCTTAGCACCGCTGTCTCGCAGCTGATGGCTCAGCTCACGAGCGGTGTAGAGTGGGTTCACATTGACTGAGACATAGCCGCCGCGATGCGTGCCGAAACTGACAATTGGGAACTGGCCAACATTGGGAAGCATCACCGCAACCCGGTCGCCCCGTTCCAAGCCAAGCTGCTGAAGGTAGGACGCAAACTCGGCAGAGTGGCGATCCAGATCGCCAAAACTGTAGCTCCCGCCAAGGCACTCAATCGCCACTTTATCACGATGCGACGCACAAGCCGCGGACAACATGTGGACCAATGAGGGATGAGGGACTTCTGGCATCGCAAAATCGATGCCTTCTGGATAATTGGC
>JBCDAQ010000303.1:0-2628 GCA_039185285.1 Pseudomonadota bacterium
ATGAAGCGATCGCGGAGGGCCGCGAAGGTGATGAGCTGGTTGGCTATCAGCAGCGCTACGACACGTCGTGGGTGCGCCAAGAGTTACGCCTTGTGCGGAATTCCAAGCCGCTTTGGTCGAAGTTCGGTACCGTTCTCGGCGCGATCGCGCTGTCTGGTTTCGATATCTGGACCAATGTCCTGACGCGTGGTTTGTCTGTGTTCGGCACGCTTGGTCACGGCAAAACCGATGCTGCCTCGACCGAACCCGCATCGAAGCATAAGCCGATCGACTATCCGAAGCCGGACGGTGTCTTGACGTTCGATCGGCTGACCAATGTCAGTTTCTCCTTCACCAACCATGAGGAAGATCAGCCCGCACACCTTCGGCTGACCGACGCATCGGCGCCGAACAAGGTGGAGCTGCCGGTCTATGCCGGACCGTCCCAGCGCTACTGCCCGGCGGGGGTCTACGAATATGTGGAGGAGGGCGGTCAGCCGACTTTCCAGATCAATGCGCAGAACTGCGTCCACTGCAAGACCTGCGATATCAAAGACCCTGAGCAGAACATCACCTGGACCACGCCTGAAGGCGGCGGGGGGCCGAACTACCCCAATATGTAATCTCTTTCGCTGTTTGCTGTGTGGTGACTGGCTCTATTGGCCGCGTTTGGTAAGCTTCCAAGCGGGCTAGGGGGTCGCTATGCCGAGTTTTCAATTACCCAATGGAAAACGCGTCGATATCAAGAGATTGGTCCGGGAGCTTCCTGGGGCATGGGTTGGTTGGCAGAACAAAAACCGAGCGAATTGGGTCGCCGCGCTGAGCAAGTCCTGGCGGGTGCTGGATCACTATGGCATCAACACACCCAATCGCTTGGGTTTCTTCTTCGCGCAAGGCCTCGTTGAGACAAGCTATCTCAGGGCGAGCGTCGAGCGCCTGAACTACAGCCTCAAAAACTATGACGAAACCGGTTGGTTTCAGAATCGCTTTGATAGCCGTGAACAGTTCGAACACGAATATCTTGGCAGCGAGGAGCGCATTGCCAATCGGATCTATTCTAGCCGGTATGTCTCTGACCTGGGGAATGGCGACGAGGCGTCTGGCGATGGATGGCGGTTCCGCGGACGGGGGTTTTTTCAGCTCACGGGTCGCTACAACTATGGCCGTTACAACGGCCTCATTCCCGGCGTCGATCTGGTTCAGAACCCGGATGTCTTAGGAGATGATCTTCTACTATCGATCAAAGTTGCGGCTGCTTATTGGGCTGACCGTGAGCTGAATGCCTACGCAGACCAGGATGATGCGGTCGCGATATCTCGCGCGGTCAATCTTGGGAACCCCAACAGCCGTAAGAAGCCCAATCACTTGGCAGATCGCAAGAAATGGTCTTTCGAATGTGTCCGGTTCTTTGGCGAGACCAGCACGCAGGTAACGGCGCCGCGCGATCCCAGTCGAGAAGTCCATTCAAGCGAGGAAAGCGACGATGTCCGCGAGATCCAACAGGATTTGAAAGCTCTTGGCTACTTGGATGGTACCGTAGACGGAGTGTTTGGTCCTGATACGCTTGATGCCCTTCGCCGGTTCGAGCGCGATAACGATTTGCCCGAGGATGGTGTGGCGTCGGCAGAGGATCGGCAACTGCTCGCCGAGCAGGCGCAGCGTCTCGAGACCTCTGCGTTGCAGCGCGAACGCAACGAGAAACCCGAGCGCAGTATGGCGGACCAGGGTCTGCACCAAGCGGTGGACGGTAAATCACTCGGCCAAGCTGGGACATCGGTGGCAGGGACGGGCGCTGTCGCCGCTGGCGTTGAGGCGATTGATGACTTGGCCGCGCCTGTCGCTGAGCTGCAGGAGGTGGTGTCTGACGAAGAGACGATGGGCTTTCTCCAGCGCGTCTGGTCGGCCCTCGATCCGCGGGATCCAGGCAATTGGACGTTGTTGCTGCTGCTGATTTTGGTCGCCGTTGGCGGCTACATTTACTGGCGCAGTCGACGTGTGGAGCGTGAGAGCGTCGATGCCTACCGATCTGGGCGGCTGCGTTAGCCATTCGCTTCCGAGGTTCTCGCCCCTTGACTTCGGCCGGTGAAGGCGTAGCTCAGGCGTTCTCCTGACATGCCGTCATCATCAGACCCTCCTTTTGAGGGCGACGGCGGCTGTCCCCAAAGTGAGCCTGGAAGGTCATGCCCAAGTCGAAGAACCGCCGGAAGCCCAAGTCGAACCGGCCTCAAGCTGAGGCCAGTGCAGACACGCAAATTGTTGAGGCCGAAACGGTGGGCACGAAGTCTGAGCGCGCCGAACAGCCAGCGCCGAAAAAGACCTCGGTGGGCCCGGTTCAGTTCTTCCGTCAGGTGCGCTCCGAGATGCAAAAGGTCACCTGGACCACGCGCGGCGAGACAACGGTGTCGACCATCATGGTGCTGATCATGGTGACGATCATGTCCCTCTTCTTTTTCACGGTCGATCAGTTCCTGCGCTTCATCGTGCCGCTGATCCTGTCCCTCAACTTCTCCTAAGGCCCGTCTCATGTCCGACGCGAAATGGTACATCGTCCACGCTTACTCCAACTTCGAGAAGAAGGTCGCCGAGTCAATCAAGGCGTCTGCGGAGGAAAAGGGCCTCGATCATCTCTTCGAGGACGTCCTGGTGCCG
>JBCDAQ010000304.1:0-2625 GCA_039185285.1 Pseudomonadota bacterium
GTGTTAGTACGGGCGCGGACTCTGTCCTGTCAACACTCCAATCTGCCTGTCGCAGAACAAGCAAACGGAACACAGAGCGAGAGCAAGACGCGCAAAAATGGTGGGCGATGAAGGGCTCGAACCTCCGACCCTCTCGGTGTAAACGAGATGCTCTACCAGCTGAGCTAATCGCCCGCCAAAGAGCCTCGCCATTGCAAGCCAATGCGAGGCCCATTCGGCTTCACGTGAGGTCGGGCCAACGAACACGGCGTGTGCCCCTCGCCGCGGCTTACCCTTAGAGGTGGCTTAAGCCATCTGTTCAGGGGATGAAACGCGGTTGGCCCTTACACACTATTTGGAATTGACGGCGTCTTTCAGTCCTTTGCCTGCCCGGAACTTCGGTTGATTGGAGGCCGGGATGGAGATCGGCTCCCCGGTTCGTGGGTTCCGCCCTTCGCTTGCCTCCCGACGGGTCACTGCAAATGTGCCAAAGCCAACCAGGCGAATCTCATCGCCCGCTTTCAGCGCATCAGTGATCACATCAAATACGGCGTCGACGGCCTTTGTTGCATCCGCTTTCGACAGCTCGGATTTTTCGGAGACTTCAGCAATGAGCTCGTTCTTGTTCATCGTTTTTCTCGATTGATTTATGGGAAGGGTGTATTCGGAGCGACGCGGAGTGTACGCATGCCCCCGGGGCCCAGCAAGAAAAAACGGCAGAAATCTGGGGATTTCTGCCGTCTTCTGCGTGACATTTCGATGTCCTGATGGGCCGGGACGTGGCTAGTGAGTCAACACCTCACCCGCATCGCCCTCGCCTTCAGGCACCGCTGGGGGAACGTACTCATCTTCTTCCCACTCGATGGCGACCACCTCGCGCACGAGGGCATGTTTGAGAACATCATCCACCGTTTTGACCGGAATGATCTCAAGCTCATCCTTCACGTTATCGGGTATCTCCTCGAGATCCTTCTCGTTTTCGTCCGGGATCAGCACGGTTTTGAGCCCACCGCGAAGCGCTGCCAACAGCTTTTCTTTAAGCCCTCCGATGGGCAGCACCCGCCCCCGCAGCGTGATCTCGCCGGTCATGGCAACATCCCGGCGCACGGGAATGCCCGTCAGCACGGAGACAATCGATGTCACCATCGCCACGCCCGCGGACGGACCATCCTTCGGCGTTGCGCCTTCCGGGACATGGACGTGGATGTCGCGCTTGTCGAAGGTTGGGGGCTTAATCCCAAAGGCGACGGACCTGGACCTCACATAGGACCGGGCCGCGTCAATTGATTCGCGCATCACATCGCCGAGTTTCCCGGTTGTTGTCATCCGGCCGCGCCCCGGCAGGATCACAGCTTCGATGGCCAGCAAGTCGCCGCCCACTTCGGTCCAGGCGAGACCCGTGGTGACGCCCACTTGATCCTCGCCCTCAGCCTCCCCGAAGCGATACTTCCGCACCCCTGCATATTTGCCGAGATTGGCGGCATCGATCTCGATGGTCTCGAGCGCGTCATCGGTGAGGATTTCCCGCACCGCCTTTCGCGCGAGATTGGCAATCTCCCGCTCCAGGTTCCGCACGCCAGCCTCACGCGTGTAGTAGCGAATGAGGTCGCGAAGGCCCTCGTCGGTCAGGGTGAACTCACCTTCTTTCAACCCATGGTCTTCGACTTGTTTCGGGATGAGATGCCGGCGCGAGATCTCCACCTTCTCGTCTTCCGTATACCCGGCAATCCGTATGGTCTCCATCCGGTCGAGCAGGGGCTGGGGCATACGCAAGGTATTGGCGGTCGTCACGAACATCACATCCGACAGGTCGTAATCGACTTCCAGATAGTGATCGCTGAACGTGCTGTTTTGCTCCGGGTCCAACACTTCGAGCAAGGCCGAGGAGGGGTCACCGCGGAAATCGGCCCCCATTTTGTCGATCTCATCGAGGAGGAACAGCGGATTGGAGTGCTTCGCCTTCTTCATCGATTGGATGATCTTGCCCGGCATCGACCCGATATAGGTCCGACGGTGGCCGCGGATCTCACTTTCATCCCGCACACCGCCCAACGAAATTCGGATGAACTCCCGACCGGTGGCACGCGCCACGGACTTGCCAAGCGAGGTCTTGCCCACACCGGGGGGGCCGACCAAGCACATGATCGGGCCCTTCAGTTTCTTTGAGCGCTGCTGAACCGCGAGATACTCGACGATCCGCTCTTTGACCTTTTCGAGGCCGTAGTGATCGTCGTCCAAAACGGTCTGAGCCTTGTTGAGATCCTTCTTCACGCGGCTCTTGGTGCCCCATGGAATGGACAGCATCCAATCCAGATAATTGCGCACAACTGTGGCTTCAGCGCTCATCGGGCTCATGTTTTTAAGCTTTTTAAGCTCCGCATCAGCCTTTTCACGCGCTTCTTTGCTGAGCTTGGTCTCATCGATCTTCTGCTCAAGCTCGGCAACTTCGCCTTCACCTTCTTCGCCGTCCCCCAGCTCCTTCTGAATGGCCTTCATCTGCTCGTTCAGGTAGTATTCGCGCTGCGTGCGCTCCATCTGGGATTTGACACGGGTTTTGATCTTTTTCTCGACCTGCAGCACCGACATCTCGCCCTGCATCAAGCCATAGACCTTCTCCAGACGCTCACTGACAGACAGCGTCTCCAA
>JBCDAQ010000305.1:0-2624 GCA_039185285.1 Pseudomonadota bacterium
GCCAATTATTTTGCCGCCGCCTTCCTCATGCCCTACGAGCCGTTCCTCGCCGCGGCCGAGCGCACCCATTACGACGTCGATCGGATTGCCGCCGCCTTCGGGGTTTCCTTCGAACAGGTCTGCCACCGCCTGACGACCCTGCAACGGGAAGGCGCGCGCGGCGTGCCGTTCTTTTTCCTGCGGGTCGACAAGGCCGGAAACGTGACCAAGCGTTTCAACGCGACCTCGTTTAACCTTGCGGAATACGGTGGGGCCTGCCCGGTTTGGAACGTGCACACCAGCTTCCGCAATCCCGGCGTGATCCAACCGCAATTCGTCGAACTGCCAGATGGCGAGCGGTTCTTCACGATCAGCCGCACCACGGATCGCCCGGTGTTCAGCCGGGACACACAAGACCGCCGCCTGGCCTTGGCCCTGGGATGCGAGCTGCAATATGTGGATCGGATCGGCTATTCAGACAGCTTCAACCTAGACGATGAAAGCCTGTTCAGCCCCATCGGCATCAACTGTCACCTGTGCCCACGCCAAGCCTGTTCCCAACGCGCGCATCAACCCTTGTTTGTCGATCTACCCATCGACCCAAGCCGTCGGGGGAACACAAGGTACGAGAGTTGACCGTGGTCGGGCTATCAGTCGTTCTTCGCATCAAGCTATTGTAACGTCGTCCTGTGTTACATTATAACATAAGCGCCAGAGGCGGTTTAGCTTACGCATGCACCCATCCAGCAAAATCAGTCGAAACAAGCTAAACGGATGTTGGATGATGACATACTTCCCCCTTGCATGGCGCGCAGCAATCAAATCCCATTTCGTTAGCGTACGATTTCGTCCCAAGCCGTAACTGAGCCGGGCATCTGTTGCGCAATTCACCGGGCAAGCGTCCGATTGCGCAGATGCCATCCTGCATCGGAAACTCGATCAAGACCTTTGGTTGGTTTCCTCTTTGAAAAACATCACACGTGGATCATCACCATGAACAAAATCCCCGTAACGGTTCTAAGCGGCTTCCTGGGTTCTGGCAAAACGACGACCATTAATCACATCATCGAAACCAAGAGAGCCCAACGTGTTGCGATTATCGTAAATGATATCGCCGAGGTGAATATCGACGGGAAGCAAATCGGCGACAAAATACTACAAACAGAAGAAAAGCTTGTTGAGCTGCAAAATGGCTGCCTTTGCTGTACACTGCGGGGCGATTTATTTGATGAAATCAAGTATCTGGCAGAAGAAAGTAAATATGACTACCTTATAATTGAAGCCAGCGGCGTCTCTGAACCGCTTCCCATCGCCGCGACCTTTACGTTCCCAATGGAAGACGGCGATTCATTGAAAGACATTGCGCAGTTAGACACGATGGTGACGGTGGTTGATGCCGTCAATTTCGTCGAGCAATACCACTCTGACGAAATGGAAATCCAAGAACGAAAGACCAGGCTGCAAACCCACGACCAGACATCAGTGGTTGAACTGATGATTGATCAATTGGAATTTGCAAACGTCGTTCTTGTGAACAAGTCAAATCTGGTCAGTGCAGAGGTACTGGCAAAAATCCACCAGATGGTTCGAGCGATCAATGCCGAGGCGAAGATCATCGACACCAACCATGGCCAGGTCGATCTGTCTGAAATCATGAATACGAACTCTTTCGACTTCGAAAAAGCCGAGGAATACCCGACCTGGTTCAAAGAAATGGAAAGAGAGGATGACCACAGTCACGATCATTCTCACGACCACGACGGGCATGGAATTCACAGCCATAGCCACGAGTTTGGCCTGACGGCATTTGTCTATCGCGCCCGACGACCCTTCAATCCCAACAGGTTCATGGATTTTATCGAAACGCCCATTGCAGGCTTGATCCGATCAAAAGGCTTTTTCTGGCTGTGCACGCGGATGGATCAGGCGGGAGATTTCCAACTTGCAGGTAAGTTGAAAGATCACAGGATGGCGGGAAAGTGGTACTCGACCATTCCTGAAGAAGACTGGACGCCCGCCATGCGAGAGATCATTCAACAAGATTGGGTCGAGCCATTCGGCGATCGCAGACAAGAAATTGTATTCATCGGAAGCGATGACGAAATCGATCAAGCCGATATCGTGAGCAAGTTGGACAACTGTCTGATCACTGACGACGAACTGAAGCAGGACTACAGCAAGTTTCCAGACCCGTTCCCAAGGTGGTAGGCAGGCCAGCGGTGCCGTCCGTTAGCACGGCACCGCTATGTTACGTTTGATCAGACGTAGATGATTGCGTCGCGCAGCAAATTCTTGCGCAGCATTTATGCGACGCCGCTGACGATGAAGTATCCGATAGTCGAGATTATCGCAGATAAGGTCGCGCCCCAGCCGACATCGACGAAGGCCATTTTCAGGGTCCAGCCCTTCAGGGTGGCTAGGTTCGTGGTCTCGTAGGTGCCATAGGCGATGACCCCCAACAATCCACCGTGGATTGCTGCAATGGACCAGGACCCAGCTTCGGCCGCTGGCATGACGGCGAAGTACAGCAGTCCGGCTTGATACAGAATGAAGAACGAAAGCGCGGCACCCATGTGCGGGTCGGGTAGCATGATACTGCCAACACTCCGCTCGAAGATCGGGCGCATGACCATCTTAATCCAGAC
>JBCDAQ010000306.1:0-2602 GCA_039185285.1 Pseudomonadota bacterium
AATCACTTCGCCCACGATGAGGGCGAGAATAAGCGCCCAGTTTAGAGACAAGAGCATTTCGATGCGATCGGTCGAGGATTCCTGGGCTTCGAGTGTGGCCTGATCGAGCTGATCCAGGAGCGTAACAAGGGGCTCTTCGAACCGACGCGCGATCTCTTGAACGGCGTCTCCCTCCACCTCGCCAACTGCCACACGCCAGGCTTCTTGTGTAAACTCTTCCAGCACCGGTGCGTCGGTCAGAGCCAAACGGTCAGCCGGTATCTGAAGAGGAGCGTGCTCATCTGGCCTCATACACGGTCCGCCGGCCATCAAAACCTCTTGCATCATTGCAAGGTCTCGTGTGGCCAAAGCGCGATGAGAGCTTTCCATCAAATGCACGCAGGCGGCTAGGAGATTTCGATGATACCCGCGCTCTGTGGCACGCGACTGCTCCGGGATCTCAGAAATTCGATAGAGCGACCAGCCAATCCGCTGAGAGAGCATGCGTTGACGGCCAGACAAGTTGATTTCAATTGCTGATACTGCCTGCTGGTTGGTGACGAACCGAGACCCGGCAAGCTGCAACGTCGACAACGCGACGATCAGAGCAAGACCTAGCGTGTAAGCTTTGCGCGGTGATGACGTCCCATGTGGCATCCGAGCCCCCGGGTTACTTCAGACCATAGCAAGTATTCTGAGGCAAAATTTACCTCATACAGAAGAACTTAGGCCACTCCTTGGACTTTGTCATGTGTAAGAAAGGTCGGGTTCGGTTTGAGAGATGCAATGGCCAAGTGATCCGATTGAAACGCCTTTGACGCAATCCATTCCACAGTAAAGTGCCTTGGTTGATACGTTAGACCGAGATGCCTGGGATCTTCCGGAAGCCTTCTTCAAACGCTTCGATGAAAGCAGAGAGACGTCGCGGTTGGTGCCGCACCGGGAGATATGCGAGATTCACATCGAGCATTGGTGCCCGCCAATCGGGAAGCAGATCGACGAGTTCGCCGGATCCAAGTTCCTCCGCGACAAACCACTTAGGCAAAACAGCCGCTCCAAGACCAGATACCGCTGCGCGTTTGAGCGACATGATATTGTTGGTCGACAGTTTAGCCGACACATTCAGATCCGATTGCGCACCATCAAGATGTGACAGTCTAATCTTTCCACCTTCAAACGGCGTCAACGTCACAAACGGAAGCGCCTTAGCCTCATCGGGTTGAGCGCCCTTCAGCTCCCTGGCAATCGACTGCGTGCCGACGATCAGCCTTTCGACCTGCCCAAGACGTCGCACAATGAGTGTGTCATCGGGGACGGGCCCAACCTTGATCCAGAGATCGCAACCAACCTCTGCAAATCGAACGGGCTCATCCTGCAGATGCCAGTTTACGGTGACATTGGGATGCTCTGCCTGAAAGCCGATGGCGATGTCCGCAAGATGAAGCTGGCCGAGCGCCACAGGCGCCACGATCCTCAAAGGACCTTTCAGGATGTCGGTGTCAGGCGCGTGTTGCTCCTCCAACGCATCCCATCCTGTGATCAGTTCTCGGGCATCGGCAAGCACCTCAAGCCCTGTCTCCGTCAACGCCAGGGAATGCGTTGTTCGACGCGCCAGTTGCACGCCAAGGCGCTCTTCGAGATCCTTCAACTGACGGCTCGCAGACCCCTGCGAGATCCCAAGATCCCGCGCGGCACCGCTGATCGTGCCCTTCTCTGCGATGCGGACAAAGGTTTCGAGTAGGGCGAGGCGGTCGAGTGGTTTGCTCATGCATAACACAGATAACAGATACTTTCTTAAACCGTCTACAGGATACCCCTCACATCGACCATCTTCCTCCTCAACAGCAACGACATCACTCTGAGGAGATCACCGATGATCAACAAAACTTTCAAAATCGCCGGGGACTTGACCGTCAACCGTCTTGGCTATGGCGCTATGCGCCTCACGGATCAGCCGAGCAATTTCGGCCCCTACCCAAAATGGGATCAGGGCCTTGCTCTCTTGCGTCGCGCCGCTGATCTCGGTGTTACCTTCTTTGACAGCGCCTGGGCTTACGGGCCGGAATTTGCGGATCGCATCGTTGGCGAAGCGCTTGAAGGCCGGGATGTCGTGCTCGCCACCAAGGGCGGTGTCGACAAACCGGAGCCAGGCAAAATCATAACAGATGGCCGTCGAGATGCGTTGCTGCGCCAGATTGATCGCGCACTCGTCAATTTGCGCCGCGACCGGATTGACCTCTTCCAGCTTCATCGCGTCGATCCTGAAACACCAATTGAAACCTCAGTTGCGGCGCTTGCTGAAGCGCAAGCCGACGGGCGCATCGGACACATTGGCCTCTCCAACGTGTCACGGGATCAACTGGACCGAGCGCTGTCCGTTGCCCCGATCGCGAGCGTCCAAAACCGGTTCAACATGGGCGAAGCTGATGCGGATGATCTGGTCGATTACACAGCCAGGAAGGGCATCGCCTTTATCCCATACGGGCCCCTTGGCGCACACCCCATGCGCCAAGGCGCAAAGCTTGACCCGAGAGAGGCACTCGCCTGGCTTCTGAAACGCTCCCCGAACATCGTCGTGATCCCTGGAACCACGTCGATCCAGCATCTCGAAGAGAACTGGACA
>JBCDAQ010000307.1:0-2599 GCA_039185285.1 Pseudomonadota bacterium
AGGGCAACTGCCCTCCAGTCTGTGCGTTACGCACAGAAATGCGCGGCTGGGACCCGCTCGACCCGCATCGGTGCTGAGAGTTTCGAGGAAAGCAAAACCGCTCTGTTTCGCCTAGCCCAGGCTCCGGCGGTAACCGATTGCCTCGGCGATGTGTTCACGATGAACGCCGGTACTACCGGCGAGATCCGCGAGCGTTCGGGCAACCCGCAGAACTCGATGATACCCTCTGGCGGAGAACCTCATTTTTTCTGCCGCGCGTTGAAGGATCTCCATCCCTGGTTCATCTGGCTTGGCGACTTGATCCAGTGTTTCGCCCTTCAACTCAGAGTTCAGCCTCACCCTATCATGTCCATTTCGCGCAATCTGGACCTCGCGCGCTTGAGCAACCCGGGCAGCAATTTTCGCCGAGTTATCGGTATGGGCGGGTAGCGCCAGGATTGCGGGCGTCACCGGAGGCACTTCAACTCGGATGTCAAACCGATCAAGAAGGGGACCTGAGAGACGGGCCATGTAGTCCGCTCCACAACGAGGCGCTTTTGAACAGGCGCGGGCTGCATCCGTGAGATAGCCGCACCGGCACGGGTTCATCGCGGCAGCCAGGAGAAACCGAGCAGGATAAGTGACATGCGCAGTCGCCCGGCTGACCACCACTTCGCCCGTCTCTATCGGCTGGCGCAGGGCTTCTAAAACTGGGCGTGGAAATTCAGGAAGCTCATCCAGGAACAAGACACCGCGATGGGCTAAACTGATCTCACCTGGCTGTGCGCCTTTGCCGCCACCGATCATCGCGGCCATGGACGCAGAGTGATGTGGATCCCGATAAGGCCGTTCCGCCACCATGCCGCCATCTCCTGCTAGATCGGCGAGTGAGCGTATTGTCGATACTTCCAATGCCTCTGGCGGGGTGAGAGGCGGCATGATCGTGGTAAGCCGCGAGGCGAGCATGGATTTTCCCGAGCCGGGCTCACCGACCATAAGGATGTGATGGTTGCCGGCAGCGGCTATCTCAAGAGCGCGGCGGGCTCCTTCCTGTCCTTTGACGTCGAGAAGGTCAGTGCCATTTCGGCGATGAGTGACCTTTCCGGGTTCCGGTGGCGTCAGCGGGGTTCGACCGCGGAAATGATTGACCAGTGCGACCAGGGTGTCTGGCGCAAGGATCTCGCAAGCACCGACCCAAGCAGCCTCCGAGCCACAGCGCGACGGGCAAATCAGGCCTTTCTCCTGTTCGGCGGCGGCGAGGGCGGACGGAAGCGCCCCTTGAACCGGACCAATTCGACCGTCGAGAGACAGCTCTCCGATTGCGACATGGTCTGCGACCTCCCCTGCCGGGATAAGGTCCAGCGCCGCCATTAGCGATAGTGCGATTGGCAGATCATAGTGCGAGCCTGCTTTTGGCAAGTCAGCAGGAGAGAGATTGATTGTGATGCGCTGCGGTGGCAGTGCCAAACCAATTGCATTCATCGCCGCGCGTACGCGCTCCTTAGATTCGCTTACCGCCTTGTCAGGCAAACCAACCAGGTTGAAGGCGGGCAGGCCGTTCGCCAAGGCGCATTGCACTTCCACTGGCTTTGCCTCGACGCCGAGGAAGGCGACTGTATGAGCACGCGTGACCAATCGTCTCCCCAAAAATGACGAATTGCTTAACAGCGAACCCATCAAAGTTTGGTAAACAGAGGATTAAGCAAAGACCCATGGAGGTTAACATATGCGCCGTCTTGTCTTCCTGATTGCTCTTCTTTCAGCGCCTGCGATCGCAGGCGATGTCGAGATAACAGAGGCGAAGGCGCGCAAGTCCGGCGATGCCTGGCGGTTTGACGTAACACTTCTCCATGCGGACACGGGGTGGGATCACTACGCTGACGCCTGGAGGGTCGTTGGGCCGGATGGCACGGTTTATGGGACACGCGTGCTCGCCCATCCCCATGTGAACGAACAACCGTTCACCCGCTCTCTTGGCGGTGTCAAAATCCCAGAGTCGGTCTCTCAAGTGACAATCGAAGCGAAAGATTCAGTTCATGGCTGGGCCGAGGCGGTCTTCACACTCGACCTCCAGTAAGGGCGGGGTCTTGATGCTCGGCTAGAATCTGACACCAAGATTGCCCATAACGATCAGCTCGAGAAACTGAAGGTCCACTCCGATGATCCGCCCATCGATGTAGTAGCTCCGGGTGCTGCCCCCGATATAGAAGCGTTCTGAGATGTCATAGTCGACTCCGATGAATGCCTGTAGACCCGCATGTGGGCCGTCGAGGCCGCCGAACGGCGCCGGGTAGTCCAAGTCGATAAAGCCAAAGCCGATACCGCCACCAGCATAGGGATGCCAACGGCCCTCGTGCTTCCGCCACGCAGCATTGAAGAAAAAGCTGTGCAGGTCGACATCCGCGTCGAGATCAATCGATCGAGAGATCCCAAGAATGTCGAGACGGAGCGTCGTTGAAGGCTCAAACCCGGTATAGATGTAGTCAAACCCAACCGAGATGTTCCTTCCAATCCAGTCATCGACCCAAACGCCTAATCCGGCGCTAAAGCCGCTGCCGGACTCGATGTCGTCGAGCGCGACCCTCAGGCTGGTGCCTTCAAGCGGTTCGAAAAGATCCTC
>JBCDAQ010000308.1:0-2576 GCA_039185285.1 Pseudomonadota bacterium
CGCCGTCCTCGCGGGTGGCAATGTGCGGGTCGGGCTGGAGGACAACCTCTACCTCTCCAAAGGCGTGCTGGCGAAGAACTACCAGCTGGTCGAGAAGGCAGTCGACATCATCGAGAACATGGGCGCCCGCGTCATCGGCCCCGAGGAAGTCCGCGCCAAACTAGGCATCGAGAAACGGGCGCCGATGTAGTCAGATCGCTTTCGTCAGATGCCCCTGAATACGGATACGCTGGTTCCTTGGTTCATTATGAGCTGGGCTTTTTTCCCACCAATAGCCATAATTTGTCTCAATATTTCAAATTACTGGCGTTTCTTCCTGCTGCTCATCACAGCGGCGCTATACGTCTTGGGACCCGTTTGGCTCCATGAACCTGACCCAACAGATCAACATGATGGTCTGGGAACGCTTGTTCTAATCTGGGTGCTCGTGATCAATCTTGGTGTTGGTTTTCTGCTGGGCTTGATAGTCCGCTGGGGCGTCAGGCGTGCGCTTCGGGCGTACGCAAGAGGATACTCGCCCATCATTGCCTTGGCAGTTGCCGCGAGCATCTCCGCTCTCGCGTCTTACGCCGCAGTCTACCGATACGGTATCCCTGATGCGGACTGCGCAGCCAGGATCGACTTAAAGCTAGGCCAACTTACTTTCGAAATCCCGATTGAGCTACATGCCAAGGGTCGGACCTTCGCGATGGGAGACCGGGCTGCAAGGTCTTTTGACTACACAACCTATGGTAATAGAGATGTAGCAAACCTGTGTAGTCTGACCGCAAATGGATCGGTGCCACTAGCCGTCAACGAGTTTTCCTTCTCTCCTCTCCGTTTCAAGAACCGGGATGCTTTGCAACCTCATATAGACCGGCTCTGCCCGGCCACAGATTCAGCATCGCTCCCGACAGATGTCTGTGCTTCGATCCGGCGGCAGGTGGTACGGTCGATCGAATTCTCAAGCTACGCGCGTTCCGTAAGTCGTCTGCTCAATGACATCGAGCTACAGGGTGAGAAAACGACCGTCCGGGTGACGGGAGACGCGAAAGAGGGAAGGCTATGCGTTGAGGCGGATGAGAACCCGGGCCTCCTTCAGGAATGCCGCGTCTGGTGGAGACTAGACGAGCGGGTTTATGTCATGGTCCGCTCGAAACAGCGGGGCGGTTCTTATCCAGTAGATGGTCCATATTCAGGTAATGAGGGAACTCGGGAGGAGCTATTGGCCGATCTTCGGAATTCGGTCACTTTCACGATCGCAGCTTTCGCCAGCGAGGTATCGAACAAATGAACGCGTGGAAGAGAGCGCAATTGCCAAGCGATGGAGGCCGGATCGACCGCTCGGCTCCCCCAAAAAATGCGCAGCGATTTTGCATTTTCGGAAGTGCATTCTTCCGTCGTTTTTCCGTAACTCTTCCATAACGACAAGGAGTGGGAAAATGCGATTTCTCAGTGGTTTGATCCTGATCGGCGCCCTTGCCGTCTCCGCTTGCGGGGGGCCGACCTATCGGGATACATCGGTCCCGATGGTCACGCATGGACCTGTGGATCTGGAGCGGTATCAGGGCCTCTGGTACGAGATCGCGCGCTATCCGAACAGCTTCGAGGAAGGCTGTTTCGGGGTGACTGCCGAGTACAGTTTGAACGAGGACGGCTCGGTCAAGGTCGTCAACACCTGCCGCCAAGGCGCGCTTGACGGGCCGGAGGAAGTCGCCGAGGGACGGGCGACATCGGCAAGTGCCGAGGGCGATAAGCTGGAGGTCGGCTTCGTCCCCTGGCTCCCCTTCGCGGTTGGCGACTATTGGATCCTGAGCGTGACAGATGCCTACTCGGTCGCCGTGATCGGCACGCCCGATGGTGGGTTCGGCTGGATCCTTGCGCGAGAGCCTTCGTTGAATGACGTGGAACTCGAGGCCGCTTATGCCGTGCTACGACGCAATGGCTACGATCCGGCAGCGCTCTACCTGACCCCGCAAGTCGTGCCGTGATGCTCTCGTCCCTTTGCATCATAGCCGCGATTTTACTGCCAGTCTTTGCCAGCAATTGGGGGCTATTTGCGGGGATGGTTCTGGGCTCGGCCCTGTTGTTGATACTCGGCTTTAACCTCTGCATTGGGGTGTCGGAGAGCGCTCAGGATCCGTGGCAGGCGCTTGGATGTCTGATCACCTCTCTCGCGGGTGGTGTGGTGAGTTTGGCGAGCATGGGACTCGGCGCCTATCGGATCGCTGGGCGCGCGCGGGGGTGGCACTCGGCCCGGTTCCCGCAGGTCCTGCTCCCGGGCTTGGCCTTCTATTTCGGCGCGGGGGTTGTGATGTGGCTCCTCGTCATGTTTCTCAGTTACTGAAAGGACATCTCTCATGAGCGATGTGAAACGCGCGGCAATCCTCGGCGGGGGCGTGATCGGCGGGGGCTGGCTGGCCCGGCTGATTGAGAATGGGGTCGAGTGTCGGGTGTTTGACCCGGACCCGGAGGCCGAGCGCAAACTGGGTGCCGTGCTGGAGAATGCCGAGCGGGCCTATGCCAAGCTGACCATGGCGCCCCGGCCTCAGAAGGCCGATTGGGCGATGGCGGCGACGGTGGCCGAGGCGGCCGAA
>JBCDAQ010000309.1:0-2538 GCA_039185285.1 Pseudomonadota bacterium
CCGTTTGGAGCACGGATCTATACGTCCGGATACTCATCAAAGCGCCCGACCGGATGCTACGTGGCTTTCATCGAAATGGAGCCGCAAAATGACACTTACCAAACTGGCAAACTCTGCCGCAGTTGCCCTGATCCTGCTTGGATCGGCATCCACCTTTGCTGCTGACAATGCGCTGTATGACACCCCTCCGCCGGATGATGCGGCTTTCGTCCGGTGGGTCGGGCTGGGTTCTCAACATCCCGTTTTTGGCATCGCGCCGGCCACTCACATCGCGGATGTCTACCGTCCCGTATCGGCCGCTGCCACGAACGGTGCCCAGCCCGGCACCTATTATACTGCTGCTGCGGGCCCGGATGGCCGGGTCCTCCTGATCGAAGAACCGGGTCGAGAGGATCGGTCCAAGGTTCATCTTTTCCTCGTGAACCTCGGGAGCTCCCCCGTGCGTGTCGCCGTAACTGATCAGGACATGGTGGTGATCGACGACACCGCGACCGGTGCGGCCGCGTCTCGCGCCGTAAACCCGGTCAGCGCGAATCTGAGCCTCGTCACTGCAAACGGTCAGACGCTCGCCAGCTTCGATGTCACGCTGCGTCGAGGTCAGAACCTGACCTTTGTGGCCCATGACGACACCGCCCGGCTGATCGAAAACAGCTTCGGCCCAAACATCGACGGCTGAGATCATGGTCTTTTCCACACCTATCTTCGTCTTCGGGTTCCTGCCTCTCTTCCTGGTGTCATATTATGCACTACCGAAAGGCGCCCGGAACTGGCTGATCCTGATTGCCAGCACGGGCTTTTACGCCTGGTGGCGGGCGGATGCTGTCCTGATCCTGTTCGCAATCGCTGGGGGCAGCTATGCCGCCGGCCATGTTGCGACGTGCGCGAGATCGGAGCGCAAAAAGCGTTGGGCGGTGCGGTTGGGTGTGTCCTTCAACCTCGCCGTGCTCGGGTGGTTCAAGTACACGACCTTCGTCCTCGGCAACTTGAATACGGCGATGGGCGGCGACGCTCTGATCGTGCCCGAGATCCTGCTGCCGATCGGGCTGTCTTTCCTCACGTTCCAATCGATCAGCTATGTGATCGATGTGGCCCGGGGGGATGCGCCGCCCACACCAAAACTGTCGGACTTTTTGGCCTTCTCGTCCCTCTTCCCGCAGCTGATCGCGGGACCAGTCCTGCGCTACAAGGACCTCGCACATCAATTCGAGACGCGCACGCATTCGGTCGCAGTCTTTGCCAAGGGGCTCCGCCGGTTTATCGCGGGCCTGGCCATGAAGCTTCTGATTGCAGACAGCGTGGCGCCGCTGGCCGACCGGATCTTCGCCCTGCCTGACCCGACCATGGCCGAGGCGTGGACAGGTGCCATCGCCTATTCGATCCAGCTTCTCTTTGACTTTGCCGGGTATTCGGCCATGGCCATCGGGCTCGGGCTGATGATCGGCTTCCGATTTCCCGAGAACTTCAACGCCCCTTACACCAGCCGATCGATCACCGAGTTCTGGCGGCGCTGGCATATCAGCCTGTCGACCTGGCTGCGAGACTATCTTTACGTCCCACTTGGCGGCAATCGCGGCAGGCGGATCAAAACTTATCGCAATCTCCTTCTGACGATGGTTTTGGGCGGCCTCTGGCACGGCGCAAACTGGACCTTCCTGATCTGGGGCATCTGGCACGGTGGGCTGATGGCGATCGAACGCGCACTTGGCGCGAAGAGCCGCGACAGAGTCTGGCCGCGCGCCATTGCCTGGCCCTTGACGATGGTGCTGGTCATCCTCGGCTGGGTTGTCTTCCGGGCCGAAACGCTTGGCGGTGCTTTGACGATGTACGCGGGCATGGCCGGAGCAAACGGGCTGTCCATGCGACCCGAGTTGATCATGCTCACGCAAAGCACTGAGGTTCTGTTTCTTCTGATCGGTTGCGCCATCTCGATTGCGCCAAGCCTCAGTCTAAGAACAGCCAGACTGGCCCCAACCGCGCAAACCGCAATGCTCTCGGTCTTCTGCCTCATCGTGATGCAGGCCCGGACCGAAAGCCCCTTCCTTTATTTCCAGTTTTGAGGTGAGAGCGATGCAAAAGTTCCAAGATAGGGTCCTGGTCTTCGGGTTCTCGACCCTCCTTGCCGGTGCTTCGTTGTTCGCGTTCGGGCGAACCGAGCTTGGGGATGTCAGCACCGGATGGACGAACGGTGCCTATCAGCGCGGATATGAGAGCCGTTTTGAGGGTTCTGTCCCCGGTCAGACACTGGCGGGGAGCGCCTGGGCGGCCATTCGGTGGGGCCTCTTTCGCGAGGCTTCCGATGGGGCCATCGTTGGCCAGAACGGTTGGCTGTTCACGACAGAGGAGTTTCGAGAGCCAGAAACGGCCCGTGACTTTCTGTCGGAACTCGAAACGGCCAAAGCCATTCTGACAGAGGCTGGGATCGCGTTAATCCCGGTTGTCGTGCCCGATAAGGCCCGCATGCAGGCTCAGCATCTCCCCACGCGGGCGCTCGGCATCGTTCGCGGCCCGCTATGACCGCGCGCTTAAAACGGTCACGAG
>JBCDAQ010000310.1:0-2535 GCA_039185285.1 Pseudomonadota bacterium
AAGAAAAATACCTGTCTGGCGGTGGTTCAAAGAAAACCGGCAGTAAGACACCAGGCCAGTCCAGCGAAGGTATGTTGTCGCTGACGCGCGAGCTCAATCCTCAGATGCCTCAAGGCCTGGAAGGCAAGGTCAGAGGCATGGCCGTGACTGCTTTTGAGGCAGTGGGCGGTACTGGCGCCCCGCGGATTGACTTCATCGGCAACGAGGTTACCGGGGAGATTTGGTTCAACGAGGTTAATCCGTGCCCAGGTTCTTTCGGTTACTTCCTGTGGGAGGCACTGGAGGATGAGCCTTTGCTGTTTACGGATTTATTGGATGGTCTGATCCGGGAAAGCTTGGACGAAGCAGCGCGGGCGCGACTGCCGGCAGATCCGACGCCTACAGATGCGCGCCTGTTTTCCAGGCGCGGCTGATCTCTCGACCGGGTGAACTCGAAACTGTCGTTGATTTCAACGAATTTTCGGGGTCGATCTTGTTCTTCTGATCGCCCAAATCAGCAGTCACCACTTGACAGTGCTAAGACTTGAATTAAGTCAACGGCTGCAACTTGCAGCTGAATGCTTGTGCGGAGGAGGAAAATGCCTGTCCCGTTGGCATACGGACCGACGTCCGTGGGATCGACATTCTATCGCTTTTGGGGCCAGTGCTATCTCGGTCTCTGCGTATTTCCCGGCTTACAATTTAGTAAGGATGGCCTTGGGCGGTTTGCGCCGAGGCCGGACCATGCTATGCCGCCTGACACTTCTTCCTCAATTATGCGGGTTGCTGACTATCGCTTGAGCACGAGCGCGTAAAATCTCACTGAATTAAGGATACGCCGATGGCCGAACTGATCAAGACAGACCGGCTCACAAAGCACTTTGGAGACATCGCCGCGGTGAACGGTATTTCACTGTCGGTTCCGAAAGGCGAAGTGCTTGGATTTCTCGGTCCGAACGGGGCTGGCAAATCAACCACAATGAAGATGATTACGGGCTTTTTGGAGCCTGATAGTGGTCTGGTTCGGATTAACGGCATCGACATGGCCACCGACCCGATCAACGCGAAGAAACAGATCGGTTATCTGCCGGAAGGTGCACCAGCTTATGGCGACATGGCTGTCCAAGCGTTCCTACAGTTTATTGCTGCGATCCGCGGCTTTGATGGTGGGGAGCGCGACTATCGGGTGGCCCAGGCTGTCGACAAAACTGGTTTGAAGGGCGTCCTCGCTCAACAAATCGAGACACTCTCCAAGGGCTATAAGCGGCGTGTCGGGCTGGCGCAGGCCATCCTGCATGATCCCGCAGTTCTAATCATGGACGAACCGACCGATGGTTTGGATCCGAACCAGAAGCACCACGTGCGGTCATTGATCGCCGATATGGCGTTAGAGAAAGCTATCATTGTTTCGACGCACATTCTCGAGGAAGTCGAGGCTGTTTGTTCGCGTGCGGTTGTTATCGATAAGGGCCGGGTTGTGGCTGACGGTACCGCAGAAGATCTGCAGGCTCGGATGCCTTACCACAATGCCGTGGCTGTTCGCGCGCCGTCAGATTCAGCCGATACACTGATGAACGCGATCAAAGAGCTTCCCGGCGTCGCTTCCGTGGAAGAGATCGGCCGCGCTAACGGCCATGTCCGGTTCAGAGCTCTGCCGAATGAAAATGGTGCGATCGCCACAGAGATCGCTTCTCTCGTCCGGGAGAAGTCGATCAACATTGATGAGTTGATCGTCGAGCGTGGGCGGCTGGACGATGTGTTCCGGTCGATCACGACGTCTGACACGGGGACAGCGAACGCTCAGTCCAGCGCAGGAGGGAACTGATGCGCAACATCAAGATTATCTTTGGCCGCGAGTTTAACGCCTATTTCAACACGACGCTGGCCTACGTTTTTGTTGCAATCTTTGTCGCCCTCACGAGTGCCCTGGCTTTCTATGTCGGGAATTTTTTCCAGCGCGGGCAGGCTGATTTGGCCGTCTTCTTCCAGTACCATCCCTGGGTTTATTTGATCCTTGTGCCGGCGGTTGCGATGCGGCTGTGGGCTGAAGAGCGAAAGTCTGGGACGATCGAGCTGCTTATGACGCTGCCGGTTGCACCGATGCACGCGATTGTCGGAAAGTTTCTGGCTGCCTGGGCCTTTCTTGGCGTTGCCCTGCTCCTCACAATCCCAATGTGGATCACAGTCAATGTCCTGGGAAATCCTGACAACGGGGTCATTTTCGCGAGTTACGTTGGTAGCTTCCTAATGGCCGGTGCGTTTCTGGCGATCGGGTCGTTCGTATCTGCGCTCACAAAGAACCAGGTAATTGCGTTCATCGTTGCGGCGGTGATCTGTTTCTTGTTCGTTATGAGTAGCCTGCCGTTGGTGCTTGGTTTCTTCAAGGCCTGGGCACCTGGCTTCATCATATCGGGCATCGAGTCGCTCAGCTTCCTGTCGCATTTCCAGCAGATTACCAAAGGCGTGATTTCGCTGCCTTCGCTGATCTTCTTCCTGTCAATGATCGTGTTCTTTCTGTTCGCCAATACGTTGGCTGTTGAGCAGAAGAAGGCTGAG
>JBCDAQ010000311.1:0-2518 GCA_039185285.1 Pseudomonadota bacterium
CTCGGCATCTTCATGGAGATCGAGGCGCTGAAGACCGAGCGTCTGGGCTTTATCTATGTCGCCATCCTCGGCCTAGAAGTCCTGATCATCGCCGCTGCCTCCTACTGGCTGTTTGGGGAGAGCTTCTCGATGCAGGAGATCGCGGGCGGTGCGCTCATCCTCCTCGGCACGGCGCTCGCCTGGGCCTGAAGCGGGCTGTGACGATCGTGACAGACGGGCGGGCGTGGTCCGCCTAATCTCCGCTCAGATCAAGAAACGGAGATCCAAATGACCGATCAAAATAAACCCGAGACCCTCGCCGACGACGCCCTCGATCAGGCCGCAGGTGGGCTTGGCAATTTCGAGATCCAGGACCTAATGGTCGATCTGCCGAACGCGGCAGCCACCGGCCTACCGACTGGCAAGCGCATGCACAAGCCCCTCACGGCTTTGAAAGAAGTCGACAAGGCGTCTCCGCTTCTCGCCCAGTAGCGATCGCAGATCTGGCCTATGGCGCCGTGCAGGCGCCCGGGCCACCCCCAAATCACCCCTAAATCTTCCTTGGGTCCAGCGGGCGTCTTTCGCGTTTTCTCTGAAGCTCCAGATTGCCGAGAGGCGTCCATCCGGCCAGCGTCGTCTCGACCGGGCATTTGCGGAAGGCGGCCTTGAGGACTTCCTCGATTTTCTTGCGGTGGGCCTTCTTAAGGGGCGCAAAATCAACGACAATCTGCCCGCCGAGCCCGCGGAGGCGCAGCTGGCGGGGCAGCTCGCGGCACGCCTCGATATTGGTCGTCATGGCCGCGCCTTGCGAGAAGTTGCCCTGGGTGTTCACATCCACCGCAACCAGCGCCCGCGTCGCCTCCACCACCATCGATCCGCCCGAGGAGAGAGGGGTGTTAAGTGATTGAATCTGCTCCCAAATACCCAACGCCTCGAACGGGTCTTTGGTGTCGGAAAGGCGCAGACGTTCCTCAATCTCCGGGCAGGAAAGCCGCTCCAGATTGAGCGGCCCATAGACATAGTCTTCCGCGCGCGGCCCGTAGGTGATCAGATCAACAGGTTCCGCCGTCCACTCCCGAAGCGCATAGTCGATAGCCAACACGGGCCCGAGGTCTCCTCGCGATGCCTCCCGCTCCGCCCGCTCGGCCAACAGCCAACCATATTCACGCCGAAGGTCCTCCGCGCGCGTCCCCTGAGCCGCTGTCCGAACGATGACCCCTCCGGTCTGATGCATCTGCGTGTAATGCCCGGCCGCCGGAGGCTCGCAAGAAGCTGGGTCCGGCATCCAATCCTCCAGGGCTTCGGTCAATCGGGCCCGCTCGTCCGGATCGCGGATCTGGCGGGAGATGTTGATCCCTGGCGCGTCCGGCGTGTGGATCAGGCGGCGCCCCTTGTAGAGCACTCGGCGGGTGACAGGGGTGGCTTTGCCGGGCTCTGCAAATCCTGTCACCTGGATCAAAATCCCTTGGCCCGCCTTCACGCCTTTGGCTTCTCGGAGGAAGCCCTGATTCTCCTTGCTCAAAGTGACAAAAGCACCGCTGAGGCCTGGGACTACGCGATCCACTTTTGCCCAAGAGATCGCACCGACGTCCGGTCCTGGGCCATCTATCAAGAGATCTTGGAGCACACCGTCGACCATCAGGGCGGCTCTGCTGGCCTCGCGATCCATATCTAAGATGATTTGGCGCCCCTTCATGCGCTTGGGCCATCGTAGGGCAGTGGATAGCCGAAGCTCTCTAGCAGCCCGGCGGTCTCGGTTAATGGTAAGCCGACGATCGCGGTGTAGCTGCCACTTATCTCGGGCACGAAGGCGGCCCCGATCCCCTGGATTGCGTAGCCGCCGGCCTTGCCCAGCCACTCGCCGGAGTTCAGGTACGCGGTCGTCTCAAGATCGCTAAGTCGCTTGAATCGCACGCGGCTTTGCACCGTTTTCTGGCGGAGGAGATCGCCGTGACGCAGGCAGACCGAAGTCGTCACTCGATGGCGTCGGCCGGAAAGTTGGGAGAGGAACTTCGTGGCTTCCGCCCGATCTGCCGGTTTGCCGAGGATCCGGCGACCGAGGCTGACCACGGTATCTGCTGTCAGCAAGAGGTCGTCGGTCGCGATAGCTTGTGCCTTCTGACGCGCCATCCGTTCAACGTATGGTCGCGGCAGCTCTCCCGCCCCAGGTGTCTCGTCGATATCAGCTGCGAGGATTTCGTCGGGAACCACGCCGATTTGCGCCAGGAGATCTCTGCGCCGCGCTGAGCCGCTGCCGAGGATCAGACGCATTGCGAACGAGAGCCTTCGTTTCGCCTACTTGAAGCGATAGGTGATCCGCCCCTTGGTTAGGTCATAGGGTGTCATCTCGACCTGAACCTTGTCGCCGGCCAGAACCCGGATCCGGTTCTTGCGCATCTTGCCAGCGGTATGGGCAATGATCTCATGGCCGTTTTCGAGCTTGACCCGGAAGGTTGCGTTCGGCAGCAGCTCGACAACGACCCCGGGGAATTCAAGCGTTTCTTCCTTGGCCATGGTCACTCCGTATTGTGGATGGGGC
>JBCDAQ010000312.1:0-2497 GCA_039185285.1 Pseudomonadota bacterium
CCTCGATCTCGAGCCCTGAATTCTTCGTCGCCTACGTGCTGATGCTATTCCTTGCGGTGATGAACCCGATTTTCCCAGCAGGCTCGTTTGTCCGAGACGATATGGGGCTGGATGAGCGAATATACGTGACAATGTTGCCGGCGCTGACGCTGACCTTGGTCATCACTGCGCATATGATGCGCATGACCAGGGCGGCGATCATCAACCTCTTGGCCTCACCCTATATCGAGATGGCCAAGCTAAAGGGCGTGAGCCCGATGCGGACGATCGTTGTTCACGCTCTGCCGAACGCTTTGGCACCGATCATCAACGTGATTGCGCTGAACCTTGCCTATCTGATCACAGGGGTGGTCGTGGTCGAGGTGGTCTTCGTCTACCCAGGTGTCGGTCAGCTGTTCGTCGATAGCGTGAAGATCCGGGATATTCCGGTGGTTCAGGCCTGCTGCCTGATCTTCGCGGCGGCGTATATCCTCCTGAACCTCACGGCGGATGTGCTCTCGATCCTAACCAACCCGCGCCTGCGGCATCCGAAGTAAGGGGACAGGACAATGGCAACAACTGACAACATGTCGATGCCGCCCCAGAGTGCGGTATCAAGCGGCCCAGCGGGGAGTGCGATTTCCTTCCTCGTGATCTTCTTTGGCGGTCTGTTCGCATTCTTCGCGTTTATCGCCGCAGTTTATGCAGGGCATGTGGTGATTGGTGCGGTGAGAGGTGCTGGTCTGCCGACATGGATCGTCTTCCTTCTGTACTGCGCCTTGGTGATCGCGGCCTCAGGCCTTGCGGCGTTCATTTTCCGGCTGCTCATGCAGAAATTCACGGTTGAAGCAGTCGCCAAACCAATGCGCCAGGCTCCTTTGACGGCCTGCTTTGGACTGTTGGTTATCTTGCTTTACGTCATCGCTGCCGTGTTCGCGGATGTGATCGCGCCCTATGGCGAGGCAGAAGTTTTTGCACAGATCAATCTACCGCCGGGCGGAGATCCTTCGGTGGGTGGCGATCCGGCACATTGGTTGGGGACGGATCAGATTGGCAGAGACCTGCTGACCCGCCTGATCTACGGCGCTCGGAACACGGTGGGGATTGCATTCGTCACAACGGTGATTGCCTTCTTGCTCGGGTCCTCGATCGGGTTCCTGGCGGCGACGCTGGGCGGTTGGGTCGATCAGCTCACCTCGCGGGTTGTCGATGTTCTGATGGCGATCCCCTCGCTGATCTTCATCCTTCTGATCATGACGATCGTTGGACAATCGACGATCAACATGATCCTGGTCCTTGCGGTCCTCGACTCCACCAGGGTCTTCCGATTAGCCCGCGCTGTCGGCGTTAACATCGTAGTCATGGACTATATCGAAGCTGCGAAGCTGAGGGGTGAGAACCTCACCTACCTGATCTTCAAGGAGATCCTGCCCAATGCCACGGCGCCTTTGTTGGCGGAGTTTGGCCTGCGCTTCTGCTTCGTCTTCCTGACGATCGCGGCGCTTTCGTTCCTCGGCATCGGCATTCAGCCGCCGCTGGCGGATTGGGGCTCGTTGGTGTCCGAGCTGCGTCAGTTCATCTCGTTCGCTCAGTGGGACATCCTGTCGGCCTCGCTGCCGCTGATGGCTGCTGGTGCGATCGCGCTGCTGACTGTGGCCGTGAACTTTGTTGTTGACTGGATGCTGCACCGCTCGAGCGGTCTGAAGGAGTAAAATGATGGATGATCAACAACACTCCCAAGAGCTTCTGGTCAAAATCCGGGGACTGAAGATCGAAGGCCGCGCGGATGAAGTCTGGAACGAGATCGTTCACGGCGTTGACCTTGATCTCCACAAAGGCGAGGTCATCGGCCTGATCGGAGAATCTGGCGCTGGTAAGTCCACCATCGGACTCGCGTCGATGGGGTTCTGCCGCGACGGCTGCCGGATCTCCGCCGGGTCGGTCGAATTCGACGGGGTCGATCTGGTCAGTGCGTCTGCTGGGACCAAACGGGCTCTAATGGGCAAGCGAATAGCCTATGTAGCTCAATCGGCGGCGGCGAGTTTCAACCCGGCGCACAAGCTCATCGACCAGCACGCCGAAGCTCCGGTGAACCACAAGGTCTCGACCCGGGCCGAGGCTGAGGCTGACGGGATCGAGCTCTATCGCCGGTTACGCCTGCCAAACCCGGACCAGATCGGGTTTCGATATCCCCACCAGGTCTCGGGCGGTCAGCTTCAGCGGGCGATGACGGCGATGGCCATGTCTTGTCGGCCAGATCTTATAATCTTTGACGAGCCGACGACGGCGCTGGATGTGACAACCCAGATCGAGGTCTTGGCCTCGATCCGTGACATCGTCGAACAGTTCAATACCGCGGCGATTTATATTACCCACGACCTCGCGGTTGTGGCGCAGATGGCGGACCGGATCAAAGTGCTGCTCAAAGGCGATGAGGTCGAGGAAGCGGACACGCGGACGATGCTCTCGGCGCCGGCGCAGGACTATACCAAATCGCTCTGGGCGGTGCGTAGCTTCC
>JBCDAQ010000313.1:0-2483 GCA_039185285.1 Pseudomonadota bacterium
AGTTGAAACAGTAAGGCGGGGATTGCAGCCCGTCCTCGAAGGCCGGGTGCTGGCCGAAGTGATCCAGCGCCGTCCCGATTTGCGTTGGCCTTTGCCCGAACGGTTTGGCGCGCGTCTCCAAGGGCGGCGGGTTGAGCGGTTGGGGCGTCGGTCGAAGTACCTGCTCGCCCATCTCGATGGTGGGGAGACCTGGATCACCCATCTCGGCATGTCCGGGCGGCTGTTAATCGATGGGACCGAGACGGTCGAGCTGCATCATGAGCGCGCGGCCCCGGGCAAGCATGACCATGTGATCGTGACGACCGATCACGGCGTGCGGGTCACCTATAACGATGCGCGCCGGTTCGGAGCGATGGATCTGTGGGAGACGGAGAGCCTGGACGACCACCCGCTGCTCGCGCGCTTGGGGCCGGAGCCGAACGGAAACGCGTTCAGCGGCGCCTATCTGGCCGAAGCGCTGAAGGGCAAACAGACCCCGATCAAATCCGCCCTCCTGGACCAGCGGATCATTGCGGGGCTGGGCAATATCTATGTCTGTGAGGCGCTCTTCCGCGCGGGCATCCACCCAACCCGGATGGCGGGCAGCATCTCGCGCCCACGGATCGATCGGCTGGCGGGAGAGATCGTCGAGACCATCGGGGATGCGATCGCTGCAGGAGGCTCCTCGCTACGCGATTATCGCCAAGCAGATGGGGAGCTTGGCTACTTCCAACACAGCTTTCGTGTCTACGACCGCGAGGACAGCGCCTGTACGCGCGAGGGCTGCCCCGGTGTCATCCGGCGGATCGCCCAAGCCGGGCGTTCGACCTTCTACTGCCCTCGCTGTCAGCGTTAAGTGATGTTCATCCTATAGAGTAAACCGAGTCGAATTCATCGGAGAACCGTCCATGCGACCGCTAATCAAAGGCGCCCTTGTTTCTCTGGCGCTGAGCCTTCCAGTCTCAGCCCAAGACATTCCGTCAGAGCGTCAGAATGAACTGAAAGCCGTCTATCAAAACGACGCTCTCAGCCGATGCTTGGTTGAGACCGATCCGCAATCGGACTGTATTGGCACATTTCGCAGCACCTGCGCCAAACTGGCGAAGACCGAAGGAGAATGGTTCTTTTGCATCGAGAGCGAGCTGGAGGCATGGGACAGCCACCTCAACTGGCTCTACAACCTCTCGATGGAGGAGTTGAAGAAGCAGGCCATCGAATACGACAGACCGACCGGTGATCATCCGCTGGCGATGGAGGGCAACCTGCGCGAGATGCAGCGCGCCTGGATCCCGTATCGCGACGCGCTCTGCGGATTCGCGGGCAGCCTCACGGCTGGGGGCACCTCGATCACCGAGGAAAAGCTCCTCTGTCTGAACGAGGAGACGGCGCGCCAGACGCTGCGCCTTGGCAAGATGGTCGGCTATTACTGAACCACGCTGCTTGCCCGGCATGGCCGCGCCCGTTATCACCCCATGACCCCGGAAGCCTCGAAGAGGGAGAGATCCATGGCCTACGAGAATATAATCGTTGAAACCCGCGAAGACGTGGGCCTGATCACGCTGAACCGGCCGAAGGCCATGAATGCGCTTAACACCGAGCTGATGAAGGAGTTGGGCGACGCCCTGCTTAAATTCGATGCCGACGACAAGATCGGCGCGATGGTGATCACGGGTTCGGAGAAAGCCTTCGCCGCGGGCGCTGACATCAAGGAGATGCAGCCCAAGTCCTTCAACGAAGTCTACGCGATGGACTTCATCACCTCGGATTGGGAAACGGTCACGCGGATCCGCAAACCGGTGATCGCTGCGGTTGCGGGCTATGCCCTGGGCGGTGGGTGTGAGCTCGCCATGATGTGCGATTTCATCCTCTGTGCTGATACGGCAAAGTTCGGCCAGCCTGAGATCAATCTTGGCGTGATGCCAGGGGCGGGCGGCTCTCAGCGCCTGACACGGTTCGTTGGCAAGTCGAAATCGATGGAGATGAACCTGACCGGACGGTTCATGGACGCCGACGAGGCCGAACGCTCAGGTCTCGTCAGCCGGATCATCCCAGCCGACGATCTGATCGACGATGCGGTCGCCACCGCCCAGAAGATTGCTCACAAAGGCCGCCTCGCTGTGATGGCGACAAAGGAAGCGGTGAACCGTTCCTACGAGGTGAGCCTGGCCGAAGGGGTGCGGTTCGAGCGGCGCCTTTTCCACGCGCTCTTCGCCACCGAAGATCAGAAAGAGGGGATGGATGCGTTCGTCTCCAAGCGCAGTCCGAAATTCAAAGGCCAATAACCCGCTTAGCGGCTCTTGACGGGCGATCCATGATTCCTGTATCAGCGCCGCTCACCCGTCAACGGACAGGATCAGAATCACATGGCCAACTCGGCTTCCGCTAAAAAACGTGTGCGCCAGATCGCGCGGCGCACCGCTGTGAACACCGCGCCTCGTTCGCGCGTACGTACGTACATCCGCAAGGTCGAAGAAGCGATTGCTTCCGGCGACCAGGCAGCAGCA
>JBCDAQ010000314.1:0-2429 GCA_039185285.1 Pseudomonadota bacterium
CCACCCATTCCTCGCCGCGATCCGCGAAAAGCTGCTGGATGCTCAAATCGGAAAAGGCCGCGATGATTTCGATGGCTACATGCAAGGCACCATCGCCGATCCCGAAGTCCTACGAGAACTTGAGGAGCACCCCAACATTGCCTCAGTCGAAATTGAGGAAAACGTGGCTACCGTTGATTTTGAAGGCGTTTCGGAGCGAGGTTTGCCCGTCGTCAGCTATCGCACCCTGATTTATTGCGAGTGCGGGAACATGTTCGAGCAAGTGATTGTCGGCGCGACGATAGCGGAGGTGCAAGCCGGTTTCGGGCATTCGATCGACGCCGCTGAACGGTATTGGGATACTGCAAGTGTTTGGTATGAGGTGGACCAAGGTGAGCGAATTGAAGCGGCTGAGTTTGATGGCAAGACGTCAATCTATGTGTTTCGCGGAGCTTGAGACTCGAAAGCGCGTCACATCATCGAAATGGCCGCCTATTCATTCTCTTGGACATGCATCCAGGAACACCCGGCAAACCAGATGTGGCAAGTCTACGTAGGGATTCCGATTACCCTGCACCGCCTCAACTCGACTGTTTCGCTCGCGTTCCCTCGCGTCCGGTGGATCATCGGAATGCCATTGCGCGAGTTGCTCCAACCCATCCGCGGCGATGCCGGTAATCGTTTGCGCGGTGCCTGGGTTACATCGTGAAGAAGTAAAAAATGGCTCGGGCGGTGTCGCCTTTCTGCGTCTCAGGCGGTTCGAACTCACCGATTTGATCGTCACCGTGCTCATCGATTGCGGACAGTGGCGGTGTCGATAGCTTTCGAAGATTGCCGAACGCATCCACGCCAAACCAGGTGCGGGTCTCACTGTCCTTGATTTCGCAAAATGGGTCAGAATCGCGGGCACTGTTGGCGTCTTTGTGGGTCGGGAAGAGGTGATGTATGTCCGACCTCATCGGGTTCCGTCTTCCAAACCAACTCTGCGGTACGGTGTGCTCGGTATTTATCGGGTCTAGGAAGGTCACATCGGCCGCGGGCTGGCTAAAACCGGAGTAGACACCACGGACACGTCCGTCCGACCCAACGTCGATGCTGGAGTACATTGCCCGCCTTGCTTGGTCATACCCCACTGATTGATGAACGCCCTCGTGCCAGTTTGCCCTCAGCCAGTCTCGCAGCGCTTCGCCGTCAAGGTTGTCCGGAGGGAATGGATAAGCCAGTCTAGCAGGCACAAGCGCTTGATGCAGCAGTGGATTGTGACTCTCGTCTTGAACGTCGCCAGTCGGTTGCGCCGCGACCGGGCCGGCAAACCCGATGAGGAAAAGTGTTAGAGGAATAGCTCGCCTGCGCATGAAAGCTCCTGTCAGTCTGAGCGCGCGCTTCCAACAAAATCGCAAATGCTCAACGGCAGCGCCGCCCGAAGCACCCATCCTTGCAATCGTTCAAGCCAAAAAATCACCACGGCGCGAGCGCAGATAACCGGAGCTCCTGCGCTCTGCAAACCCTCTACCGGTCAGGTCGGCATGGACCAGCCACTCCAGTTTCGTGCCAACATGCTGCGACCCGAACTTTCTGCTTCGAGAAACGAATATGAGACTAGCTGACCCTTTCAGGATTATCGCCTACCGAGGCGCAAGCGGTTATGCGCCTTAAACACCATGGCTGCGTTCCAAAGAGATGTCGAACTTGGCGCAACTGAAGTGAAGACAGATGTCACGCTCACCCATGACGGCCCGCCACTCCTCTTCCATGACGAAAATCTGGAGCGAACCACCAACGGAAGTGGTTGGCCAGAGGACTACACGTTGGCCGAACTACTCGAGCTCGATGCCGGTTCTTGGCATGATCCTCAGTTGTCGTGGGCCCATTAGTACGCGGGAGAAAAACTCATCACGTTGGAGGAGCTGCTCGATCGCTTTGAGAACACGCTCACCTATGACGTAGAGCTGAAGAAACCCATTGAAGGTTTGCCGGAAGCCGTCGTGGAGGCCGTGCAGACGCGGGGCTTGGCCAGCCGTACATTCTTGTGCTCGATCACGGACGACGCCGGCCTCAAGCGTGCGAACTCAGCATCGAGCCCTTTACTGCCAATCGTGGGCTTGATTGAGTGGCAGGTTTTGTGCGGAAAGCCGATACTCGCTCGCCCCCAAGAAAGAGAGGCCCGCGAACGACAACCCAGCGCGGTCTAACTCATGCGGCTCTGGTCTCTCCTCGACAGTAGCACGATGCTCGTATCGGAACTGTCGCCCTCGCAAGCGCCTGATCGAGCTGCAGCTTGATGTGACGCGCCTCTGTGTGCTCGCCGCGTGACCCGTCCCCTTTGAACGCAGCCAGTCTGAGTGAAAGAATGGTTTGTTCAAAGGAGAAGAGCGATGGGCGCGAAGCGCTACAAACCCGAAGAGATCATCTCGAAATTGCGGGAAGGTGAAGTACTTTTGGCCGAAGGC
>JBCDAQ010000315.1:0-2416 GCA_039185285.1 Pseudomonadota bacterium
CGAGCCTGAGCCCGGCTCGCTCATCGCAAGCGCACCGACATGCGCGCCAGAGACCAGTTTGGGCAGGTATTTCTCACGCTGCTCCGGCGTGCCATTGAGCTTGATCTGATTGACGCAAAGGTTCGAATGCGCGCCATAGCTGAGCCCGACCGAGGCCGAGGCGCGGCTGATCTCCTCCACCGCGACCGTATGGGCGACATACCCCATCCCAGCGCCGCCATAGACCTCCGGCACAGTGACGCCCAGAAGACCAAGGGCGCCCAACTCCTGCCAAATGCCTCGATCAAAGGCATTTTCCCGGTCGATCTCAGCCGCAATAGGCGCCAGCCGCTCCTGCGCAAACCGATGCGCAGTGTCTCGAACAGCCTCGACTTCGTCTCCCAAGGCGAAACTCATGGATGCGTGGAACATAACAACCTCGTCGTCTTAAGTGAGATCTGCTAAGGGGTTGATACAAGGCGAGAAATACGGATCGTAGATGCCTTGATACGAGATAGGCGCGTTGGCGGGTCGGCCCCGATCAAAGTAGTCTGTCGCAAGCAGAAAGCCAGTCGCTAAAGATCGGTCATCGATGGTTTCAAAAGGTGTATTGTGCAACGTGTCCTCGAGGAAGGCTTTGATCGCAGCCTCCCCCTCGACAGGACCAAGAATAGCGCGCAACCGCTTCGTTACACGCCAACGCCGAAGGGCAGGAACTTCCAGATGCGCTCCGATACTGGCAACCAAAGGGGCCGCAAGCACCAAGGCGCCGGCGATCAGAAAGTTTCGGCGCTGGATCATATTCACCTCTCAGATCAAGTTAGCCGCGCGAAGGCTGAGGGCGGAAATGGTCAGTGTCGGATTAGCCGGTGCCCCCGTCGGAAAGGAAGAGCCGCCCAAAACCCACAGATTGCCGTGCGCGTGATGTTGCAGTCGATCATTCACCACGCTCTCAGAAGGATCAACTCCCATGACGACCGTGCCGAGATTGTGAGACTCTGTTTCGTTCCAGGTATCCCAGCGCGTGATCTTAGTGACTTCAAACCCGCGAAGATAGTCTGGCAGAGCATCCTCAAACCGCGTCAACGCGGCATTCAAGTAATCGGGTTGAACCTTATAGATGACCTTTGGCAATGAAGGATTTTCGGGATCGATCAGCACTCGATTTTCATGGTCTGGCAGCGTTTCGAGGATTAGTTTCAAACGGATCGTCATACGGTGCTTACCAGGCTCGGCGCGAAGAAACGGGAAGTTCCAACTCTCGATCAGACCAGCCGCAGCCTCTCGCCGGTGATCGCCATCGTAGAAACTGTAACCCTGCCCAGTGATTGAGGTTGAGCCGTTGAAGTTTTCAACCCCCTCGATCAAGATCTCATAGACCATGGCGCGCTGTTCATGCAGTCGCCTCCCGAGAAGCGGATGGCGATCGTTAGAACGCGATAGGATCGCTGCGTTAAAAAAACTGTTTGTTCCCAGGGCAATGGCATTACCAGCAACTCGTTCCTCACGGCCATTCGCGACAACAACAACACCGCCCACCTGACCGCCGACCATGTCTAGTTCCAGAACCTCTGCACCAAACCGGATCTCCAGACGTGGATCAGCGTAGAGATCAGACATATCTCCAGCAACGGTGAACTTCGCCGAGATCGGACAGACCTCGCAAATCCCTGACGCGCAACAGGCCGGCCGGGTGTCAGTGGCGAGCCGCGCTCGGGCGGTCGGTTGTGCAAAAAACAGGCCGGGATGCGTGCGTTGAAATACCTTATCCACATCACTCAGCCGATGCGGCGGTTGTGGGAAAGGGCGCGAGCGGGGAAAGAGGTCCGTGTTGTCATCGCCTGAGATCTGCATGATCTCCTCGGCTTCGCAGTAGTACTCTTCTAGGTCATCATAGCCGACCGGCCAGTCCCGCCCACGACCATAGAGGCTCTTGAGTCGAAAGTCGTTTGGAAGCATTCGGGGCGTGCATGCCCACCAACAGTTAGAGCTGCCGCCGAAAGCTGTTGAAAAGGCCCAAGGAACCTCTGACTGGGTTTCATCCAACCCTTTCGCAACATTTGGTGGCAATGCAGAGCGCGCAGCCAATTGCTCCTCGAGCGGATAGGGTCGGCCTTTCTCTAGGACTAGGATGCGAGCATGGCTGGGTAGCTTTCGTAAGAGCCCGTGAAGAAAGAAGCTTGAGGCGAAGCCGGTGCCGACGACGATCCAATCATAGCTCACAATTGCTTTCCCCATCTGGTCCGGGCGGCGGGGATCGAACCCGCACGATCTAGGATCGAGGGATTTTAAGTCCCTTGCGTCTACCAATTCCGCCACGCCCGGTCGCTGGCGCGACGATAGGGGGAATGGAGGGGCCGGGCAATCCGTCATCTTTGCCCAAGCTACGGGTTATGGCTAACCAGACGTTAATGTTTTCCCGCGAGTCATAAGACAG
>JBCDAQ010000316.1:0-2401 GCA_039185285.1 Pseudomonadota bacterium
GCCTTCACCGCGAACCGCCCCCCCGTCCAGTCCGGGCAGCGGCGACCGCGCGAGCAAGGTCGGTTTTTTTGCCCCTGACTTCACCAGCGCCTCCTTGAGGATCTCGTTCTCAAGGGTCTTGCGACCGAGCTGACGCTCCAGTTCGCGAACGCGCTCCTCAAGATGACGCACATGGCGATTGCTCGTGACGTTGTCGTCGTCGGTCACAGCCACGGCCCCTCCCCCGAGCATCAACCTGCGCCAACGATACAACAGGTTCGGGGCGACGCCATTGCGCCGTGCAACGGATGACACGCTCTCCCGGCTATCCAGGTTCGTCAGGGAAACGCCCCGCTGGGGCCTTTCCTTATCCTCCTCACCTTCAACGATCCGCAGCTTCTCAGCCGCCGACCAACGGCGACGGCGACCGCCATCGGTGATGATCTCTACCTCGGACATAAGCATATGCTCAGGGATATCCCTAAGCCTCCTCGCTCAGGCCGAGCTGTCCGGTTCAAACGGGAGCCAGTTCAGACCCCCAAATAATCCGTCCCGGCCCTGACGTACATCACGATCACAAGTGCACGTCGAACCAGTCGAGCATGGCGCGCGGGTGGTCTGCAAACCAGTTGTAACCATCAAACCGATGGGTCGGTTCCTCAAGCCAGAACATCTCTTTCTCGACCGGAATTTTGTTGTATAGATCGGCAATGAAGTCGAAATTGGTGTTCGGGTCCTTGCGGGCTTGAACCAGTCGCGTCGGCGCGATTGTCGCCTTCGCGGCGTCCTCGATATTGGCGCGGATCGGATAGCCGCCCGAGAGATCCTCATACACATCGGCCGCCGTTGCATAGACTTCTTCGGGCAGGTCCATTAGGTGCAGTAGCGATTTCAGAAAATCGCCGTTGCTGAGCGGCTGAAGTGCGACCATCGCCTTCACACCGGATTGCTCGAAAGTCGCTGGGTCCTCTTCCATGGCAAAGAAAGAGGTGTTGGCTCCATAGCAGTAGCTGAGCAACCCGATTGGCTTGCCAGCAGTGGTACGGCCATTGGCGATGTAGTCGACCGCCGCAATCACATCGAACCGCTCACCCTTTCCGCCGGTGCCGACGCCAAGCTCGGTTTTGTCGCTTTCACCATGGTTGCGAAGGTCGTACATCAATACGCCATAGCCTGCTTCAACCAACCGCTTGGCGACGTTCACAAACTCGATCTCCTTGTCGTAAGGCACCGAATCCTCGGGCTGTAGTGCCACCTGGTAGCCGTAGCGATTGGCCCGATAGCCGAAATGGGTCATGATAACGATCTTGTCGGCGTCCTCACCAATCAGCCAGCCGCGAAGCGTAAGCCCGTCGCGCGTTGGAAAGTCGACGTCACGGTAGTCCAGTCCGTAATCGGATGGGGTTTTGGGAAAGGGCTGCGGCAAGGGTTTCAGGAAGGCGTGCGCGAAGCGTTCGCCCAGAGCGTCAATTTCCATGATGGGTGTCCTTTCGTCGTTTTGGGTGCATGCAATGCTGGGGGCTGGACAGGGGCTCTCCGGATCATCTGCGGCGGTCGGCCCGGCGAGGGACAGCGCGGTGACACGATTGCGAGTTGTCGGGGGGCGAAATGCTTCATTGTCTCAGGCTCTTGTTCGCAGATTGGGAAAGCGGAGCGATTCCGTTTTAGGTTACAAAGTTTCGATTTATGTGTATTTGTAGAGTTACAAGAAGTCAATACTTGTAACAATGTTTAAAAGGCTCTAATTGGCATTGTGACCCATTTTGCGGATTTCAGAGACCTGACCGATACAGAGACACGGATCATGGAGGCCACCATCCGGGCCTTCCTGAGATATGGGCCAAAGAAGATCACGATGAACGATGTGGCAGAGGATGCGGGGCTCGCCCGTAAAACGATCTATGTCGCCTTCGAGAACAAGGACAACCTTTTGGCGGAAATGGTCCGCTACATCGGGCGCAAACAGCTGACTCGCGTGGCCGAGGCCTGGCAGAACTGCACCACACTGGCGGAAAAACTGAAGGCCTATACGCAGATCGTTGTGCTCGAACCGTTTGATGCGCTTCAGGCCGCGGACGATCCACAGGAGATGGTGAACATTCATGGCGAGGCTGGGCACGCCGCCTATCGGGACATTCGTGAAATACATATCGTTATGTGGGCAGAACAGTTGACCAGGTACGAAAGCAGCCTCGAGTGGGCTGGAACGACCCAAAGCAGGCTGGCGCGCTTCATTGTGACGACAAATCAAAACCTCAAGCGAAGCGAAACGAACCGGGAGCGCCTGGTCGAGCAACTCGAAGACCTGCACTTGGCTGTGCTGACCCTAACGGGAGTTCGTTGAACCCACGGAAGGAGCGCACTTGCGAGCTCCGCCTGTTGCCCTCTCCTTTTTTCGGTGCCGCCTTGCTCGCGGTCGGCC
>JBCDAQ010000317.1:0-2392 GCA_039185285.1 Pseudomonadota bacterium
GAGGCGCCCAGCCTCCAGCAGCAATACGGCGATATGTTCGCCGATATGGAAGCCACCCTACCCTGGCTGGGTGAGCTCGTCGTCAAAGCCGACCTCTCCAGCGAGGGCGACGGGTGGGAGGGGGCGACGCTCGCCGCCAACTGGAAGGTCCTCGCAGAGAATTGCCTGGAGTGCTACCACTGCGGTCCGGCGCACCCGGACCTGGTCGATCTGATCGACATGAAGACCTATAGCTGCGTCACCCATGGCGACTGGCTGAAAAGCCACGGCAAGATCAAGAAAGCCGAGAACAGCGCCTATAATGTCGACCCGAATGAGCCGGTGCAGGAGGCGATCTTCTGGCACATGTGGCCGAATATCGAGTTCTCGATCCTGCCGGGCTCCAAGGCCATCGGCGCCTTCCGCTTCAACCCGATGGATGCCGAGAACACGGCGATGAACTCGATCATGCTGACCGTGCCCGGCGAAAGCATCGCACCCGACCGGCTGACCTATCGCTGGGACGTGCTCTGGCCCGAGGACAAAACGCTCTGCATGTCGGTCCACAAGGGGCTGAAGTCAAAGGGCTACCGCCAAGGCCGTTTCGTGACCGACCCCGATCACCTCGATGTCTCGGAACACGCGGTCCACTACTTCCAGCAACTCTACGCCCGCGCGATGGAGATCTGATCTACTCAGAAGCGACCGGCGGCAAGGCCATCCGGTCGCCCGAACGATACAATTGAGACGACCCGCGACATCACGCGGATACACACTGGCCGCATCCTCTTCCCATCAAACAGACAAAATCGATGGAGATAGAGAAGATGCAGAACACTCAGATGACCCAACCCGAAGAAATCCTGGACACCGATCTCGATGCAGCAACCGGCGGCGCCGATCGTGTCCGCGCCCGCGCGCCAAAGCCGACAACCACGGGCACCTCGCTGATCGCTCCCGACATGATCCTCAGCGCTGGCTATTGCATCGATCTCGACTCCGGTTCGTGAGCGTAGTCCAGCTGCCTCCGTCAGTGCCATGCCAAATTACCCTCTAGCAGCATGGTACGGCGGGACGCCTGTGCGAGATGGGACGTCTCACAACCTCACAGTATGAGCAGTCATTCCGATCCATACCGCTCTTCAAAGTAGCGCACGGCAAATGGGACCAAGTCCGCCATCTCGAAAAGGTAGGATTGCGCATGACCGACCCGCCCGGCGCGGTGAGCCCCGGTCGCCAGATAGGCGCGGATCACCTGCTCCAGATAGTCGGGCTCCAACCCCTCCGCCCCGGCGACGAAAGCATCGCGGTTCATCTGCGTGATCCGCCGCCAGACCTTGCGCCCGTCCTCGAGAATGGGGATCTCGTATTCAACGACCCACTTGCCCGGCACGCCGGCCAGATACTCGGCATAGTGCAAGATCGTTGCGGTATAGAGCGGCGCTCCGAGGTTGAGAGTTTTGGCGCCGCGCTGATACAGCCGCTCCAACGGCGATCCCGGTCCAAACCCGTGATCAAAGGGCTGATCGGCCAGCAACGGGACCGCAGCCCCAAACCCTACGAGCGAGCGATCCGGATTCCGACTTCGAAAGCTACCGTCGCGGCGCGCGAGACAGGCACCGACAGCACCGCCATGGGTCGCGCGAACTGCCGAAGCCTTTGGGTCAAAGGCAGGCCACTCCTCCCGCTCCTCGGCACTCGGCCCACCTGCCAGATAGGCGTCATAGGGTGAGAGATCCCAGGAGACGAACATCACGAGCCCACCATCCCTGCCGACCACATCCATTAGGGCATCAATCAGGGTATCCGGGCCGCCCTCGACGGGTCGGATCTCGCGAAAGGCCGCGTGGAGCATGACCAGATCCCCCGCACTGACCCCCAGCCGCAGGAGGTCTTCGCGTAGACTGATACGAGTCGCAGGGGCTGGTTCCGGGCGCATCATCGGACAATCTAGCGGGAGCAGACGCAAGCGACAACGGAGGCGAAACATCCTCCGACCTCGCCGGTTGTCGGGATTTATCTGAAAGCGTCGACAAAAGATCCGGGAAAATCCCGGATCTGTTAATCTCTTAAATTCAGGAACTTTGTCCCCTCAGATCCGACTTTTTCCGGGATTAGCCGAGCAGTTCGTGGCACAGCTCCAGCGCATCCACCAGCTTGTCGACTTCCTCGGTCGTGTTGTAGAGCGCGAAGCTCGCCCGGCAGGTGCCGGTTACACCCAGATGCTCCATCAAGGGCTGGCAGCAATGGTGGCCAGCACGCACTGCAACCCCCTTGCGGTCGATGATGGTGGAGATGTCGTGGGGGTGGGCAGCCCCGTCCATTGCGAAGGAGAAAATCGCCCCCTTTGTCTCAGATTTTCCGTGCAATGTCAGCCAGTTAATCCCGCCAAGGCGTTGGCTGGCATAGTCGC
>JBCDAQ010000318.1:0-2327 GCA_039185285.1 Pseudomonadota bacterium
ATGCGCTGCTGGCTCCCAGCCCCTCCTACGCGCAAGGCGTGCACCTCGCGCCTTAGCGGCATCAGGTCAACTGGCCTAGATGAGCTTCGATCGCCGTACGCACATCTGCGACGGAGAAGGGCTTGGTCACGAAGTGATCGATGTTTGGTGTATTGTCGGCTTGGTCCTTGTACGCCTCTGACGTCGCCAGAAAAACCGGGATGTGGCAAAAGACCGGATGGGCTTTGATCTTCTCCGCAAGATCAATGCCGCTGAGACCGGGCATGTTCAAATCCGAGATCACGACGTCGTATTTAGCGCCTTGCAGGGCCTCGAGTGCTGCCTCACCCGAAGCCGCGAGTGACACATCCAAAACGCCAAGGCGTTTCAAGCACTGTCGCGCAAGACCTCGCATCGCCTGCTGATCATCAACGACGAGGATTTTCAATGAACGGGACGATGGCATGATGATGCTCCTGAAGCTGTGGATCGGCCTTGCGAAAGGATGTCAGGCCCATGTCGGGCGACATCTTCGATACGGGCCGCCATGTTTTTGAGATCGAGTTCCTGTTGGACCGCGCCGAGATCGTAGGCAGCCTTGGGCATGCCATAGACCACGCAACTCGGTTCAGATTGGCCTAAGGTAGCCGCACCCAGCTTACGCATTTGCAACATCCCATCGGCGCCATCCCGTCCCATGCCAGTCAAGATAATACCGAGGGCTTTGGCACCGATTGTCCTAGCGGTAGAGGAAAACAGAACATCGACAGAGGGGCGATGACCGCTGACTGGCGGCTCATCCAGAAGTGTTGTCTTTGGACTACCGCGGCTTCCCGAGACAGCCATATGCAGCCCCCCCGGGGCGATCCGGATTAAGCCAGGTCGTAGTGCTTCGCCGTCAGACGCCTCAGCAACATCGAAGGTAAGACTACAATTCAAGCGCTCCGCGAACCGGGCGGTGTAACTCGTTGGCATATGTTGAGTAATCACGATCGGTGGAAGCCAATTCGGTAGCCTTGCGAGCAACTCACCAAGGGCTGCAACGCCGCCTGTTGAGGCCCCAATCGCGATCAACCCGATCCGGCTCGGACCCGTAGGTTTGCTGACCTTTGATGCCGAAGAGGCGGGTTGAGGTCGTGCGGGAGCGAGGGCTCTCGCAGGCTCTACGCGGGCCACTTTCGCATCGGCGGCGACACGAACTGCCGCTCGGAGCCGAGTGCCAAAACGCTCAATCGCTTGATCGCCAACGGGTTTTGCCACGGCATCCACAGCACCGACTTCGAGCGCAGCCAGCGTTGCCTCGGCACCGGCCTGTGTATGAGAAGAGACCATGACGACCGGCATGGGACGCAACGTCATGATCTTTTCGAGAAAAGCGATCCCGTTCATCCCCGGCATTTCGACGTCGAGAGTGACGACGTCGGGATTTTGCTCTTTGATGATCCGGCGTCCGCTATCGGTATCCTCAGCGGCACCAACACACAGAATGTCACCATCCGCTTCCAAGGTTTTGCGGATCATCGCCCGCATGAGACGACTGTCGTCGACCACGACGACTCTGATCTGGCGCCCACTCATCCAAACAACTCCACACCACCCGTTTTAGGCTGACTTTCAACTTGCGAGCGGAGGCGTTCTTCGCTTGAACGGAGTTCACGCGTCTCTCGACCCATCAGTTTCAGGACCGAAGCCCGCCCCGTGTCCGGGAAGTAGTAGACCCGGCGCGCGTGATCACCGCAGAGATCTGACGCATCAATCCGGATGCCTTCACTCTTGAGAAAATCCTGAACGAAGCGAGCGTTTCGTTCACCAACCGTATCGCCGGTTGAGACGGAGATGACGTTCCCTCCGCCGAACACTTTAGCCTCGATCCTGGATTTGCGTCCTCCGCGTTTCAGAATGTCATTGATGAGAACCTCCATCGCATGGACCCCGTATCGCATCGACTGCTGACCCCGAGCGGTGCCCGGCAGCAAGAAGTGGTTTAGGCCACCAACACCGAGATCGGGATCCCTCAGACAAGCTGCGACGCAAGACCCCAAAAGCGTCGTGACCGCAACGCCAGCCTCATCGATCACCAGATGGTCGCCGGGCAGAACCGTATGGGCGGGTGCACCAATTTTGGGGTCCCAGTAACCCCCTTTGGACAATCGTCGCGGATCAGAACCTGCAAAGCTCACTTGCGCCTCCCATAAGCTGTTTGGCCGAGGCGCACGAGCATCGGATGCTCCCCCAGCAGACTTTCAGAATGGCCGAGATAGAGAACGCCTTCAGGCGCCAACAGCTCGGCAAACCTTTCCACCAGCCGCGTTTTCGTCGGCGTGTCGAAATAGATCATCACGTTCCGG
>JBCDAQ010000319.1:0-2319 GCA_039185285.1 Pseudomonadota bacterium
AAATTACTCAAATCGGCTGATCTTAATGTGAGATTCACTACAGTTTTTATTTCACTCAAGAAAATGGCTGTGGGCTAAACTTCGGTGCATGTAGCCAGGGGCTACACAATGCCCGAGTCTCAAAACGGAGCACTCTGCCTTTCACAGAGGGAGCGTCTCGCTGTATCGCAGCTACCCGCGGCGGTACACCCATCACTGCACCTCTCATAACTCAGCAATAACAGCGCCGTCTGGCGGTAGCCAGGAGCTCCACTGGAAGGTCGGCTGGCTATTGACTGGATGAGTGGGTTCAGATCCTGCACCGTTCACCCGTAAGCCCTTTAACCACAGGGTGGTGGGTTGGTGATGCCTTCTGTCATCCACAGTTGGCGCATCGGGACAGCCTGAACTACCTCGATTTCCTGCGCGACATCGGGCGGCATTTCTCGGTCAACCGAATGCTGTCGTTTGAATCCGTCAAATCCCGGCTGGACCGCGAACAATCGCTGAGCTTCCTCGAATTCAACTACATGATCCTGCAGGCCTATGACTTCCTCGAACTGAACCGCCGTTACAACTGCGTTCTGCAGATGGGCGGTTCGGACCAGTGGGGCAATATCGTCAACGGCATCGACCTGACCCGCCGCGTGCTGGATCACGAGATTTACGGCCTGACGACGCCCCTGCTGACCACCAGTGATGGCCGCAAGATGGGCAAATCGCAGGGCGGCGCGGTCTGGTTGAACGGCGACATGCTCAGCCCTTATGAGTTCTGGCAGTTCTGGCGCAACACCACCGACGCGGATGTGGGCCGCTTCCTGAAAATCTTCACCGAACTCCCGTTGGATGAATGCGACCGCTTGGGCGCATTGGAAGGGTCCGAGATTAACGAGGCCAAGATCCGCCTCGCCAACGCGGTCACAACCCTGCTGCACGGCGCTGATGCGGCCACAACCGCCGAAGCCACTGCTCGCGATGTGTTTGAAAAAGGCGGCGTGGGGGGTGATCTGCCGACGCTGACGCTCAGCGCCGAGGAACTGGGCGACGGCATGTCCATCGTGCAACTGATCGTCAAATCCGGCCTCGCCAAATCCGGGAAAGAAGCCAAGCGCCTGATTTCAGAAAACGGCGCCAAGCTGGACGATTCACCGCTGACCGATGCCGGGCTGATGATCGACGCGGGTGCGCTGTCCTCTCCGATCAAGCTGAGCGCAGGCAAAAAGCGACATGCCTTGGTTCAACTGGGCTGAGCAGAACGCACCCTTAGGTAATGGAAAACGGCCGCTCATCGAGTGGCCGTTTGATTCTGAAAGCTGCTCAGCGGACAGACTTGCCCTTCACGCGCTACGCCAAGTCCGCAACCAGCCTTTGATACACAATCTCTTCCGGCGTTGTGTCGAACGGCGTCGCACACCAGCTTCGATCCACCTCCAGTCTGCGGACCGACACCAATTGCCGCGCAATTTCGGGTGGTGTCGTTGGATCGGCTGTTCCCGTTTCCCAATCGTGAAACGCAGTGGAGTAACGAACAGCAGCACCGCTGGTCGGCAACTCAATCAGGCCACCTTCAGCATAGAACTTCAGCCCATCCCCCATGTCTTCCCCGACGATCGTGAGCTTGCGCCCAAGCCGGTACTTGAGGATCGCCACAAAGACGATTGCCGCGGAGAAGGTGAACTTATCCCCAAGCACAGCGCAGCCGCGTAACCGAGCAGTGTCAGTGATTGCATCAATCAACGGCATCGTTTTCAAAAAATCGCCCCCTGTGTTCCCTCGGACATCAATTAACAGGAACCTGTCGGGGTGCGACTGAACGCGGTTGGCGGCACTATCGATTACTTTCGAAAAATCGCTTTCACCGGGATCGAAAAAACTTGGCAACTGGATCACCAGACCCGTCTCGGAACACTCGCGGACGTCCACGAACCCCTTGAAATTCCAAACCGGACCAAGCTGGCCGTGCTCGTTTCTTGGGTACATTTCTGACGCCGGAACAGTGTCGCTGTTCGCTACTTTGACTTCGGTTCTGCACCCGTCAGCATCTTCAAGTTGATACAAGGTCCCATCGGCGATGGATGCGCAATCCAAATGGGCCAACGCAGCAGGCCAGGAAAACAGAATTGGCCCAATCACGCGCTTTCTTTGCCGCGTTCCCGCAAGAAGGCTTGCCCTCGCCTCCTCGATCTTTTCCACAGCTATGCCGTTCACCGCGATCAGCTTGCCGGGCGCAAGTCTGGCAAGTGGCGCAGACGTCTTGGTCAGAAAAACCGCCCCCCCTCTGGTCACGAATCGAAGCGGCAGGACCGAGATTGCGTCATTCGGGATCAGGCGCGTGTGACC
>JBCDAQ010000320.1:0-2260 GCA_039185285.1 Pseudomonadota bacterium
CAACCAGGGCCGGAGAGGTCACGCCCATCATCGTGCGTCCGGCGGTATCAAAACTCATCGTGCCCACCCATGGCATTTCGACACGACCGAATGCCTCTGCCGCAGCGCGATATTCTTGAGAGGCTGAGATTGTCTCTAGCCATAGAATATCCGCGCCACCATCCTTCAGGCCAAGTGCTGTTTCCTCGAATATGTCGACGGCTTCGGCATGACTGAGTTTGCCAGTAGGCTCCATGATTTCGCCGGTGGGTCCGACAGATCCCGCAACAATGACGGTACGCCCAGCCGCATCCGCAATCTCACGCCCGAGCTCCGCCGCTCGCCTTGACAGCTCATAAGCGCGATCACCTGCGTTATGCAATTCTAGGCGGGAGCGGTTTGCTCCAAACGAGTTGGTGAGGAAGAGATCCGATCCCGCGTCGACGGCTCCACGATACAGCGCGCGTATGTTGTCAGGTTTCTCGACATTCCAAAGCTCAGGGCAATCACCAGACTCCAAACCCATGTTGAATAGGTTTGTGCCGCTAGCACCATCGGCCATGAGCCAATCGCGATCCCTCAAGAACTTTGTAAAGTCGACCATGCGCAGATCCTATCAGAGCCTCACTGCGAAGGCGGATCGCATGGCACAGCAAATGAGTGAAATTCATTTTTCTCATCAAGAATATGAAATTCTCGCATGCAGACATCTCTGCGGTATCGTGTTTGATCTCATGTCGTGCCGGCTGATCCTCGACTATGCCCAGCTAGGCGATGCCGCAGCCAGGCAGATCTGCGCCAGAACCTATGCCACGTCAGACTTCGCAGTCCCGCGCTCGTTTGTGCTTGACCGGCTCGCGCATACTACAGATAGTGGTTGCGATGGTTCTCGAGCGATCTGGTGATTGTAAGGGATGAAAAGGGAACACGGTGCGGGTTCGCCCCAATTCCGTGACTGCCCCCGCAACTGTAAGCGGTGAGCGACCCCAAAGACGCCACTGGGCAGAGCGCCCGGGAAGGCAGGGGAAAGCGATGATCCGCAAGTCAGGAGACCTGCCATCTCCGGTCCGCTTCTCGGCGGATCGCGGTCACCGAAACCCCGGCGGGGCGCCATGGGAGGGAGAGACAGAGATGGACCATCAAGGCCCGGAAATTGTTAGTCGCCCTGAACGCGCCAAGCCCTTTGCGCGGAGGGCGCGATGCTTCTTGAAAGAACGATTACCCAACTCGACATAGGCGACACCACACCTGAGCAGGCCCAGAAGCTGGGTCATTTGGGCTATCTGCAATGGCTCGGAGCGCTTCCCGGCGCGTCGAACTATCGGCACGAGGCGGCGCGGGCGCGTGCCCTCGCCTCGCCCTTGTCCGCCACGTCACCCGCCGTCGCGGTGTTTTGCGATCTTTTGGCCGCATCGACCGGCTCCGGGGTCGCTCCCCTTCCGTTGAAGATGCCCGAACGCCACCGGCGCGGTGGTTCGCGGGCGCGGCGCGGGGCGCTCTGATCCCATGCGGCGCTTTCCTCCTGAGCGGATCGTTTGCACAACCGAAGAAACGGTCGAGACGCTCTACCTGCTGGGTGAAGAGAACTGGATCGTTGGCGTCTCTGGTTATGCGGTTCGACCCGCCCGGGTGCGGCGGGAGAAACCGCGCGTGTCGGCCTTCACCTCGGCTGACATCCCCAAAATTCTGGCGCTTGAACCGGATCTGGTGCTGACCTTCTCTGACCTTCAGGCCGAGATTTCGGCAGAGTTGATCCGAGCGGGTGTGACCGTCTTCGCTTATAATCAGCGCGACATCGCGGGCATCCTGGCGATGATCCGCCATCTGGGCGCGACGGTAGGTCAGGGCCCGCGCGCAACACGTCTCGCCGATGAGTATGAGCGGCGTCTAGCAAGGATCTTCTCGGCCCAGTCACAAGGCCCGCGTCCCAGCGTCTACTTCGAGGAATGGGACGATCCGATGATCTCTGGCATCAAATGGGTCTCGGAACTGGTCGAGATCGCCGGGGGCCGGGACGTCTTTCCCGCTCAGGCCCTGCAGGCTGCGGCGACCAATAGGATCGTCACGTCCGAACAGGTGATCAGAGCCGCGCCTGACGTGATTATCGCGTCGTGGTGCGGCAAGAAGGTGCGGCCCGAGAAGATTGCGGCACGGCCTGGATGGGACCAAATACCAGCCATACGGCACGGTCGCATCACCGAGATCAAATCGCCTCTTATCCTTCAACCCGGACCTGCGGCGCTCACGGATGGTCTGGATGCCATAATCAAAGCGCTTGCGG
>JBCDAQ010000321.1:0-2257 GCA_039185285.1 Pseudomonadota bacterium
CGCCAACCGCGATGATCTTGTGCTCGCATTGGCCCTCATCGCGATCGAGGAAATGGACGAGGCCGCGGAGACAGCGAGTGAGAACGCAGCGTCGACCTCAGATGCGCTGCGACGGATACTGATGGCCTTGATCCCGCTGGGGGATCGCCATGGATTCCTGGCGCTTGAGCCGTTCGATGACGGGTCGCATGTGGCGGCTGAGTTCGCGCGACAACAACAAGAAACGGGCGCCATGGTGGAAGAGGCGAAAGCGGAGGGCCTGTTCGACAAAAGCGTGCCAACCGCATGGATCATTCAGGCGTTCGACCACCTCCTCTACGCAGCGTGGGAGAGCGTGAAGGCGGGGGACGCCACGCATCAACAAGCCGCCGATCTTGCATGGCGTACACTGACGACTGGCCTGGGAGGGACCCAAAAATGACCCCTGAGAGCATTGAGACATTCACAACCTCGTTTGACGAGGTCTTTTTCGTCATCGGTGGCGCAATCCTCGCCATCGAATTGGTCAAAGGGCTCTTCGAGAAGTCGTTCCGTGGGCGTGGGTATCTTGACATGATCGCGAGCATCTCGACGCAGGTGCCGAGCCTCTTGATTGAGACTTTTCTCCTTGCCGCGTCTTATGGCGCTTACGTCTCACTCGCAGACGCCTATGTGACGTGGGCGCTTCCCCCGACGGCTTGGACCTTTGTCCTCGCGGTCCTAGCGTGCGATTTCATCTATTATTGGGAGCACCGCATCGCCCATGAAATGCGCCTCTTCTGGACGCAACATGCCGTTCATCACTCTTCGCGATTTATGAATACGAGCGTTGCCGTGCGCTTCGGGCCGATGGAAGGCGTGATCTCCGCCCTCTTCCACCTACCATTGGTCTTGATTGGGTTTCCGCCCGAGATGGTCCTCGCCGGCATCGTGATCGTCCTCGCCTACCAGACTTGGATCCATACAGAGCTTATTGGGAAGCTCGGTTTTCTGGATGATATCTTGAACACGCCATCCAACCACCGCGTTCACCACGGATGCGATGAGAAATACCTCGACACCAATTATGGTGGTATATTGATCATCTGGGATCGGTTGTTCGGTACCTATCAGCGTGAAGAGGAACGCCCCAGGTACGGGCTCAAGCGCGACTTCGAAAGCGTCAACCCGCTGGTCGTGTGGTTTTCTGAGCTGCCGCAGTTCGCGCGCGATCTCAAAAGCGCCAAGTCACTCGGCGACGTCTGGATGTATCTGTTCGGCAAGCCGGGGTGGCAACCGAAGCGGAAACGTCAAACATCTTAGGGCGGGCAGTGGCCAAAAGCCGCCAAAGTCAAGACCCAACGGGTACGATCGGCAAGATGACATGCGATGGTCGATCGCGATCCACAAAGACCGTATTGGTTGCCACGATCGATGAAGTCGCGAGCCCTTCTGGCTCTCCGGTATTAAAATTAAGATCGAAGTGCGGAAAGTTACTGCTAGAGACATCCAAACGGATCCGATGGCCTTCAGCGAAGAGGTTACTGGTCGGGAACGCGTCAATCTTCACCTGATAGATGACGCCGGGGTCCATCAAAGACGGGCTTTCCCAAGATTCGCGATACCGGCATCTAATGATCCCGTCCGTCACATTCATCGCAAAACCGTCAGGGTAATCCTCATTTGGAGGATAGACATCAATGAGCTTTGCGGTGAAGTCAGTGTCAACGGCGTCGGATGAAATCCAGAGGTGCGCAACAATCGGCCCGGTTACTTCAACGGACGCGCTTAACGGTTCAGTTTCAAAAACGAGAACATCAGCTCTTTCAGCGAGCGGACGATAAGGTTTTCTGGACCCAAAGACATCTTCTCGCTCTCGCTGGTCAAAGCCGCCACCAACCATGATAGGAGCCCCCGAGGTGATCGTTCCACCTATGCTTGGTGTCGGATCGCGGGGATCGTATCTATACGACAGCTTTGCGTCTCTCGAAGAGGGCGCACTTTGCATCAACGTACCATCTGCATTCAAATAGAATGATGTCTCAACGGCTTCGGAGATCGGCCAGTCCGTGGCGCTACGCCAGTGCCCTCCGTGATCCATCCGACCAGCCTCGTTTCGGCGGCCTGTGCCCCCGCCCATCACGAAGTACTGTACTGCTGGCTCTTTATCGACCCCGTTGTCGACGCCTTTAAGCCAATGGTCGAACCACCGAACCCTTAATGCCCAGAAGTCTTTGGCTAGCTGACCGTCGAGCGTTGCCTCTGCTCCGAAATCGACATCTCCGGAATAGGTTACGGA
>JBCDAQ010000322.1:0-2250 GCA_039185285.1 Pseudomonadota bacterium
CGAAGCCGAGATCCTTCAGCATCTTTTTCATATCAGCCGTTTTGACATCGAGACCTGTCAGGCGCTCTACGTCTGGAGGGTAGAATGTCACCTTCTCGCTCCGCACCAGAGGCGCGCCGGCGATGATTGGTTTTGATACTTTGCCGCCTGCGTGATCCTTGATGATGGTGACGGCCATTTGAAGGCCTTCGAGACAGGAGTTCAGATCTACGCCGCGTTCGAAGCGATAACGGGCGTCTGACTGAATGCCTGTCGAGCGGCCTGTGCGAGCTGTGCGCAACGGATCGAACCAGGCAGCTTCGAGGAAGACGTTTCTCGTCGTTTCAGAGACGGCAGTTGATTCGCCGCCCATGACGCCGCCGAGCCCGATCGGCCCTGTATCGTCTGCGATAACGCACATGTCCTCGGTAACTTCATAGGTCTTACCATCGAGCGCTTCGACACGCTCACCCGCTTTGCCGAGGCGCGCCATCACCGTGCCGGTTAGCTTGTCAGCATCATAGGCGTGTAGCGGGCGCGCGCGGTCCAGGGACACGTAGTTGGTGACATCAACGAGAAGGCTCTTCGGTTGGATACCGACAGACTTCAGACGAGATTGCATCCAGTCCGGAGACGGACCATCCTTGACGCCCTGGATCATGACGCCGGCGAAGATGGGGCAGGCGTCTTCGTCAACGATGCCAACTTCGACCGGGCAATCATAGGAACCGCCAATGGACTTGGTCTCGCGACTCACCAATCGTCCGCCACCGGCGGCAGCGAGGTCTCGGGCAATGCCCATAACGCCGAGCCAGTCTGGCCGGTTTGGAGTCACTTCAAAATCAATGACGGGATCGTTCGCTTCGAGCGCTTCAGATGCCGGGGCACCAAGCTCCCACTTCTCATCCAGGTCTGCGATGCCGTCATGGTCTTCTCCGGCCTCCAACTCTTTGGCGGAACAGAGCATGCCATGGCTTTCAACGCCACGGATCTTTCGGGGCTTCTTATCAAGCGAGAAATCGAGGCCAGGGATATACGCTCCAAGCGGCGCATAGACAGCGGTCATGCCTGCGCGGGCGTTTGGAGCGCCACAGACAATTTGCTTTGTTCCGTCTACGGTCTCCACTGTGCAGACTTGCAATTTGTCTGCATCGGGGTGCGGTTTCGCATCCGTGACTTTTGCTACTGTGAACGGGGCGAGCTTGGCTGCTGGATCTTCCACGTCTTCAATCTCGAGACCTATCTGGCCCATCAAGGCGAGAAGCTCGTCGAGCGAGGATTTAGTGGCGAGGTGATCCTTCAGCCAGGAGAGCGTGAATTTCATGTGGGAGCTCCGTCTGCGGAGGTGTTCTGTTGAATATTGTCGAGTTGATTTCGAATTAGCGGTGAACTGGTTCCGAGATCGTTGAAAATGTCGGTTTCGCCGCGCTCGCAGACGCTTACCGACTCTGCTCGGGCGGTTCCGAGGCTGTTGGTACGCCAACACCGGCCAAACACTGAGCAGTAACAAATTCGAAGACGCCAAGTCGCTGTGGTCAGAGCGAATTCCGTAATTTCCTCGGCAACGTTGGCGGCTTTCGGCCAACCTATCTCGACGGGGATCTGCTGCTCACCGGGAGCAAGGGCGCGTCCGGTCAAGCCAACCCATGACAGTTCGTAACCGTCTGGCAAATCGGCCAACACGACATCCAATGAGTTGACTACGGTATTGCCGATTTCGAGCTCGACGGATTCTATGATTGCCGGGCCAACACCGCTGTTACTGACGCGAATTCCGAGTGCAGAGCGCGTTGCACTGTTCGTGGCAAAACCATCGATTTGGATGATCGGAAAGACTTCACCATGCTGCTGAGCACGCATCACCCGGCCCTGGTCCCACGCAATAAACACCGCGACAGCTGAGGAAATCAGCGCGCATATGGCGATCAGCATTTCAGCCTTGTTACCGTCACCCATGGGAAATGGCCTCGGCGGTTATTTGTGAGATGTTTCGGTTAGCCATTTTCATTCTGGTTCACCTTGCTCAGCGGAGACGGCCTGATCGTTACGGTAGGCGTCGATTATTGGGGATTGTAGCCCGAGTTCGGTGAAGATGTCGGGTTCGGAAAGCTCACAATCGTCAACAGCATCGGCGAAAGATGAGCCGAGCCTTTCAGTTTGCCAACAACGGTCGAATACGGAGCAATAGCAAATTTGCAAGGTCCAAGTATCCGTCGTTTGGCCGAAGGCGAGCAGCTCGCCCTGATCGATCTCCTCGGGTTTCCACTTGAG
>JBCDAQ010000323.1:0-2141 GCA_039185285.1 Pseudomonadota bacterium
ACCTTCAAGGAAGAAGACGGCACGCCCTATGACGGTCTGATGATCTGGCGCTTTATCCGCAGTCTGGAATGCGGCGATGACAAGCCCATCAGCATCGCGCTGGAACGCCGCAATCACGAGGGCATCGTGGATGCCGAGCAGGTTGTCCTGCACGGCTTTCGCCGCCAATACCGGACCGAGGCGGGCGTGTTCAACGAAGCCTACGATCCCGGTGAACTGACGCAGAGCCTGTGCAACCCTTGGTCCCATGATTTCCGCGACTGCGGCTGCCACTACTGGCCTTCGAACCACCCCGATGTGGTGATGGCCGAGGTGGCGCACGACGATCAGCTGCCCTCGGGCCAGTCGAAAAACCCGATCGAGGCCGAGACCTATCTGGACTGGTTACGTTCTGACAAGTCTCCGTCAGGGAATGTCGCGGCGCTGAACACCGTAGAGCAAAATCGCCCCTATCAGATCGACCATTATCAGGTGAACCAGATGTGGAGCGAGTTGCCCATCGTGGTCGAAGGCCGCGAAACCAGCGAGGTTTACGAGGTCGATCCTGAGTTGCCGGGCGTTGAGCCCTATGGCACGCCGGAGGAGATGGTCAAAGATCTCAGGACCCGTCTCGCCGCGATGGAGATGACGCTGAGCCTGCAATATCTCTATGCCTATTTCTCGCTTGCCGACCCCGAGACGGCAGATACCAAGCGATGGCCGACGCTGAAGGATGATTTGATCTTTGCCCGCCGTTCGGTGCTGGAGGTTGCGATTGGCGAGATGACCCATATGCGCTGGGCGAACCAACTGTTATGGGAGCTTGAGCCTGATGGTTTTGAACCCGTGCTGACCCCGTCAGAAACCCTGCCTGTGGGCAAGGGCAAGACACAGCCCCGCTCACTCAGGCCGCTGACGGCTGAGGCGCTGACGGATTTCATCGAGATCGAACGCCCCGGCGGCACGATCGACCGGGCTTATGCGCAATGTGTGGCGACGCTGGAGCAACAGGACTTATTCCCCGAACGCCGCCTTTATGCGTTGGCGGTGCGGATCGATACGGACGGGGATGAACATTTCCTGCGCTTCAGCCAGATGAAGGACGTGTTGGCCAAATATGACAGGGGGGAAGGCATACCCGCCTATCTGCGCCCGATCGAGGTTGGGACCGAGGCACAAGCCAATACGGCGTTGGACCTGTATGCCAAGGTCAAAGATGGGCTGGCCAAGGCCTATACGCTTGAGGCAGAAGGCCAGTTCGAAGCCTCACAAGCCTATGTCCAACAGGTGCGCGATGACATGAAGCTGTTCCGGGTCGAGGGCGAGGCGCTGGCCGTCAAGGGCATCGGCATTCCGTTCTGGACGGAGGGAGAAACGTGATCCCTCCCGCCGCGCAGGTCCATTTTTTCGAAACCGGGTATGGGGACCATATGCTCGCCGTTGATGGCTCGCGCGTGTTTGATGTGCCCGCACGGACAGCAGATCGCTTCGCGGCGATGGACGAGCCGGGCCAACGCGCTTTCCTCAGTTCGATGGGGCTGGATGGCGCGCCGTTCATCGATGATACCCCGCCGCAGAATATGCCGGTGCGGTCACTGTCGTTGGCCGTGGCACAAAAATGCAATCTGGCTTGTACCTATTGCTACGCGGCGGGCGGAGAATTTGGCGGCCCCGCGCGAAATATGGAGTGGGAGGTCGCCAAAGCCTCGGTCGATCGATTGGTGGCCGAGGCTGACCCCGGCGTGCGGATCAACCTCGCCTATCTAGGTGGAGAGCCCCTGATCAACCGCGATCTGGTACAGCGCACCACGGTTTATGCTGTGAAACAGGCGCAAGCAAACGGGTTGAGCGTTGGTTTCTCGATCACCACCAACGGGACCCTTTTGCGCCCCGAGGATGCCGCCTTTTTCGAGGCACATGGCTTTGCCGTCACGATCAGCCTGGATGGCGTGGGTCAGGTTCATGACAAACTGCGCCCCAATCGCGGTGGGCGGGGCAGTTTCGATACGATTCTGAAGCGGGTTGAGCCGCTGCTGGCCGCGCAACATCGTATGCAGGTGGGTGCCCGCGTGACGGTCACGCCGCAGAATATGAACCTGCCCGAAACGCTTGAGCGGTTTGTCGGGATGGGCTTCCACTCGATCGGCTTCTCGCCAATGCTG
>JBCDAQ010000324.1:0-2105 GCA_039185285.1 Pseudomonadota bacterium
CTTACCCCGCTTTACCGCTCTTCCGTCGGCTTTGACCGTCTGGCTAACATGCTGGATCAGGTCATGTCCCATGACGTGAGCGCACCAAGCTACCCGCCCTACAACATCGAAAAGACCGGCGAGAATGCCTATCGCATTACCATCGCTGTTGCCGGTTTCGCTGAGGAAGACCTCAACATCGAAGTGAAAGAGGGCGCCCTGACCGTCAGCGCGAACAAGCGCAAGGCCGACGGTGCTGAGCCGAAATACTTGCATCGCGGCATTGCTGAGCGTGGTTTTGAGCGCCGCTTCCAACTGGCGGAGCATGTGCAGGTGGCTGGCGCTAATCTCGAACTGGGCCTCTTGCATGTCGACTTGGTCCGCGAAGTGCCCGAGGCGCTGAAGCCGCGCACCATCTCGATCAACGGCAAAGCGTCACAAAAGACCATCGACGCTTAATCTGCCTGAAAAATCAGCATCGAACGCCCGCATTCCCGCAATGCGGGCGTTTTTCTTTTGATCGGGCTCTAACCGTGCTGTGAGGAGCCGCCACAGGGCTTGACCCTCCCCTCTCCCTCCGGTTTGATCCGTCTAGGTTTTACAGAGACCAAAAGAACAATAACCGGTCGGGTCGGATCAGTTTCGGGATCGACAACGGGGAGAGAACATCGTGGCTCACGCAACGTCCGGCGCTGCCGACACGTTTCCAAAACTTTTGCGCGCGAACGCGAGCAGCATGGCGGATCGCCCGGCGAGCCGGGAAAAGGAATACGGCATCTGGCAAAGCTGGACTTGGTCACAAGTACATGAGGAGACGCGCGCCCTCGCCCTGGGCCTCATGGAGCTTGGCCTCAAGCCCGGTGAGCGAATGGCGATCATCGGCACCAATCGCCCGCATCTCTATTGGTCGATGACGGCGGCGCAGATGATCGGCGCCATCCCGGTACCAATCTATCACGACGGTGTGGCTGAAGAGATGCAGTATGTCCTGGACCATGCGGAGGTTTCCTTCGTGGTCGCGGAAGATCAGGAGCAGGTCGATAAGATGCTCTCGATCCAGGATCGCCTGCCAAGCCTGCGCCACATCGTCTACAGCGATCCTCGGGGTCTCAGAAAATACGATCACTCCACCCTGCATCCTTATGAAGAGGTTCAGGATCTCGGCCGCACGAACGATGCAAAGCGTGGCGGCGAGATCGATCGGATTGTGGCGGAGACCACCGGTACTGACACCTGTGTGATGCTCTACACCTCGGGCACGACCGGACGACCGAAAGGAGTGGTGCTGAGCCACGACAACCTCCTCGTCATGGCACGTGCAGCCGCCGAGTTTGACGGGCTGACCTCCACCGACAGCGCAGTCGCTTACCTGCCTATGGCTTGGGTTGGCGACTTCATCTTCTCGATGGGTCAGTCCTATGTCACGGGCATGTGCATCGCCTGCCCGGAGAGCCAGGACACGCTGATGCATGACATCCGCGAGATCGGGCCCACCTATTTCTTCGCGCCCCCCCGGATGTTCGAGGGGCTGCTCACCAATCTGACCATTCGGATGGAGGATGCTGGGCGGACCAAGAAATGGCTGTTCGACACCTTCATCGCCCATGCCAAAGCAGTCTCTGCCAAGAAACAGGCCGGCGAAGAACCCTCGGGCATGGACAACTTTAAGCTCTGGCTAGGTGAGCTCCTGGTCTATGGCCCGCTGAAGAACACGCTCGGCATGAACCGGATCCGAGTGGGATACACGGCGGGTGAGGCCGTCGGCGCCGATCTCTTTGAATTCTACCGCTCGATCGGCATCAACCTGAAGCAGCTCTACGGCCAGACGGAGGCCTCGGTCTTCATCACCCAACACCCCCATGACGCGGTGGAGCTAGAGACGGTGGGCGTGCCGACACCAGGTGTGGAGATCAAGATCGCCGATAGTGGAGAAGTCTTCTACCGCTCCCCCGGCGTCTTCCAGGAATACTACAAGAACCCGGAGGCGACTGCGGAGACGAAAGACGCCGAAGGCTGGGTCGCCACGGGGGATGCGGGCTTCATGGACGAACGCTCTGGTCAGTTGCGTATTCTCGACCGGGCGAAGGATGTGGGCAAGCTGGCCAATGGTGCGCTCTTTGCGCCTA
>JBCDAQ010000325.1:0-1870 GCA_039185285.1 Pseudomonadota bacterium
ATTCGCGTGACGGCCTGGCAGAATCAGCGCAGCGACGAATTGGCTCTGGGGGCGGGCAACACGCCGGAAGGCTTCGGCAGGTTATCCAGACTGCTGCACTGGGTCACGGCGATTCTGATTCTCATGCTCATACCCATGGGGGTCTTCACGTCCATGATCCCCGAAGATCAGGAGTGGCGGCAGGGCTACTACGTGGTGCACAAGACCCTGGGCCTGACAGCGCTGTTTCTCGTGGTACTGCGCATCGGTTGGAACTTTGCCAGTAAGCGCCCCCCCCTGGATGGCGGTCTCAAGAAATCCGAACGGTGGATGGCGAAATTTGTGCACGGCGTTCTCTACGTCATGATGCTCGCCTTCCCCGTAACCGGATTTGTCATGTCGACCTATGGCGGCAAGCTTTCACATTTCTTTATTTGGGATCTCCCCCTGTGGTGGTCCCAGGATCTCGAGGCCATCAAACCCTGGGGCCTCCTTCACAAGCTGGTCCTGCCTTTCCTGTTCTACGCCATCTTCGCCGCCCATGTGTTGGGTGCGCTGAAGCATCACTTCATCGATAAGCATAGAGACAGCATTCATCGCATGGTGTCCTGAGTGATTCACCGGGTGGCGTGCGGATCATCGTCCGCGCCACCCGGTGCTTTTTATGGCAAAACCGCACTTGAGGAAGTGATCAATGAGTACCGGTGATCCGATGATCCATGAACTGCTGAGCCAGCGCAGGAGCCCTTACGCCTTTGATCCACAGAGGCCGGTCAGCGCAGAGGATCTTGCCGCGCTCTTCGAGGCCGCGCGCTGGACCATGTCTTCCTACAACGCGCAGCCCTGGCGTTACATCGTGGGCGTGCGCGGGCGCAGCCAGGAGGTCTGGGAGAAAATTCTGAGCGTGCTGGTCGAGCCCAATCAGGTCTGGGCAAAAAATGCGCCCGTGCTCGTGTTGTCAGCCATCGAACACGCCTTCGAACACAACGGTGAAGAGAACAAGGCCGCGCAGCACGATCTTGGCGCCGCGTCGGCAAGCCTCACCTTTGAGGCCACGTCGCGTGGAATTTCTGTACACCAGATGATCGGGATTGTGCCCCAGGCGGCTTCAGACGCTTTCGCGGAACTCGGCTCGCTGGAGCCATTCACCGCAATCGCTATCGGCTATCCGGGAGACGATTCGGTTGTTCCCGCCCCCTACGCCGAGCGACAGAAGAAGCCGCGCGTCAGAAAGACGGTGGACGAGTTGATCATCGGCGGCAACATATAGCCCCGGGCTCAGCCGGGGCGCGCGGGGTCGGTTCTAGCGCTTTGCTCCGAGCTTGAAGACGACCAGTGAGCTCCCCCGTCCGTTTGACGCCGCGTCGCCGGTGATCATCGCCAGCGCCCGGGTCATCCCCGCGCCACCGCCGGTCGCGACCGCGATGTACTGCTCGCCGTCCACGGCATAGGAGATCGGAAACCCGGACACCGGCGCTGCCAATATGGTTTCCCACAAAACCTCGCCGCTTTCTGCGTCGAAGGCCTTCAAGCGTCGCCCGTAGTCACCGGCAAAGATCACGCCGCCGCCGGTCGAGAGCACGGAGTAGATCGGCGCCGGCTGCTGGTGCTTCCACAGGGTCTCCCCCGTTTCGGTGTGAATGGCTTCGAGGCGGCCGAAGCCCTCGGGTCCCTCGGGCAGGGGAAAGCCCTTGATCGTCAGGAGATAGCGAGGATCCTGTTCTCCCGCGGCGACTTTCATACAGGTATTGAAGCTGGACATGAACAGGGTTTTCATTTCCGGATTGTAGGCACCTGCGGGCCAGTCCTTGCCGCCAAAGACCGCCGGACAGACGTCCCTGAATCCGTCTGGTCCCTCTTCCGGGATGACATCCTCATTGATTGCGACTTC
>JBCDAQ010000326.1:0-1828 GCA_039185285.1 Pseudomonadota bacterium
CTCCGGGCCCCATTCCTCGTAGGGGCAATCGAGCTCGCCCGAGTATTTCATGTGCTTCTCGAGATGCCCGTTCAACTCGGTCTTCATGACCAGGCAACCGCATTGTTTGAATTGGGCAAGGCCGTTCGGGTCATGGGCCTCGAGGTAATCCGCCCAGTCGCGCCAATAGTGATAGCCCTCATAGGCAAACGCCGTGCCCTCCAGCGTCGAGTAATGCATCCGGATGATGGCGCAGGAGCCCGCGGTCGAGCCGTGACCTGCCTGGGCGTTTCGGTCGAGGCTGAGCGTTGTCCAGCCAAGTTTGGCCATCTCAAAAGCTGTGGCGGCACCAATCACACCGGTGCCAATGATGATCGCGTCTGGGTTGGTCATGGCGTCTCTCCGAGAACTTTGCGGATATGGGTGGTGAAGGCCGCAAGCTCACGCCGATCTGCGGGCTTGCCGGTGAAGCCTTCCAGATAACCTGGCACATTGGCGAGCCGGGTCTCGACAGGCTCCGAGAGGTCGAGGGCGTAGTACCCGATCTGCATGTAGTAGAGGATCCGGGCGCGGCTGACTGCCTCGGCCATGTCATAACCGTAGCGGCCGAACAGCCCCGCGATGGCCGCAAGCCGGGTTTGATCGGAGCGGGCAACAGCCTCTTGCACCGGGTCTGAGCGCCTCGCCCATTCGCGCACGGCGAAGTCCAGACGGTGGTTGAAGCCATTCGGTTCGATGAAGCAGCGAAACAGGTTCAGGACCGCAGCTGTGATGGTTTTGGCGGGTAGAGCGGCGTGATTTTGGATGACGCCAGTGTTGCCTTCCTCCCAAGCCGCCAGCAGATGGTCGAGCAGATCGGCGCGGTCTTTGAAATACCAATAGAAGGAGGAGCGCGAGACGCCGAGGCGGTCGCTCACCGTCAGGATTTTCACTTGCTCGACGCCCTGATCGATGAGGATCTCGCGGGACGCCTCGAGCCAATCCTCACGCGTCGCTTTGATGTTTCCGGTGCGGGCCGCCTCGGGTTCCGAGGCGGCGAGGTCGTCTGCCATGGTTCAGAGCCGCATCGCCGCGCCCTTGGGATCATAGGGCGACGGGTCGATCACGGTGGCGGCTTTCTCGACACCCACGATATGGGTCGTGAGTTCCGTACCGGGGGTTGTGTGCTCTGGGTTAATCAGGGCCATGGCGAGCGACTTGTCCACCGTGTGGCCGAAGCCGCCGGAGGTGACGTAGCCTATCCCCTTGCCATCCGACCAGAACTGCTCGTAGCCCGAGGCATCGGCACCATTGGCGGCGACCTCGATGGTGGCGAGGATCTGATTGGGATCCGGCCCGTCGCGTTCCTTCATCGCGGCCTCGCGACCGATGAAGTCTTCCTTCTGCCAGTCGATCCAGCGGTCCATGCCGGTCATGCGGGGGGTGTATTCCTGGCGGAACTCGGCAGTCCAGATGCCGAAGCTCTTCTCCAGACGCAGGCTGAGGAGGGCGTTGAAGCCGAACTCTTTGATGCCGCTTTCGGCACCAGCGGCCAACAGCAGGCGGCGCAGCATGATGTGCTCGTTGGCCTTGCAGTTGATCTCATAGCCCAGCTCACCGGCGACCGAGATCCGGGCGACTTTGGCGCGGATCAGGCCGATATCCATCTCTTGGCAGCCCATGAAGGGGAGCGCTTTGTGTGAGACATCCACATGGGCGACCCGCTCCAGCACCTCGCGGGATTTCGGGCCGGAGAGAGAGAAGCCGACGGTGGCGTCCGAGATATCGGTGACCTCGACGCCCTCCATCCGGTGGTCGTGGAACCAGCGCATGTGCCAGTTGCGCAAGTAATAGCTCCCCATGATCCACA
>JBCDAQ010000327.1:0-1796 GCA_039185285.1 Pseudomonadota bacterium
GCAAACACTGGACTTTTGTCGGCTATTTTTGGGAGCCGAATTTTTTGCGGAACGTTTTACAGTTCGTTTTACAGCTTTTGTTGCTCGCCTGTTCTCCGCCACACATCCAGCTTAACAATCGCTGCAGTCGCCATCACCTTTGTGCGCGACATGTACCGTTCAAGGATCTGGTCAACTGACTTCAGAGTGTGACCGGTGATGGTCGCTATCTCCGGTACCGTGCAACCGGCTTCGGAAAGCATGGTCACGGTTGTGTCGCGCAAATCATTGAACCGCAGCCGTCCCTGGATGCCGGACTTGATCGCCGCTTTGCGCCAACTGGTTTGGAAGCCATCTTGAGTCCACGGTCTGCCACGGGTGTTGGTCATGATCAGAGTGGAGCGCTTGGGAGTCTCATCTAGAACCCTGAGTAATTCTTCGGTGCACGGCACGTATACGTCGCGCCCGGTCTTTGACTGAGTGAGCGAAAACCCGATGCCGTCGAACGCGGACCAAGGCAATGTGATTAAGTCGTACTCTCGTTGCCCGGTGTGCAACCCGAGATGTAAGCCAAGCATCAACTGGGGGGATGCTGCTGCTTCGAAGGCTGCAATGTCTTCCTTAAGCCAGATCTTGTCTGCCCGATTGGCTTTGTAGAGCTTCCTGATTCCCTTTGCTCGGTTGATTATTCGGCGAACAAACTGTCAGATCTAGAGCATGATCGCTCTTTATGGAATCGATTGGGGATTCCCAAGATCTTACGAATATGATTCACACTGCATGCCGGGGGTGGAGGCCGGCATGCATGGTGCGACCCTATTCTGACGATCTGCGCAAACGCGTTGTCGATGCCTTGAACGGCGGCCTGAGTTGCCGTGCTGTTGCTGAGCGGTTTGGCGTAAGCGTTTCAGCGGTTGTGAAATGGTCACAGCGGTTCCGTGAGACCGGCAGTGTGTCAGCGAAGCGCATGGGCGGGTATCGCCCTGTCGTTCTGAGCGCAGAGCGTGATTGGCTGCTTGAGCGTATCAACTCGGAGACGGATGTGTCGTTGCGCCGCCTGCAAGCGGAACTGGCCGAGCGCGGCGTTATCGTGAGCTATGGTGCCGTTTGGAGCTTTGTCCATCGTGAAGGCCTGAGCCACAAGAAAAACCGTGGTCGCGGAAGAGCAAAACCGGCCTGACGTTGCCCGCCGACGGACACGGTGGATCAAGTATCAGGCGCGCATCGATCCCGCACGTCTGGTCTTCATCGACGAGACCTGGACGAAAACGAATATGGCGCCGCTGAGAGGCTGGGCGCCACGCGGTGAACGTCTGATCGATCGGGTACCTCACGGGCGCTGGCGCACGCTGACGTTTCTTGCCGCCCTGCGCGTTGACCGGATCGATGCACCCTGCGTGCTTGACGGACCGATCAATGGCGCCAGTTTCCTTGCCTACGTTGAGCAGCTTCTCGTACCGACCCTTTCACCTGGAGACATTGTCATCATGGACAATCTTGGATCTCATAAAGGTAAAGCAGTGCGCACGGCGATCTTCGGTGCCGGTGCTCATCGCCTATTCCTGCCGCCGTACTCCCCCGACCTCAATCCGATCGAGCAAGTCTTTTCGAAGCTCAAACACCTCATCCGCAAAGCGCGAGAGAGGACCGTAGAGGACTTGTGGCACCGCATCGGCGATCTACTTGGAGAATTCAAGCAATCAGAGTTCGCAAACTACTTCGCGAACTCTGGATACGCTTCCAAGTAAAATGATCATGCTCTAGAAGTTTCCCCGGGCAGCCTCGGTCAGGATCATCTTGTCCAAAGTCAGATCAGA
>JBCDAQ010000328.1:0-1686 GCA_039185285.1 Pseudomonadota bacterium
ACTCGGGTGATGTTCAGTGACCTGGTCGGGATCGGCCAGACGCTGCTGACTTGGGTCCAAGAGAACAGCCCCGATGAGGTGACAGATATCCTGGCCGAACCGCTGCCTCAGATGCTGGCAGGCTCAAAGCAAAACCTGCTGCGCATTCTCCACTACCCGCCTGTGGATGAGGCGCCGGAACCTGGCGCCGTGCGCGCTGCGGCCCATGGCGATATCAATCTGATTACCGTGCTGCTTGCGGGCTCAGCGCCAGGGTTGCAAGCCATGGATACCGATGGCAACTGGCATGATGTGCCCTGCGATCCCGGCATGATCGCGATCAATGCGGGCGATATGTTGGAGATGGCGACGGGTGGCTACTATCCCTCGACCCAGCACCGGGTCGTGAATCCTGAGAAGACTGACACCGGCGCGCGATTCTCGATGCCGATGTTCCTCCATCCCCGGCCCGAGGTGGTTTTGAAGCCCGGCACCACGGCGGATGATTTCCTGAACGAAAGGCTGCGTGAGATCGGCCTCAAGACCTGACCAAGGAGTGTGACATGCTGAAATCCCTGATCGCAGGCGCTGCCGCAGCGTTGATAGCAGGCTCGGCCTGGGCGGCCGAGTTCAAACCCGCCGTCATCTTCGACATGGGGGGAAAATTCGACAAGAGCTTCAATGAAGGCGTCTGGAACGGCGTGAAGAAGTTCATGGATGAGTCGGGCGTCGAGGTCATGGAGTTTGAAGTGACCAACGAGGCCCAGCGCGAGCAGGCGATGCGCCGCATGGTCTCGCGTGGGGCGACCGTTGTGCTTGGCGTGGGCTTTGCCCAGGCGGATGCAATCGATGCGGTCGCGAAAGACAACCCGGAAGTCCAGTTCGCGATCATCGACGTGAGCTGGCTCGATCAGCCGAATCTGCGCCAATATGCCTTCCGCGAGCATGAGGGCAGCTATCTGGTTGGCGTCGCAGCCGCCAAAGCCTCCGAGACCGGCAAGGTTGGCTTCATCGGAGGAATGGACATTCCGCTGATCCGCAAGTTTGCCTGCGGATATTCTCAAGGCGCCAAAGCAGCCGGGGCGAGCGATGTGCTCGAGAATATGACTGGCACCACACCTGCGGCTTGGAACGACCCGAACAAAGGGGCCGAGCTGGCCCAGGCCCAGATCGATCGCGGTGCGGATGTGATCTACCAAGCGGCGGGCGGCACGGGCCTCGGTGTGATCCGGGCTGCGGCTGACGCGGGCAAGCTGGCGATCGGGGTCGATTCGAACCAAAACGGCATCGCCCCGGGCTCGGTCCTCACCTCGATGCTGAAACGGGTTGATGTGGCCGCCTACCAGACATTCAAGGACGCGAAAGAAGGCACTTTCACGCCGGGTGTCCTCAGCCTTGGGATTGCTGAAGAGGGCATCGATTGGGCGGTGGATGAGAACAACGAGCCGCTTTTGAATGACGAGATCACCTCGGCGGTTGAGGCGGCCAAGGCGGGCATCCTCTCGGGCGAAATCAGCGTCCATAACTACGAAGACGACTCCAACTGCCCGTTCTGATCAGGCGGGTCTGTAACAGGGGGCGCGCGGCGATGGCTGAAACGGGCACTGTCCGCGCGTCTGACCCACCTGCCATCCGGATGGCAGGTATATCCAAGCACTTTGGCGCAGTCGTCGCCAATGACGCGGTCGATTTGACTGTGCGGCCCGG
>JBCDAQ010000329.1:0-1630 GCA_039185285.1 Pseudomonadota bacterium
GCGCGCATGCGCGCTGTAGCGTGACACGGATTTTTTCAGAGATTGACACACTTTTTTTCAGCAGAACAACGTCCTTTCAGACGCCGTTTAACCGCACTTTGACGCGAGATTAAACGGTGTTCATGCTCCTTCGTCAGCGCCGCGCTAGACGGATTGCGTGGTCATAGCCCAGATGCCAGTCGGGATGGCCTTCAAACTCTGTCGGCAAGGGACCGCCAACTTCTTGGATCTCTGAAAGCAAAGCCAACGATCCAAGCTCTCCACCCTTTCGTGCGGCCTCCATACCTGCCTGGAATTGGGCCCAATCAATCATCAAACAGAGGCCTCTTATTCATGACCTTTGATCCGATCGAGCACCTGTCGATCTTTCAAGTCCTGTTCAGCAACTGGGATGGCGGGAACTCTGCGATCGGCGATCTTGAGGGCCATCTCTAGATCCGCGTTCATCAGAACCAGAGCCGCCGCCTCATCGCGGCCAGCCTCTTCAAGGTACTGGCTTGCGGTCTTCATCAATCTTGCTTCTTGTCGTGGGCGCGCAACTTGCGGGCCTACCTCTTTGATCGCGCCGGGTCTGAGCGGCCAACGGCTGCCCCAACGCCACCACGTTTCAGCCGTATCGCCAACGACGCGTGCGGCGACTTCCCAAAAATCCTCTACTTTAACCCAGAAAAAGTCGGGAACGATCCGGTCATCGTCAGACATCGGGAGGCTCGTCTTAGTCGAACCGCGGATCGCCGGTTGGCATCATTCCGCGGACAAAGCTCTTGCGCTGCTCATCCCACATCGCTTGACGCTCCTCTGGCGTCATTTCGGCGACCCGGGCCTTCGCGCTCTCGATCGCCTCCTGCAAATCTGGGCGAGGCCTTGTTGGCCTTAAACGCATCTGGCATCCTCCTTCTGATCGACTTTAAATCGCGCCCGACTCTACGAAGCCAGCAACACCCATGAATCAGAAGAGTCGGTCCGGGCGACCCAAAGCTTCCGACCGCCGACGACGGTCTCGAACTTCTCTCCAGCTCGTAGCGGGTTGATCAGGTTCAATGGCGAGGCGTGCGTCGGGTGCGTGCGCACACCAAAAGATGCGATCCCAGAGGCCGTCATGTGGTGGTTGTTCTCGATGAAGCTGTCGGAGACGCCCTCGAAGATCGCAAGGTCCGGCACCGCAGGATTAGTGCTCGTGGTTTCGAAATCATTGTAAGCGACGGTGAGACGGTCACATACGGCATTCACTGCAAAGCCATAAGAGCCTCCCTGGAAGGTGCTGAACGAGGCCTTGCAGCGCGTCGCTTGCTTGAACCAGCCGCCCTCGTCGTCGAAGGCCTTGAAGCTCGAATTGGTGATCTTGACGTCTTCGCAATACCGGGTCTCCCGTTCGTCCAGCATGAGACCAACGTTGCCATCCACCGAGGGCATCGGATCGGTCGTGTACCCCGTCAGGTTCGTATTGCTCATCGAGCACTGCACGCACCCACTGAAGTAGGCGCCAATGCCGGAGATGTTCGAACCGGTCACATTCGATATCGAGACCCCGGTTGAGTAGATGATGGAGAACCCGCGCTCAGCGATGTTGAGACCCCGGTGCATGTAGCCAATGTTATGCATTTGGCCGTTCGTGAACGAGAGGTCGTCC
>JBCDAQ010000330.1:0-1630 GCA_039185285.1 Pseudomonadota bacterium
CCCGTAGAGACCGCCAGGGTGCGTATTCAGGGGTTTGGAAGATCTTGGTGAGATCGCGCGGGTTTGCCAGCTCCTGCCAGCTGTCCATCTGAAACAGCGTGGGATTGGGTGCAGTCAGAAACGGCGCATGCGCAGCGGCCGCGACCTTGCTGATCTCGCCCAAGAGCTCGACATCCGGCGGGCTGTGATCGAAATAGTAATCGCCGATCAGGCAGCCATACGGCTCTCCACCGAACTGGCCATACTCCTCTTCGTAAAGCTTCTTGAAGATCGGCGACTGATCCCACGCCGTTCCTTTGAACTTCTTGAGCGTTTTACCCAAATCCTTCTTCGAGATGTTCATCACGCGGATCTTCAACATCTCATCGGTTTCAGTGTTGTTGATGAGATAATGAAGCCCACGCCAGGAGCTTTCGAGCTTCTGAAAATCGGGGTGGTGCAGGATCTCGTTCACCTGCTCGGTCAGCTTGCGATCGATCACGGCGATGATCGACTCGATGGACGCGAGCGCGTCGTTCGAGATCAGCGCTGTGTTCTCCAGCGCATGTTCGGCGAGCGTCTTGACAGCCTCCTCAACCGCGGAGCGGGCATTGTCGGACTTCGGCCGGAATTCCTTCTCGAGAAGCTGAGTCAGCTCGTCGGGGGCAAAGGACGTTTCGGCTTCGGCGGCACCGGCTTGGGCTTCAGCATCAGCCATCCCTTACTCCTCCTTCTTCTCGTCTTCGGGCTTGGGCGCGGAGCTCAGCGCCGACATCAGGCTTGGATCTGACATCACCTTGCTGATCAGCTCTTCAGCGCCTGCCTTGCCGTCCATATACGTCATCAAGTTGGCGAGCTGCGTGCGCGCGTCGAACAGCTTGCGCAACGGCTCCACCTTCTTCGCGATCGCCGCCGGAGAGAAATCGTCCATGCTCTCGAAGGTCAAGTCGACCATGAGGTTGCCCTCACCCGTGAGCGTGTTCGGCACCGGAAAGGCGACACGCGGCTTCATCGACTTCATACGGCTGTCGAAGTTGTCCACGTCGATCTCGAGAAACTTGCGATCGCTCACCGCTGGCAGCGGGTCTTCCGGCTTGCCAGACAGGTCCGCCATCACGCCCATGACGAACGGGAGTTGGACCTTCTTTTCCGCCCCGTACACCTCAACGTCATACTCGATTTGCACGCGCGGGGCGCGGTTACGGGCGATGAATTTTTGGCTGCTCCCGGCCATAGGTCATATCTCCCCAGATTTCACCATGTCCAACTTAACCCGCCCAGGCCGCGAATCGTCAAGTGCGAAGGGGGCGTTTCGTATCGTCGCGTATTGTCTCACAGCTTACTCTTTCTTCGGCGGGGGCGGTCGGCCCGGCGGCCCAGGTCGTCCTCCCTGCGCTGGCGCACCGCCGCCGTCCTCGCCGGCCTTTGTGCCTGCAACCGTCCGAAGCTGGTCCAAACCGCCAGGAGCGAGATCCTGTAGGATTGCCTCAAAATCGGCCATCACCAGGCGGTGCGCGCGTTTTAGGATCAGCGGAACCGGGCTCGAAGGCTCATTCTTGGCATAATAGTCACAGATCCGGTCAAGCGCGGTCAGCACATCCTTGCGCCCAGCAATCGTGCCGACGCCCTGGGTGGCGACCGCAGCGCGCGG
>JBCDAQ010000331.1:0-1619 GCA_039185285.1 Pseudomonadota bacterium
CGCCCATGCGCCGCGCGAGCCCGCCGGCCAGAATGATCCCCGCTGTGGTCATGGCCGGGGTTTAGCCGAGGTTGGATTGCATGGGTAGATGGGTTTTCGCAGGAACACCGGACACGCTGAGCCGCCAGAGCGACGGCGGGCGACGCGGAAGAAACGCGGCCTCAGTCGACGACCGGCCAGCGGCGCACGATCACGATCGGGATCAGCCGCACCAGCGGCACGAGAACCAGCGCCCAGGATGCCGCCGTAATGTACCGCGGGTCCCCCCAGCCCTGCGCGGCGAAAAAGAGCCCGCCCAGCAGAAGCGCATAGGACAGGGCGACGACAAGCCGGAACCGGCGCGCGGCAGCGGCAGCCTCTGGCAACGGCGCGCCGCTGCGCAGGACCCGGTCGCGCAGGACACCGCGCGCCTGATAGGCCGAGGATCGGGTCGTCTGGCGCAGGTTCACCAGCGGCCTGGTCAGGGGCCAGCCGACGGCGTTCAGCCGCGCCACCCCGCTCCGGGCCATCACGTCGCAGAGATCGCGCCACGCCCTGAAGCTGCCGTAGAGCATCAGTCCGACCCCGGCGGTAAAACCGAGCAACCCGATGGAAAGGAGGAGGGGTTCGGGGGGTCATGAACTGGCCTCAAGGCTCATCGTCCGGGCATGGTAACGCATCGCTTACGGAGCCAGCCCTTGGCTTCTTGTATATCGGCGGGCGAGAAACACTGGTCCCCGCTGGATACAAAAAACTCACAGTTCTGATTTGGGAATAGCCTCTCCTGCCGCCGGAGGTACTGTTGTCGCAAGATCTTTCCCGACGATCAGAAGAAGCTCGAAAGCCATGGACCTGCCACCAATCGTCAGGGTGGCACTGTATTGCCACTGACCGGTTTGGCCCTGTGTTTTGACCATCGCTTCCCAGAAAGCGTCATGCGCAGTCCCTACGTTTTGCGGGAGCGCGATTCCATGCTCGACCATCTGGCCACCGAAATTCTGAATTTCGACCTCTGAACCAGGACTGACGCCTGTGACGCGCCATCGGATCGTCTCGCCGTCCATGCACTTCGTGTAGAGTTCGGAACCACCACCGTTGTAGAAGCCGACGTGCTTGTTTGTATCGATCAGATAGACGTTGCTCTGAAGGTAACCTGCAGCCAGAGCGCCGTCGACGTCCACGACCATGAGAATGTCTACGCTTTTCATGCACGCATGCTCCTTTGTCTGGTGTTGCCTCAAATGCAGAAATTTGAATTTCGACGTCAAGATTGCGCGTGGCTGATCCTTCGACGTTGATCAGAAGGTCATGTCATTGCACCAGTGGAAACATACCCCATTGCCGCCGTTATAAGCGTCCATTTAGGCGTTGGCGGTCGATCCTGACCTGCCTCGCCTCGGCATCAGACGCTGATCCAGTCTACAGTATTGCGTTCGGCTGAGCGGTCCTTCTCTTCCACCAAAGCTTCGCTCCACCGGAATGTGGTGGAGAAGCTTTGATCATTCTGGGGGGCGGCGTCGGTCATTAGTGCTTCGTATTGATCCCTGGGTTGCGTGGACGTGTCAGCGGTGCGGCAGATTAGCCGAACACCGCTTCGGTTTCTCGCCAGGTCTCAATCCGGGCGATGACATCTTCCCGGC
>JBCDAQ010000332.1:0-1596 GCA_039185285.1 Pseudomonadota bacterium
AAAGGCGGGGATGGCTTCACTGCCCTTCGGTCCCAAACGACCAGCGCCCTGCAGCCCAGTCCCCACCGCTTGGCCGCTTCGGCCAAAGCCGCCAAGCGGACCACATATGCCACGTGATCCGACAAACACCATCAGATAAGAGCCCTCGCATAACACACCCGAATTCAGAAGGGCATATGCTCGCGTTCTTCGAACACGGGTGGCTCGCGCAGCATGCCCATCAAAGTATCGATGTCGCCGCGTTCCTGGCGCCACCCCATATAGGCCTCCTGGCTTTCTTTCCTGTCCCAGACCTCGTGGATCAGAAACGAATTGTCCTCAGGATTTGCACAGCACGAGATTAACGCGGCGCCGTCCCGCGCCGCCGTATCGGGCAGGATTGCGATAAGTGTCTGATGCAGCGCCTGATATTGATCCTCTTTGGCCTTCAGATGAAGGTTGATCACGATCGACATATTTTGGATCCTCCCACGGTTGATTAACGCCGAGCCTATCGCGCCCTCAACGGGATCGCCAGAGGATCCGGGCCAAGATCACAAGCGCGTGCCCCCGAACCTCGAATATCCTAAGCCGCGCCTAGCCCCGGTCGGGGATCACCTCATAGCCTGCCTCTTCCGGCTCGTCGTCTTCGATCTCGGCCGGAAAGCCGGGCGCAGTGATGTCCAAACCGGTCGCATCTTCCAGGCGGCGGATGATGTTCGGGCTGAACTCCCGCGGCCCATATCGCTTCGCCCCGTCTTTGAAGATATCAATCATGACCGGGTTCAATTCCAGCGGCACGCCCGCGCGGTCGGCCACCTGTTGAAACAGCCCGATATCCTTCGACACCAGGTCCATGGTGAAACTGATATCGCGCGACCCGTTCAGGATCACCTGACTTTCGGTTTCATGCACAAAGGAAGTCCCGCTGGAAATCCGCATCGCCTCGAAGGCCGTGTTCAGATCCATGCCCGCGCCTTTCGCCACGGTCAAAGCCTCGCAGCAACTGATCAGGTTTGCGGTGGCAAGATAGTTAGTCAGCACCTTCAGGACCGAGGCCGAGCCCAACGCGCCGGTATGCAGCACCCGTCTGCCCAGCGTGGTCAGCACCGGCAGCATCTTTTCGAACACATCGCGCGAGCACCCCGCAAAGATCGAGATGTTGCCGGTTGCGGCACGGTGGCATCCGCCGCTGACCGGACAATCGACGGCGTGACCGCCCCGGGCCTCGACCAACGCACCCAAGCGCTTCACCTCGGCCTCGTCGGTTGTGGACATTTCGGCCCAGATCGTGCCTTGGGTCATACCCGCCAAAATGCCGTCTTCAGCCTCCATCACCGCCGCCGATGCAGCAGGCGATGGCAGGCATGTGATCACGATGTCGCAGTCCCGGGCCATATCAGCCGGGCTATCGCCCCATAATGCGCCCTGGGCGATAAACCTCTCAGCGACCGCGCGGTCCAAGTCTCTGACTGTGGTTTCCAACCCGTTCCGCACCAAAGAACCAGCCAGCTTGCCCCCGACATTGCCCAGACCAATGAACCCCAGCTTCATGCCGCTTTCACCATCACCGGAAGGGCCAGCATTTCAGCCGCCAAGTGATCCAGATCCTCATCC
>JBCDAQ010000333.1:0-1521 GCA_039185285.1 Pseudomonadota bacterium
CTGCGCGTTCTTACGCGTCGAGGCGATCTTTTGGCGATGGCGCACGATCTCGGCGTTATGGAGGGCCGCATCGAGCTGTTCGTCGCTCATCTGGGCCACAAGATCGACGTCGAAATTGTGGAATTGCTTTCGATACCCCTCCCGTTTCCGGAGAATGGTCTCCCAGGATAACCCAGCGTGTGCGCCCTCAAGGATCAGCATTTCGAAGAGAGTTCGGTCGTCGTGCACAGGCACGCCCCACTCCTCGTCATGATACTCGGCATAAAGGGCGTTGGCGGAGCCGAAACAGCGGGGCTTGGCGAGATCTGTCATGGGATGACGCTACTTTGGCGGAGTGCCGTTGTCAGGCCGGTCTCCTGACAAGGTGTGTCAGAAGTGACGAACATTGCGAGGATGTCGTGCACGAGGAAGCTTTGAATTCGGTTCGCTTGGGGGCGTATTGGGCGGTGGTCGCCCGGAGCTCGGTGTGAGCCTCTCACGGAGAAATGCCATTGGGTGAGTGCGTAGGGTTAGGCGCATGGCGACATAATCTTCAACCACGTTTTCACCTTCCGTCATCTTCGGTAAATGCGCAGCGGGTTCAAAAATGCCTTCGCCATCGATATCACCGGAAAAGAGAGGCAAAGGTGTGTCTGACGCAAGGGCTTTTGCCGCCCAAAGCGCCTCGCGACGTGTAAGACCAATCCCTGCAAAGACGTCTGCTTCGGCCAGTCTGGTCAGTATGCGAGGCCCCACACCGGCCCGACGCCAAACATCCTCGACACCACGATACCCGTTACCTCTGGCGGCCACGATCCAGGCGACATCCTCTTCGGCCATAGCTTTGATCTGGCGCAACCCAAGACGCAGAGCCAAAGATCCATCCATCCGACGCTCCATCACATTGTCCCAATAAGAGGCGTTGATGTCGGGAGGACGGATCTCGACACCATGCTCGCGCGCATCGCGTACGATCTGAGCTGGCGCGTAAAAGCCCATCGGCTGAGAATTTAAGAGCGCACACGCAAAGATGCCGGGATGGTGTCGTTTAAGCCAGGAGGACGCGTAAACAAGAAGCGCGAACGACGCGGCGTGGCTTTCGGGGAAGCCATAAGAGCCGAAACCTTCGATCTGGGAAAAACAACGTTCCGCGAAGTCGTCATCATAGCCGTTGGCACGCATGCCTTTCATAAAGCGTCCCCGGAACTCCGAAACATTGCCATGCTTTTTGAAGGTTGCGAGAGAGCGGCGCAGACGGTCGGCCTCCTCTGGACTGAACCCCGCACCAACAATGGCAATTTGCATGGCTTGTTCCTGGAAAAGCGGCACGCCCATGGTCTTTCCCAAGACTTCGCCCAGTTCGTCTGAGGGAAACGATACCGGCTCTTCTCCGTTCCGGCGTCGCAAATAGGGATGTACCATATCCCCTTGGATTGGACCTGGACGGATAATAGCCACTTCGATCACGAGATCATAAAAAGTACGTGGTCGCATGCGCGGTAGGAAGTTCATCTGTGCGCGGGATTCGACCTGGAAGACGCC
>JBCDAQ010000334.1:0-1502 GCA_039185285.1 Pseudomonadota bacterium
ACTGTCAGTTTAGGCGCGCAGTATGTGCATGCGATCACCACCGATCTGGAAGGCGTTTTTCGGCTGGACTACGAGCGTCAAGGCGATCGCTATTGGCAAATCGACAACCAGGATGTCCGTGATCCGATTGACTTGCTGAATCTTCGCGGGACCATTCGCACAGACGCGTGGAGCGCATCGCTTTGGGCGCGCAATCTGCTGGATGAAGAGTATTACGTCGATTTCAACCCGGCTGAGTTTGCGGGAACGGGTTTTGATCTAGGCTTCCAAGGTCGTCCGCTCTCCTATGGTTTTGATGTCAGCTTCCGGTTCTGACCATCAAAGACGAAGGTGGGGAGCATCTGCTCTCCACCTTCGGCCCCACCAAGCAGCACGAATCGTGTTGACGTTTTCCTGGGTTGATCTTTCTTAAGAGCCGCCAAAGCAGGTCGAAGAGCTTTCATCCTTTTGCGGATTGTCCAGCCTCAGTCTGAGCTGCTAGGATAAAGGCGTCGACACCGTTGATCAGGCGATCACGGGCACCTTGGTTCATCACTTTGATGATCGGTTTGCTCAACTCGTCCGGCAGACCATCGCTGAGTTTCTCAAAATCGAGAGCATCGCTGTTGGAGATATTTTGTTTGCCTGCTGATCCAAGTTCGATGATTTGGAGGACATATGTCGAGGCAGCGTGAAATATCGCCACGGCACGTTCGATGGGGAGACCCACCGAAAACGCAATGGCGAACAGTGCGCGAAAGAAATCCATCCCGCTCTTTGTGCCGACCATTCCAAAATGCGAGATGAGATAACCGGCGCGGTAATAGTCTGTCATATGATCATAAAGTGTGGTTGCAACGTATCGGAAGCGCTCGTCCCAGGGCACATTGAAGTCGAGAAGCTCTTCAACAGGTACCTTTTCAAGATACTCCCGGAAGATCTCGTCGATGAGAGCAATTTGCAACTCCCGCTTATCCTTAAAGTAGACATAGATGGCGTTGGGCCAGGTGTTCAGTCGATCAGCGAGTTGACGCATCGAGAACTCAAGACCGACCTCCCGAGCGAGAAAAAGGCCTTCTCGCAGGATCTCTTCTTCTGAAATTTGCCAGCGTGTGCGCTTTCCAGCCATAGCGGGCGGAGCCTATGCAGCTCCGCCCCGGTTTCGCAACAGATGCTTAGCAGCTCTCAGGGCGGCTGGGAGGCATCAGGAACGACAAGCAGGACCTCAAAAGGTCAGGTTGTAGGCTACGATCAGTTGGCGACCAGGAGCCCCGACCACGCGCGGTGCGAAGATGAGGTTGTTCACATAGGTCTGGTTGCCGACCGTGATGTAGTCTTTGTCGAGAAGGTTGGTGATCTGAACCCCAAGCGTGCCGGGGCCTACGTCGTAGAAAGCACCGACATCAACCTGCGTGTAGCCTTCGAAAGGATAAGCATCGACGCCTTCGTCAAACGCCCGGTCCCGATCGCCCACGTTGAGTATTTGGGCATTGAGCTGAAGATCATCGTTCACGTCGTAGTTG